>JAICJC010000072.1 GCA_025928655.1 Thermoleophilia bacterium | reverse complement strand
CCCGCATCGAGCCGAGCAGGCTGTACTTCGAGCTCGACGACCAGCCGCCGACCAGGAAGCCGTAGAAGCTGAGCGAGCCCAGCGCGAAGACGACGAGCAGGGCGACGCTGGGGTCGGAGATCCACAGGAAGATCTTGAAGTCGGTGCCGGGGATGGTCGCCTGGCCGCCGAACGGGATGACGGCGAACACGGCCAGCGACGCGAACAGCGACACCACCGGCGCCGCCAGGTAGAGCACCGGGTTCACGCCGACCGGGAGCAGGCTCTCCTTGCGGATCAGCTTCAGCAGGTCGGCGATCGGCTGGAGCAGCCCGAACGGGCCGACGCGGTTGGGGCCGAGCCGCACCTGGAACCGGCCCAGCATGCGCCGCTCGGCCCAGGTGAGCACGGCGAAGACGCCCATGACCAGGTTGGCCAGGATGAGCGACTTGATCAGCGTGACGATGAAGCCGTCAGGCATCGTCCGTCTCCGGCGGCGCGGGGGCGACCGAGCCGGGGCCCACGTGGGGGACGCGCGCCGCCATGCGCACGACGCCCGGGCGCAGGCCGCGCTGGACGAGCGCCGGGCCGGTGACGGCACGGCCGTCGTGCGTCACCTGGATGCGGTCGCCGGTGGCGATGCCGAGGGCCTGCGCGTCGTCGTAGGCGATCTCGATCCCCTGCCGGCGCTGGAAGTGCAGCGCCTCGGTGTGGTCGACGGCCGCGCCCGACATGAGCTCGCGGAAGCCGACCACGACGGTCTGGGGGACGGCGGCCGCGGCCACCTGTGGCGCGGCCGGGGCAGCGGCGATGGGCGTGCGCTCGCCGAGCGGCGCGCGCTCGCCGATCTCCGACCACGACAGGCCGGCGAACGCGGGCCGGCGGCCGGCCAGATCCGTGAACGCGGCCGGCGGGTCGTGCGGCAGCTCGACGCCGAGGCGGGCGCCCAGCTCGGCCGCCCAGGCGTAGCCGTCCGAGACACCGGCGGGCGTCTTCGCCGCCGCGCGCAGGCGCTGGACGCGCCCCTCCAGGTTCACGAGCGTGCCGTCCTTCTCGAGGCTCTGCGACTCCGGGACGATCGTGGTCACCCAGCCGGACGAGTCGTTCTGGAACCCCGCGACCTGGAGGGCGAAGAAGCAGCGCGCGAGCGCGTTTCGCCACCGCTCGCCCGCATGCCAGTCGCCGACGGGGTCGGCGCCGAGCAGCACGAGCGCCTTGATCGTCCCCGACTCGGCCAGCTCGAGCGCCTGCTCCGCCGAGGCGGTGCCGAGCCCGGCGGCGGCGATGCCGATCTCGTTCGCCGCCCGCGGCGTGCGCAGCACGCGGCAGCCGGAGGTGTGGGCGACGTGGGCGAGCACGGATGCCACCTCGCCCCGCATCGGGCCCGACCACAGGAGGACGGCGTTCTCGCCCCGGAGGGCGTCCGCCAGCGCGCCCTCGCCTCTGGCGGCGTCGAGCAGGGCCGTGTGGGAGGTGCCCGGCGCGGCGGAGACGTGGGTCGCGCCGCGCAGCGTGTCCAGGCGGGTCGCGCCCGGGCCGAGGGTGAAGACGCCCGCGCCGTTGCGCACGGCCTTGCGGATCCACAGCTCCAGCACCGGCGCGCGGTGGCCGAGGTCGGCGTCGCCGGCGACGACGATCGCGCTCGCGCCGGCCAGGTCGGCGATCGATGCCGCGTAGGGCTCGAGGTCCTCCCACCAGGAGCCGCCCTCGGGCCCGCAGACGCCCACGCCGCCGCCGAGTGCCTCGGACAGGAGCCGGGCCCAGGCGTGCGCTTCCTCGTTCGTCTGCTCGCCGGAGGCCAGCACGGCCACGGATCCGGGGCCGAACCGCTCGACGGTGGCCCGCAGGCGGTCGGCGACGTGGTCGAGCACCTCGGTGGTCGAGACGGCCTCGAGGCCGCGCCCGCCCCGGATCAGGTTGCGGGTGACGCGCTCGGGGCTGCGCAGGTGGCCGAACGCGTAGCGGCCCTTGTCGCACAGCCAGCCCTCGTCGACCTCGGGGTGGTTGCGGGAGAGGACGCGGTTGACCTTGCCCTCGCGGATCGTGGCGGACGTGTTGCAGCCGATCGCGCACGCGCCGCAGACGGTGGGGACGTTCTGGATCTCCCACGGCCGGGCCAGGAAGCGGTACGGGGACGACGTGAGCGCGCCGACGGGGCAGAGCTCGGTCACGTTGCCGGAGAACTCGTTCGTGTACGGTCGGCCCTCGAAGGTGGTGATGATCGAGTTGGCGCCGCGATTCTCGGCGACGAGCTGCATGTCGCCGGAGACGCCCTCGGAGAAGCGCGTGCAGCGCCAGCAGAGGATGCAGCGCTCGCGGTCGAGCGTGATCAGCGGCGAGATCGGGATCGGCTTCTCCTGCGTGCGCTTCGGCAGCGTCATGCGGGTGACGCCGGGGCCGTAGCGGAACGTCAGGTCCTGCAGCGGGCACTCGCCGCCCTTGTCGCACACGGGGCAGTCGAGCGGGTGGTTCAGCAGCAGGAACTCGAGCACGGCGTCCTGGCCCTCCCGGGCCCGGGGCGAGTGCGAGTTCACGGTCATCCCGTCGGCGGCCGGCGTCGTGCAGGCCGTCTGCAGCTTGGGGATGCCCTCGATCTCGCACAGGCACATGCGGCAGGCGCCGATCCCGGCGCCCAGGCGCGGCTCGTAGCAGAAGACGGGGATCTCGATCCCGGCCTCGGCCGCCGCCTCGACCACCGAGAGACCCTTGGCCACCGTGATCTCACGTCCGTTGATCGTGAGCGTGACGGTGTTCGTCTCGACCGTCGCCACTACCCCGCCCCTCCCCGAATAACCGGTGCCAGGCACCGGCTATTCATCGTCGGCCTCGTCTTTGTAGAGCGACTCGGCCATGTCGATCTCGTCCTGGGCCGCGGCCAGCCGCAGCAGGTCGGGCACGACCAGCTCGGGATCCTCGCCCTCCTCGATGCGCCGGCGCACGTCCAGGAAGGCGTCGTGGAACGTGTTCACGCGGGCACCCCGGACGTGTCGTGGTAGAGGCTCGCGATCGGGCTCTGGGCGACGAACGGGCAGCCGCCTTCGTCGACGTGGCGCTGGAACTCGTCCCGGAAGTGGGTGACGTAGCTCGCGATCGGCATCGCGAACGCGTCGCCCAGCGGGCACAGGTTCTTGCCGAGGATGCGGTCGCACACGTTCAGGAGCAGGTCGACCTCGCCCTGCCTGGCGGACCCGTCCTCGATCCGGCGGACGATGTCGGTGCCCCACTTCGTCCCCTCGCGGCAGGGCGTGCACTTGCCGCAGCTCTCGTGGCGGTAGAACTCCGCCACCCGCAGGGCCAGCTGCACCATGCAGGTGCGGTCGTCGATCACGACCACCGCGCCGGAGCCGGCCATCGAGCCGGCGGCGGCAATCGACTCGTAGTCGAGGCCCGTGTCGAGCTGGTCGGGCATGAGCAGCGGCGTGGAGGAGCCGCCCGGGATGATGGCCTTCATCGTGCGCCCCTCGGGCATGCCGCCGCCGTGGCCTTCGATCAGGTCGCGCAGCGTGGCCGTGAGCGGCAGCTCGTAGTTCCCGGGCCGTTTCACGTTCCCGGAGAGGGAGAAGACGCGCGTGCCCTTCGACCG
Source organism: Thermoleophilia bacterium (assembly GCA_025928655.1). Classification (GTDB taxonomy): domain Bacteria; phylum Actinomycetota; class Thermoleophilia; order Gaiellales; family JAICJC01; genus JAICJC01. The sequence goes on along the minus strand of JAICJC010000072.1, from coordinate 15,565 downwards.
CTCCGTGCCGATTGCGGCGTAGGCCTCGCCGCCCATGTGCACGATGTAGGGGATCGAGGCGAGCGTCTCGACGTTGTTCACGAGCGTCGGCGCGGCGTAGAGGCCGGCGACGGCGGGGAACGGCGGCTTCGAGCGGGGCTGGCCGCGCTCGCCCTCGAGCGAGGTGAGCAGGGCCGTCTCCTCACCGCAGATGTAGGCGCCGGCGCCGCGGTGCAGAACGACCGTGGCGTCGTAGCCCGACCCGAGCACGTTGCGGCCGACGTAGCCGCGGGCGTGCGCCTCCTCGAGCGCCCGCTTCAGCACCTCGAACTCGGTCCGGTACTCGCCCCGGATGTAGATGAACGCCGAGGTGGCCGACATCGCGTAGCTCATGATCAGGACGCCCTCGATCAGCGCGTGCGGGTTGCGCAGCATGATCTCGCGGTCCTTGAACGTCCCCGGCTCCGACTCGTCGGCGTTCACGCACAGGTAGGCCGGGGTGCGGCCCTTGGGCAGGAACGAGGCCTTGCGCCCGGTGGGGAAGCCGGCGCCGCCGCGGCCGCGCAGGCCGGAGGTGTCGACCATCGCGACCACGTCGCCGGCCTCCATCCCGAGCGCCGTGCGCAGCGAGGCGTACCCGCCCGCCTGCTCATAGGCGTGGATGTCGCGGCGGTCGCCCTCGAAGTCCAGCAGGATCTTGCGCGGCTCGCTCATCCCGCCTCCCCTCGCAGCTCGTCCAGGAGCGGCTTCACCCGGTCGGGGCCGAACGGCTCGTGGTAGCGCTCGTCCACCGACACGACCGGACCCCATCCGCACCCGCCGTAGCACTCGACCGTGCGCAGGGTGAACCTGCCGTCCGCGGTCGTCGCGCCGGGCTCGATCCCGAGCTCGCGCGAGAACTCCCGCAGCGTCTCGCCGGCGCCGACGAGGGCACAGGAGATGTTCGTGCACACGCAGATCTCGTGCTGCCCGGCCGGATGCAGCCGGAACATGTCGTAGAAGGACGCCACCGACTTGCACAGCGCGGGTGTGAACCCGGTCGCGTCGGCGACCTGCTCGAACGCCTCGGTCGAGAGCCAGCCGTACTCCTGCTGCGCCAGGCGCAGGGCCGGGATCAGGGCCGAGCGCGGCTCCGGGTAGAGCGCGACTGCCGCCAGGATGCGGTCGCGCAGCGGCGCGCCCGCGTCGGCCGGGGGCAGCGGCGCGGGCATCTGCGGGCGCGTCTCGAGCGCGCCCGCGAGCGTCTCTGCGGTGGCCGGATCCACTACCGGTCCGCCTCGCCCATCACGCCGTCGAGCGAGCCGACGACGACGATCATGTCGCCGACGTAGCGGTTCACCGACATCATCGCCGTCACCTGGAGGCTGACGAAGCTCGGCGCCCGGAAATGCACCCGCCACGGCTGCGTCCCGCCGTCGGAGACGAGGTAGCAGCCGAACTCGCCCCGGGCCGACTCCACCGGGAAGTACACCTGGCCGGGCGGCACGCGGAAGCCCTCGGTCACGAGCTTGAAGTGGTGGATCAGCGACTCCATCGAGGTGTGCAGCTCGGCCCGCGGCGGCAGCACGTACTTGCGGTCGGTCGCCATCACCGGCCCGGAGGGCATCTTGTCGAGGCACTGCTCGATGATCCGCACCGACTCGTACATCTCCTTCGCCCGGCACAGGAAGCGGTCGTACGCGTCGCCGCGCTCGCCGACGACGACGTCGAAGTCGAGCTGCGGGTAGACCGAGTAGGGGTCGGTGCGGCGCAGGTCGTACGGGACGCCGGTCGCGCGCAGGTTCGGGCCGGAGAGGCCCATCGCGATCGCGGTCTCCGGCGAGATGGTGCCGATCCCGCGGTAGCGCGACTCCCAGACCGGGTTCCCCGCCAGCAGGTCGAGGTACTCGTCGATCCGGCGCGGCATCATCCGGCAGAACTTGCGGCACTCGGCGTAGAAGCCCTTGGGCAGGTCCTCCGCCACGCCGCCGAACTGCGGGTAGCGGTCGTGCATGCGCACGCCGGTCGCCATCTCGAACAGGTCGAGCACGTAGTCACGCTCGCGCAGGCAGTAGAAGAAGACCGACATCGCGCCCATCTCCACGCCCGACGTGCCGAGGTAGACCAGGTGGCTGTGGAGGCGGTTGAGCTCGGCGAAGAGCGTGCGGATCCACTGGGCCCGCTCGGGCACCTCAATCCCGATCAGCTTCTCGACCGCGCCGACGTAGGCGAGCTCGTTGGCGAAGAACGCCACGTAGTCCATCCGGGGCGCGTAGGGGATGCCCTTCCAGTACGTCTTCTGCTCGAAGTTCTTCTCGAACCCGGTGTGGACGTAGCCGATGTCCGCGTCGAGCCCGACGACCACCTCGCCGTCGAGCGTCACGATCAGGCGCAGCACGCCGTGCGTCGACGGGTGGTTCGGCCCGAAGTTGACCGTGATCAGGTCCTCGCCCGCGGGCGGGTCGATCTTCGACGGCGCGCCCGGCGGGATCTTCGCCGGGGTGAAGAGGGGCTCGACCGGGGCCGGTGGGCGCTCGACCGTGCTCATTCCGCGTCCGTGAACTGCACCGGCTCGCCGCCGATGGGATAGTCCTTGCGCAGCGGGTGCCCGTCCCAGTCGTGGGGCATGATCAGGCGGCGCAGGTTGGGGTGGCCGGCGAACACGATCCCCATCAGGTCGTACTGCTCGCGCTCGTGCCAGTCGGCGGTCGGCCACACGGAGACGACGCTCGGCACCTCCTCGCCGTCGTCGACCCACACCTGCAGCCGCAGGCGATCCGTCGGGCCGTCCCCGACGTGGGCCATGTGGTAGCGGATGGCGAACCGCTTCGGCGGCGGCTCCGGCGTGATGGGCGCACCCCAGCTCCCGGTGGAGTTGATGTCGCGGCCGCGCTCGGTGCCGAAGTAGCCGGCGACCTCGTCGCCGTAGCCGAGGTGGTCGACGGCGGACACCGCCGAGAGGAAGTTCTTGCCCTGCTCGTCGCGCAGGTAGGTGCAGACGTCGACCAGCTTCTCCGGCTTCACGGTGAGCGTGGGCATGTCGAGGCCCTTCTCGTGCCCGACCACGGAGCCGGGCACGGCCGAGCGAACCGCCGTCGCAAGCTGGGCCGCCGTCACGCCTTCGACTTCTCCATCTCGTAGGCGGGAGGGATGCCGGCGCGGATCTTGCGCTGGATCAGCCGGAACCCGTCGAGCACGGCCTCGGGCCGGGGAGGGCAGCCGGGGACGTGCACGTCCACCGGGACGATCTTGTCGACGCCCTGGAGGATGGCGTAGTTCGCGAACATGCCGCCGGAGCTCGAGCAGGCGCCCATCGCCATGACCCACTTCGGCACGAGCATCTGGTCGTAGACCTGCCGCAGCGGCGCGGACATCTTGTGGGACACGCGCCCGGACACGATCAGGAGGTCGGCCTGGCGCGGGGAGCTGCGGAACACCTCCGCGCCGAAGCGGGCGATGTCGTAGCGCGGGGACGGCAGCGACATCATCTCGATCGCGCAGCAGGCGAGCCCGAAGCCCGCCGGCCAGATGGAGTTGGACTGCGCCCACGCGACCGCCTTCTCGACCGTCGTCAGCATGATGTACTGCTCCAGATCCTCGGACCTGATCGCGCGGTCGATATGGACCGGCGTCACCGCCATTCGAGTGCCCCCCTGCGCCAGATGTAGACGTATGCCACCACGAGGAGCACCACAAACGTGACCATCTCGGTCAGGCCGAACCACTTGAGCGCATGGAGCTCCAGGGCCAGCGGGTAGAGAAAGACGATCTCGATGTCGAACACGATGAAGAGCATCGCGGTCATGTAGTAGCTGATCGTGAAGCGCCCCGGCATGAACGTCTGGGACGAGACGCCGGACTCGAACGGGATGCTCTTGTCGCCGGCGTGCCGGGAGGTGCGTGTGGCGAGGGCGAACGTTGCGAACAACAGGCTGGACGGGATCACGAATGCGATCGCCGCGAATACGAGCAGAGCTGCCCAATCGCCGAGCACCGACCGCGACTATAGCACCGCTCACAAGCTCCGCTCCCGCCGTCGCGCAATCCGCATGTTCTTGCGGATTGGCGTGGGGTGGCGGCTGTCACAAGCACCGCCTCGAAGGCCAGGACTAGACTGCCGATCGTGACTTCCGAGCAGATCGTCGACATCACGGTCATCGGCGGCGGGCCGACCGGGCTCGCGGCTGCCTACTACGGCGGTCACCGCGATGCGAGCGTGCGGATCATCGAGAGTCTGGAGCAGTTGGGTGGCCAGGTGAGCGCGGTGTATCCGGAGAAGCACATCTTCGATGTGGCCGGGTATCCCCGGATCAACGGTCAGGAGCTGATCGACCGGTTGACCGATCAGGCCATGCAGTACGAGCCCGACGTGCGTCTGGGCGAGGTGGTGGAGACGATCTGCCATCGTGATGATGGGGTGATCGAGCTGCGCACGGCGGCGGGGGAGACGCTGCTCACGCGCGCGATGATCATCACCGCCGGGCACGGCGCGTTCAATCCGCGCAAGCTCGATCTGCCCGATCTGGAGCGGTGGGAGGGCAACGGCCTGCACTACTTCGTGAAGCGCAAGGAGGCGTTCTCGGGCAAGCGCGTCGTGTTGGTCGGCGGCGGTGACTCCGCGCTTGACTGGGCGCTGGGGCTGCAGGACACGGCGGCGGCGCCGATCACGCTCATCCACCGCCGGGAGCGGTTCCGGGGGCTGGAATCGTCGGTGAACGAGGTGCGGCGCCTGGCCGGCGAGGGCCGGGTCGACATCATGGTGCCGTGCGAGGTGCGGGCCGCGGCCGGGAACGGGCGGCTGGAGCAGATCACGGTCGAGAACACCGACACCGGCGAGACGGTGGAGGTGCCCTGCGACGAGCTGGTGACGCTGCTTGGGTTCGTGTCGCACCTGGGCCCGATCGCCGACTGGGGCCTCGAGTTCGCAAACAAGCGCCAGATCAAGGTCAACCAAAGCTGCGAGACGAACCTGCCCGGCGTCTACGCCGCCGGCGACGTCGCCGGCTTCGACGGCAAGATCACCCTCATCACGGTCGGCTTCTCCGAAGCCGCCCTGGCCGCAAACCACGCCGTCGCCCGCATCCGCGGCGAGAAAGCCCAGCCCAAATACTCCACGGAATAGGGCGGGCCTCAGGCCGAGGCGGCGATGACCGCTGCACGGATCGCGAGCACGGCGAGCAGCACGGCCGTGGCGATGAGGCCGAACCAAATGCCGCCGAAGGCGACGACCGCGCGGGCCGACCAGTCGCCGTCTGCCGAGAAGGCGTGGGTGTTCGAGAACGCGAATGAGAGGGCGACGCCGCCGGCGGCGAAGATGGGCAGCGGGAGGAGCGGAAGCCACTATCGCCGGCGCGAGGCATGGACGCCGCACACCCCGCCGGCCAGGATGGCGCCGATGGCGACGGCGCCCCACGCGGCTTCCAGGCCATCGACGGATCATAGCGCAGAAGCTATGTTGAGCCCAGGTGGCAGCCGCGCGATGGGCTGGTTGGCTGAAAGGCGGCGACCGGGCACTTGGCGCCATCGGCATGTGTCATTGACGTTTTCGCGACAGTTCGGGCACCGTTCGTCGCTCTTCCGTGACGGCGCCGGCGATGCATCTCTGGCCGATCCTTCGCGACTGCCGGCGCTTGGGCTGCGGGCGGGCGGCCCTAGACCTGGCCGTGTGCGCCCAGGTCGAGGCGCCAGTCGTTGCAGGTCATCCAGTGCCCTTCCGGGTACTCGAACTCGCGCGCCTCGAGCAGCTCGAACCCCAGCCTGCGGCAGATCGCGTTCGACGGCGCGTTGTCGACGTTGGGGAAGGCGTGCACGAAGCGGTATTTCGCGTCGCGCCTGGCGAGCTCGATCAGCTGCTCGGTCGCCGCGACGGCGATCCCGCGGCCCTGGGCCTCGGGCACGACCATCCACCCGACCTCGTAGACCTCGGCGTCGCGCCACTCCTTCGTCCAGAACCCGACCGAGCCGACGCCCTCACCGCTCTCCACGTCGACGATCTTGAACATCCGATCGCCGTCCTCGGCCCGCTCGTAGCGGCCCTGCCGCTCCCGCAGCTGCGCCGGGCTCTCCGGCCCGCCGAGGTGCTCGGTCATCACCGGATCGCCCAGCAGCCGCTCCAGCAGCGGCAGATCGCCGCTCCCCCACGGCTCGAGAGTCACATTCGCGGGCACGCGGGGAGGGTACTGGGCCGTTGTCCGACCTGTTCTCTACAATCGAACGCGTGTTCGTTCCGATCAAGTCGCCGCGTCCGCCATCAAGCGTAGGATTGCCCGGGTGAGCGACCAAGAACTCCTCACTGCCGTCGACCTCTTCTGCGGGGCCGGAGGCCTCAGCCTAGGTCTCGTGAGCGCCGGGTACCACGTCGTCGCGGCGGCCGACCACGATCCCGACGCCTGCGCGACGTACAAGCGGAATTTCCCCTCTACTACCCTCGTGCAAGGCGATCTCACACGACGGGCGAACCATGACGCCTTGGTGGAGGCAGTGTCTTGCACTGGCCTGGACCTGCTTGTAGGAGGGCCGCCGTGTCAAGCATTCAGCCAAGTTCGCAATCATGACCGGCTCATAGACGACCCTCGCAATCGGCTTTACCGCGAGTTCGTCGCGCTGCTGAATGCGTTGCGGCCAAAGGCCCTCATCGTCGAGAACGTCGTTGGCATGAGCCAGCTCCGTGGCGGAGCCGTGCGGCGGCAGATCGAGCGTGATCTTTCTCTCGCCGGGGCCTACCGTGTCGTTTCGGCTGTCGTTGATGCGGGAGACTTCGGGACGCCGCAACGGCGGGCGCGGTTGGTCTTCATGGGTGTGCAAACGGAGCTTCGGGCTCTGAGCGTCCCGATGGGAACGGGGATCACTCGGGTGCTTCGCAACGGTCACAGCGGGCAGCCCTCTGAGGCGCTGCTCGATGTCAACGAAGACCTCTGGGCGATTCTCCACAATCCCCAGGACATACGCGCCGTCACAGTCCGCCAAGCTCTTAGCGATCTCGTGGAGCCGGGTGACCGTTATTCGACGAGGCCCGAGTCCGCCTACCAGGAGGTCATGCGACGAGGCAGCCCATCGCCGCAAGACCATGAGCCGTCGCGTACCCGGGAAGACACGCGCCGCCGGCTCGAGGCGATTCCGCCTGGAGGGAACGTGTACGACCTCCCGAAGGAACTCCTGCAGAGGTACCTCACCGGATCAAAGTGGGGGCCGTCGGGCGACGGCGAGCGGTTGGCCCGTCGGCACTACTACGCATATCGGCGTCTCCATCCGGACTGGCTGGCCTGGACTGCCAACACAAAGGCAGACTTCGCCTACCACTACTTGACCCCGCGCGGTCTCTCGGTGAGGGAGGCCGCCCGCATCCAGGGCTTTCCAGATAGCTTCCATTTCGTTACGGCCCCTCGCGGGACGCAGGGACAGTTGAAGAACGGAGCGCGGCATTCGCGTTACCGCCAGGTCGGCAATGCCGTCCCACCACCTCTGGCCAAGGCACTCGCCGCTGCGGTCGCGGACGTCTTGGTGCCGACATCCGCCGACTTCGCTACAAAGATCGTGTGAAGGATCGGGCCGGAGGAGCGTTCAGCCAACCCGCACGCGTCGGCCTCATTGACCGTTACTTCGGGACACGGCGACTCGAACCGGGAAGCGCTTGGAGAGACGTCTACAAACTTCTCCTGTGGGCAGATCCGACTACGGGGCTGGCGCACTGCTACGAGTCGGATAAGGCCCAGCCAGGCCGGCCATGGTACGCGCGGACTCTCGCATTCCACTCGTGGCTCGCCACCGAGTTCGGAGTCGAACCTCTCTCCCTATCCGATGAGCTTGATTGGATGTTCCGCCAGGTGATCAAGCGACTCGCTGACGAGGAGACCAAGCTTCAGCACGCTCTCGAAGCACGAGCACACGCGCAGATGGCGCAGTTTTCGCGGCCGATGCCCGAGCCCGATGATGACCCCGAACTTCGCCGCATCGTCGAGTCCCTCTTCGCCGACCCGCCGTATGCGCCGACCGACGACACGGTTCGGTACGTACTCCGGCGGGTACGCGCGCACATCGCAAGCGAGAACAAGCGCAAGAACCTTCTCGGTCGCGGCTTCGAAGACGTTCTAGCAGGGGTGATCGGTCGTATCAATAGAGATGATCTCCCAGTCGTCGGCACGCAGACCCCAATCCAGGCCATCGACGGGTTCCGGCCGCCGCGGGAGGGCGACAAAGACGAGAAGGTTGATCTGCATGCCGTAACTTCCAGTGGCCGGCGCGTTCTAGCCAGCGCCAAGTGGTCCGTACGTGCCGACCGCGAGAAGCAGATGCTTTTCGACTTTCGGACATACATCGACTGCAACCTCCGGCGCGAACCGTTTGAGTACGTCTGGGTGACGAACGAGTTCGATCCGGCGCGATTAGTGGCGAACGCAACCAGCACCGAAGGCAACGGCTGGCTCTTTGACGCGGTCGTGCACATATGTCCGGCAGCACTGGAGGTCGTGCATGAACTCGAGGCGCCGAATGTTCGAGGTACCCCCGCGCGGCTCAAGGCGCTCCTCGAGAGCGGGCGGATCATCGGCTTGGATCGGTGGCTTGCCGCTCTGACAACCTGAGGGCTGCCGCATAGGTGTCCCGGATCGCGCGGGCTGCATCCTCAGGTGCGTCGTGTTCCCAGAACCTCAAGACAGTCCAACCGGCGGCGCGTAGTGCCTCCGTGTGGGCCGCATCCCGGAGGATGTTCGAGGCGATCTTCGGCCCCCAGTAGGACTGATTCCGGATGTTCGGTCGACGGCCGTGTTCTGGGCAACCATGCCAAAAGCAGCCGTCTAGGAAAACCGCGATTCGGGCTCGGGTGAAAGCGATGTCGGGCCGCACTAGACGGCCGGTCTCTACTCTGACCGGATAGTCGACGCGGAACCGCAGGCCGAACCCGTGAAGACACTTCCGAATGCGACGCTCAGGCTCGGTGTCGCGTCGTCGGTTAGCTCGGAGATTCGCGCTGCGCGCCGACGGGCCAGGCGGTGGTGGTACACCGGTCGCGGTTGTAGGTTGACGGGGCGACAACGCAATTTCCTCAGCTGAGCGGACCGCAAGCCATCCCGACGCGGATGCGCGGTGGGCTCGCCGGTCGCCAAACGCGTGATGGCGATTCTAGTGTGGTGTTGGCGGCGTGAGCCGCTTGGCGAGGACCTGGCACGGTGCCACCGCCCGCCCGGGGGACCGACCGGGAGTAATGTCCATGCCATGACCGAGACCACCGCACCGCGCGAGCTCTGGGGCGCGGAGACGCGCAAGGCGGTCGAGAACTTCCCGGTGTCGGGCGAGCCGATCCCGGCGGCCGTGGTCCACTGGCTGGGCCGGATCAAGGCGGCCGCCGCGCGCGTGAACGCCGACCTCGGGCTGCTCGACGCCGGCATCGCCGACCGCATCGCCTCCGCCGCCGACCAGGTCGCGAACGGCGACCACGACGACCAGTTCCCGATCGACGTCTTCCAAACCGGTTCCGGGACATCGTCCAACATGAACGCCAACGAGGTGATCGCGACCCTCGCGGGCGAGGGCGTGCACCCGAACGACCACGTGAACATGGGCCAGTCGTCCAACGACGTCTTCCCCTCGGCCGTGCACCTGGCGGCCCTCGACCGGATCGTCCACGACCTGCGCCCGGCGCTCGACCGGCTCGCCGCCAGCCTGCAGACCAAGGCCGGCGAGTTCGCCGACGTCGTCAAGTCCGGCCGCACCCACCTCATGGACGCCGTCCCGGTCACGCTGGGGCAGGAGTTCGGCGGCTACGCGGCCCAGATGCGCGAGGGCGGCGCGCGCGTCGACGCGACGCTCGAGCGGCTGGCGAAGATCCCGCTCGGCGGCACCGCCACCGGCACCGGATTGAACACCCACCCGGAGTTCGCGGCCCGCGTGCGCACGCGCCTGGCGGACGACACCGGCCTTCGCATCCACCCGCCCGCCGACCCGTTCGAGGCGCAGGCGAACCGCGACGGCCTGGTCGAGACGTCCGGCGCCCTGCGCGCCGTTGCCGTCTCGCTCACGAAGATCGCGAACGATCTCCGCTGGATGGGCTCCGGCCCCCGCGCCGGCCTGGCCGAGATCGTCCTGCCCGAGCTCCAGAAGGGCAGCTCGATCATGCCCGGCAAGGTCAACCCGGTCATCCCCGAGGTGGCCTGCCAGGTCGCGGCGCAGGTGATCGGGAACGACGCCGCCATCGCGGTCGGCGGGCTCCAGGGCAACTTCGAGCTGAACGTGCAGATCCCGCTCATGGCCCGCAACCTGCTCGGCTCGATCGGCCTGCTGGCCGCGGCCTGCCGTCTGCTCGCCGAGCGCTGCGTCGACGGCATCGAGGCGAACGAGGCCAACTGCGAGCGCCACGCCGAGAGCACGCTGGCGGTCGCCACCGCGCTCAACCCGTACATCGGCTACGACCGGGCGACCGCGATCGTGAAGGACGCCGCCGCCTCCGGCCGCTCGCTGCGCGAGGTCGCCCGCGACCACGGAGTCGACGAGGAGGTGCTCGACACGGCGCTCGACCTGCGCGCCATCGCGCGCGGGAACCAGAACGAGGGCGAGTGATCGTGGACGTCGTCGTCCTGCAGCACATCGCCTGCGAGCCGCCCGGCGAGTACGAGGCCGTCCTGCGCGAGCGGGGCGCGCGGCTGCACCGGGTGGAGCTCGACGAGGGCGATCGGCTCCCGGCCCTGACGGACTTCGACGCCATCGTCGCGATGGGCGGCCCGATGAGCGTCAACGACGACGCCGAGCTGCCCTGGCTGGCCGGCGAGAAGCGGGCCATCGGCGAGGCGGTGCGGGCCGGCGTGCCCTACTTCGGTGCGTGCCTGGGCGTCCAGCTGCTCGCCGCCGGCCTCGGCGCCCGCGTCTACGCCGGCCCGCAGCCCGAGGTGGGCGTGCTGCCGGTGGCGCTGACCCCGGAGGGCGCCGCCGATCCGATCTTCGCCGGCTTGCCGGGGTCCTTCCCGGCCCTCCAGTGGCACGGCGACACGTTCGACCTGCCCGAGGGCGCGACGCTGCTCGCGTCGTCGCCGGCGTTCCCCAACCAGGCGTTCCGCTACGGCCGGGCCGCCTACGGCATCCAGTTCCACATGGAGGTGCTGCCGGAGATGGCCCGGGAGTGGGCGACGGTGCCCGAGTACGCCGCGTACGCCGACCGGGTGCTGGGCGAGGGCGGGATGGAGCGGCTGATGTCCGAGTTCGACGGCGCCGAGGAGGGCATGCGCGCCGCCGGCCGGGCGATGTTCGAACGCTGGGCGGAGCTTGCCGTCCCCGTCGCCGGATAACCGCTTCCTCTCGCTCCGGTTCGCGGCCCAGGACGCGACCGACTTCGCGATGTCGGACGACCAGGTGCGCCGCTACATGGCCCTGCACGACGGCGGCGCGGGGGACGACGAGATCGCGGCGCAGCTCGGCGTCCCGTCCGAGGTGGTCGCCGCGCTGGTGAAGGCCGATGGCGCCCAGGCGCTGGCCGGGCGCATCGCCGCGGGCGACGAGCCGATGTACCCGCCGCCGGCGCCGGGCGACCGCGTGACCGACCTGCGCTCCGGCTCGGCGTGGGTGCCGATCGGGTCGCTCGTCCTCGTCCTCGTCGGCGTGATCGCCTACGCCCTCGCGCGCTGAGCCGCGACGAAGCTGCGCACGAACGCGCCGCTCTCGGCCAGCGCATCCCACAGCGGCGCGTGGCCGCCGGGCACGACCTCCACCCGGCACCGGCGCAGCGTCGCGGCGGCCCACTCGGCGTCGGCCGCGCTCAGCATCTCCGACCGCTCGCCGCGCACGATCAGCGTCGGGCACACGATCTCCTTCAGCCCCTCGGCCTCCCCGGCCATCGCCTCGAGCGCCGCCGCCGCGGCGTCGCAGCTGTAGCGGAAGCGGAGGCGGGCGTCCTGGTCGACGACCAGGTGCTCGGCGACGTCCTCCTCGATCAGCGCCCGGGGCGTGTGGTGGAGCCCCAGGTAGCCGGGCCAGTCGGCGATCGCGACGTCGGCGTTCACGTACACCCTGCGGCGCCGCTCCGCGGCGGCGAGCTCGAGCAGCTGCCGGCGGTCGGGGCGCAGCGGCGGGTCGAGGAGCGCGAGCGCCATGGCGCGGCTGCCGTGGGCCGCGGTGTAGGCGAGCGCCACCCGGCACCCGAACCCGTCGCCCACGAGGACGACCTGGCCGGCGCCGGCCTCCTCTAACACCTCGTCCAGATCGGCCACGTGCTGGTCGAGCGTGTGCGGTCCCGACCACGGTGAGCGGCCGTGCCCGCGCAGGTCGTAGGCGATCACGCGGCGCCCGCGCGCCATCATCCGCGCCAGCCGCTCGAACCGGCGCGCATGCCCGCGCGCCCGGTGCAGGCACACCACGGGCGGCGAGTCGTCGTCGACGCCCCACGCCAGGATGCGGAACCTGCTCACCCTGCCAGTCTACGGAGGCGAGCACGCACCGAACGGGGTCAGACCCCTTCTGGTGCGCGGCCCACAGCTCTGGGCGGCGGGCTCAGTGGGCGACGGCCCGCGAGCCGCCCTCGGCCGCGAGCCGCTGCTCCTCGGCCCGGTAGCTCGAGCGCACGAGCGGGCCGGCGAACACCGAGCCGAAGCCCATCGCCCGGCCCTCCTGGCGGTAGCGGCGGAACTGCTCGGGCGTCACCCAGCGGTCGAGCGGCAGGTGGCGCTCGGTCGGCTGCAGGTACTGGCCGATCGTGACCACGTCGACGCGGTGCGCGCGGAGGTCGCGCATGACGCCGAGGACGTCGTCGTCGGACTCGCCCATCCCGACGATCATGCCCGACTTCGTCATCAGCGGCGGCCGTGCCGGGTGCAGCTCCGCCCAGACGTCCTTGGCCCGGTCGAGCAGGTCGAGCGCCTTGCGGTAGTCCCCCTTCGGCCGCACCCGCCGGTAGAGGTGCTCCGCCGTCTCGATGTTGTGGTTGAAGACCTCGGGCGCCGCCTCGAGCACGGTCCGCAGCGCCTCGTCCCGGAACCCGAGGAAGTCGGGCACGAGCACCTCGACGCCGCAGCCGGGGTTTGCCCGCCGGATCGCCCTGATCGTGGCGGCGAAGTGACCCGCCCCGCGGTCGGGCAGGTCGTCGCGGTCGACCGACGTGACGACGACGTGCCGCAGGCCCATCCGCTCGACCGCGCGGGCGACCCGCAGCGGCTCGAGCGGCTCCGGGGCCGACTCCGGCCGGCCGGAGGTGACGGCGCAGTAGCGGCAGGCGCGGGTGCAGACATCGCCGAGGATCTGGAACGTGGCCGTGCCCCGGCCCCAGCACTCGCCGATGTTGGGGCAGCGGGCCTCCTCGCAGACGGTGTGCAGCCCGCCTTCGCGGATCAGGCCGCGCAGCTCGGTGAAGCGGCCGTTCGGCGACGGCGCCCGCACGGTCATCCACTCGGGCCGGGCCTTCTGAAGCTCAGACCAGGGCATGATCCTCCGCCGGGACCGGCTCGAGCTCGAGGTCGAACGCCTCGCACAGCGCCTCCAGGAGCGGCCCGCGCACCTCGTCGGTCGTGACCGGCCGGCCCGTCTCGGCCGCGATCGAGGTGAAGCGGGCGCCGCCGAGGCCGCACGCGTCGAAGAGCTCGTAGACGCCCAGGTCGAGGTCGACGTTCAGGGCCAGCCCGTGGCTCGTCACCCAGCGCGCGCAGCGCACGCCGATTGACGCGATCTTGCGGTCGTCCACCCAGACGCCGCTCTGGTGCGGCCCCTCCAGCCCGCGGCCCTCGACCCGGAAGCCGGCCAGCGTGCGCACGATCGTCCGCTCGAGGCCGCGCACGTGCCGGCGCAGGTCGCGCCCGCGCCCGTTCAGGTCGAGGATCGGGTAGCAGACGAGCTGCCCCGGGCCATGGTAGGTCGAGCGCCCGCCCCGCGGCACCTCGACGATCTCGATCCCGCGGGCGGCGTACTCCTCCTCCGCGAGCGGCAGCTCCTCCGCCCGCACGGCCCGCGAGCCGAGCGTGATCACCGGCTCGTGCTCGAGCAGGACGACCGTATCGGGGATCGCCTGCTGCGAGCGGGCCGCGGCCAGCTCCTGCTGCAGGCGCAGCACGCCGGCGTAGGGCTGAGGGCCTCGCAGGTCGTAGAGGTAGGCGCCCTCAGTCACGGGAACCGCGGCTGGAGGAGGGGGTCAATGGGGGAACCATGGGCTCCCCCATTCCGAGAACCATCGGCTGTCCCACGTCAAAGGCCGAACGCCTGCTCGTCCCAGCTCTCCAGGTTCGTCTTCACCTGGGCCATGAACTGGGCCGCGTATGCCCCGTCCACCAGCCGGTGGTCGTAGCTGAGGCAGAGGAACATCATGTGGCGGATGGCGATGGCGTCGTTGCCGTGGTCGTCGGTCACGACGACGGGGCGCTTCACGATCGCCTCGACGTCGAGGATGGCGACCTGGCCCTCGGGGATGATCGGCGTGCCGATCAGCGCCCCGAACACGCCCGGGTTCGTGATCGTGAAGGTGCCCCCGCTCATCTCGTCGTTCGAGAGCGTCTTCGTCCGCGCCTTGTCGGCGAGGTCGATGACCGAGCGGGACAGGCCGACGAGGTTCTTCTCCTCGGCATGCTGGATGACGGGCACCATCAGGCCCTTGGCGTCGTCGACGGCGACGGCCATGCCCAGGTTCACGTACCTCTTGATCAGGGCGGTCTCGCCCCGCACCTCCGCGTTCACCCACGGCCAGCGGCCGATCGCGTCGATGGTGGCGCGGGCGACGAACGGGACGTAGGTCAGGTTGACGCCGTAGCGGCTCTGGTACTCCGGCTTCCACTTCCGGCGCAGGTTGACGACGCCGGTCATGTCGACCTCGATCACGGTCGTCACCTGGGCGGCCGTCTCGAGCGAGTGGCGCATGTGGCGCGCGATCACCTTGCGGATCGTGTTGAAGCGGTAGAGCTCCTCGCCGGGCCCTGCCTCGCCCGCGGCGGCGACCTCCACTGTCGGCGCGGCCGGCGCGGCCGGCGGGGCCGGGGCGGGATCCGCCGGCTCGGCGGTCTCCGGCGCCTCGGGCGGCGCGAAGTGGGGCACGTCGTGCACCTCGGGCGCCTGGGCCGGCGCGGCGGCGGCGCCGGAATCGATGAACCCCTGCACGTCCTTCTTGGTCACGCGGCCGCCGCGGCCGGTGCCGGGGATGGCGTTGATGTCGAGGCCGTGCTCGGACACCATCCGCGCGACCACCGGGCTCACGAAGGTGCGCCCGTCGCCATTGTGGCCGTTGCCCTCCGCGGGCGCGGCCGGCTCGGCCGGGGCGGGCGCCGCCTCGGCCCGGGGCTCGGCCGGCGCCTCCTGCGGCGCCTCGGCGGGGGTGTCGTCGCCACCGCCACCGCCCTCGCCGCCCGTGTCGATCACGGCGATGCGGGTGTTGACGGGCACCGTGTCGCCCTCTCCGGCGAAGAGCTCGCGCACCACGCCGGATGCGGGGGAGGGGACCTCGGTGTCGACCTTGTCGGTCGAGATCTCGACGATGGTCTCGTCGGCCTCGATCGTCTCACCCACGGCCTTGGCCCAGCGGGTGATCGTTCCCTCGGACACGCTCACGCCCATCTGGGGCATGACGACGTCGACGAGTGTTCCAGTGGCCATGTGAGGTCAGCTCCTCCGGTTCATCAGTAGGCGGACAGCTTCTCGATCGCGGCGACCACGT
>JAICJC010000020.1 GCA_025928655.1 Thermoleophilia bacterium | reverse complement strand
GTACGGCCGCTGCGCCCCGGCGCTGCGCCCGCGGGAGCTGGTCGAGGGGATGTGGGAGCGGGTGCTGGACGGCACGCTCGACAGCCTGGTCTCCGACCACTGCGCGTACACGATCGAGGAGAAGGAGCCGGGCTGGGAGGACATCTTCGCCGCGCCGCTCGGATGCCAGGTGATGCAGGAGACGGTGCCGCTCGTGCTCGACGAGGCCTACCACCGGCGCGGCATGCCGCTCGACGCCTTCGCCCGCTTCAGCTCGACGAACGCCGCGCGCACGATCGGCCTCTACCCGCGCAAGGGCACGATCCTGCCCGGCGCGGACGCCGACCTCGCCCTGTTCGACCTCGAGCACGAGTGGACGGTGGACGCGAAGAGCCAGCAGCACTCGAAGAACCCGTGGTCGCCGTTCGACGGCCGGGCCAGCCGCGCCCGGTGCGTGCGCACCCTCGTGCGCGGGATCACGGTCCACCGCGACGGCGAGATCGTCGTCCCGCCCGGTACGGGCCGGTTCCTCTCCGTGCACGACGACTTCGCGGCCGCGCCGGCGGCCGCCGCCGGGGTCACGGCGTGAGCTTCCGCCTCGGCCTCCTCAACCCGAACACCGACCACCGCCACACCGACGCGATGGCCGGCGTCGCCCACGCCGCCCTGCCGGCGGGGTGCGAGGTCGTGGCCGTCACCGCCGCCCGGGGGCCGAGCTCGATCGAGAGCGCGGCCGACACCGCCGTCGCCGTGGGCGAGGTGGCGGCGATGGTGCAGGCCCACGCAGGCCTCGACGGCTACCTGATCTCGTGCTTCGGCGACCCCGGGCTCGACGCCGCCCGCGAGCTGACGGCGGCGCCGGTGATCGGCATCGGCGAGGCCGCGTTCCTCGCTGCGGGGCTCGTCTCCGGGCGGTTCGCGGTGATCACGACCCTGCCCCGCGGCATCCCGGCGCTCGAGGACATGATCGACGCCCGCGGGGTCCTGCGCCGCTGCGCCGGCGTGCTCGCCCTCGACATCCCGGTCGCCGACCAGGGCGCCGACCATCCCGACACCACGACGGCGATCGTGGCCGCCGCGCGGCGGGCGGTCGAGGAGCGCGGCGCCGAGTCGCTCATCCTCGCCTGCGGCGGAATGGCGGACGTCGCCCGGGCGGTGCAGGACGCCGTCGGCGTGCCGGTCTGCGACGGCGTCGGGTTCGGCGCGATGCTCGCGTACGGCCTGTGGCGGACCGGCATCACGACCGCAAAGGTCGGCACCTACGCGGCGCCCGAGCGCATCCCGTACACCGGGATGGCCAGCCCCACCGGGGCATGAATTCCCACTTCGGCGGGCGTACCCTTGGTCGTGGTGACCCGCTATGACCTGACCGCGCTCGGTTGGCTGCAGTTCGAATTCGTGTGCACGGAGCTCCTGGCGGCGCACGGGGTCGCTCCGGAGGCGTGGCTGGGGGAGGCGGATACCACCCGGTGGGCGACGATCTCGGCGCACTCCGCGCAGGCGCTGGCCCGCCGCCCCGTTGCCGGGCCGACCGTCGCCTGCGTGGTGTGGTTCCCGCGCTGGGCCACCACGAACTGGGATGCGCGTAACCGCCTCGCCGAAGCGCTGGGCGGCGGCATCGAGGCAGAGCCCGGCGGCAGCGTGATCGTGCTCACGAATGCGACCGGGAACGCCGACCTGTGCTCGCTCGCCTCGGAGCATCTCCCGGGCGAGGCCGACATCGTCGTGCTCGGCCGGGCCGAGCTGGGCCGCCTGATCGACGATCGCGCCGACCTCTGGCTCAGGGTGCCGGCCGTCCTCGGGGTGCGCGGCCTCGACGACCTCGTGGGGGCCGATGCGGGCCGCGACTCGACGTTCGATCTTGGCGCCGCGCGGGCGCTGGCTCCGACGTTCGTGGCGACCGGCGCCTACCAGCGCTGCTGCGACGTCGTCGGGCGGCACCGCTTCGCGGTGCTCTCGGGGCCGCCCGAGATGGGCAAGACCGCGGCCGCCCGGATGCTCGGGCTGGTGCGGCTCTGCCAGGGGTGGGAGGTATGCGAGTGCACCGATCCGGACGCGCTCTGGCGCGCGTATCGCCGCGACGGCCGGCAGATGTTCATCGCCGATGATGCGTTCGGCTCGACCGAGTACCGCGCGGACGCGGCCGAGCGGTGGGCGCTCGACCTCGACCGGATCCTGCAGCACCTCGACGATCGGCACGTCCTCGTCTGGACGTCCCGGCCCGCTCCCCTCCATGCCGCCCTCCGCCGCATCCATCGCGAGAACGGCCTCCAGCGGTTCCCCAGGCCGGGGGAGGTCATGGTGGACGCGACCGACCTGACGGACGGCGAGAAGGCGCTGATGCTGTTCCGCCACGCGGTCGCCGCCGGGCTCGGAGCCGGCCCCCGCCGGGTGATCCGGGCGCAGGCCGCGAACATCGTGAGCGATCCCTATCTCACCCCGGAGCGGATCCGGCGACTCGTCGCCGGGCGGCTGGCGGAGCTCGAGGGCGACGCCCCCGGCGCGGAGATCGCCGAGAGCATCGCGTTCGAGATCGGCAGTCCCACTGACGCGATGGCCGCCTCGCTCGCCGCGCTCGACGCCGACCACCGCGACATCCTCGTCGCGATGCTCGACGCGCCGCCCGGGCCGGTGCCCGAGCGCGACCTGGCCGCTGCGGTCAGGCGCCACCGGCACGAGCTCGCCCAGCCGGTTGCGGCCCTCGTCGACCGGCTGGAGGATCACTTCCTGCGACGCGTACCGCCGACAGCCGTGACGTGGGTGCACCCGAGCTGGCGCGATCTCGTGATCGAGCAGCTCGGGCACGACCCGGTCGGGCGATGCGGGTTCCTGGGCCGCTGCGGGGTCGAGGGGGCTCTTCTGGCCCTGTCGGTGCGCGGCGGGTCCGCCGGCGAACGCCACCTGCCGCTCCTGGCCGGGGACGCCGACTGGGACGCCCTCCTGGGTCACGCCGGCGCGCTCGTCGCCGATCTCGGCCTGGCCGATCGCGTCCGCATCCTGCGCCAGGTCTCCGCGGCCGTCCACGACCGCAAGCGCGTCGACGACCGGCATGCGGTGGCCGAGCTCGATGCACTCGCCGGGCGGCTCCTCGAGCGGATCCTTCCTGCCGACCTCGACCCGGCTGGGCTCGTGCTGCTGCAGGAGTGGTACGGCCTTGCCGCTCTCGTGCAGGCGGCGCCCCCTGCCCCGGACGTCGCACGCCTCTGGATCGAGCTCGTCCCGACCAGCGGCCTGAACCTCGCGTCGCCGTCCGGCGTCGCGGCGCTCGAGTCGTGGACGGCGTTGATCGACATCCTGCGGCAATACGACCCGGCCGCGTTGGAGCGATTCGGCGTTCCGGCTGCGCTGAGCGGTCTCGTGGGGGAGCTGTTCGCGGTGGACGCCCGCGTTCTCGCCGGCAAGGTGGCACGGGACGAGGCCATGGCGCTTCGGCGTGTCGCGCGATCGCTGGCAGGCGTCTTCCCGGACCAGCGCACGGCGCTCCTCGTGTTCAGCACCGACGTGTTTGCGTTCTCGCACCCGCCAGAGGAGGACGAGATCGAGGAGCGGCCGCGGGTGTTCACGGACCCGCCGCGCCCCACCATCGTCTCTCGCGTGCTCGCCGATCTCGCCGAGCCGTCGCCGCGCCGGTTTCTCCGGCGCAGACGGCCGTGATCCGTATGCCATGATACGGTATACCGGTCGTGGCTCCGCCTCGTCCGCGGGCCCGGCCTGTGCGACCCCGAGGTGATCGCTTGGAACCTGGAACGCTCGTCGCCGACCGGATCGCGCAGCTCCTCCAGCGTGAGGGGGCGGAGTTCGTGGCCGGATTCCCCGAGAACCGGCTGCTGGACTCCGCCTCCGCGCTGGGGATCCGCCCGATCGTCACGCGCACCGAGCGGGTCGCGGTCAACATCGCCGACGGCTTCGCCCGGGCGACGAACGGCGAGCGGATCGCACCCTGCGTCACGCAGTACGGCCCCGGGGTCGAGGCCGCCTTCGCGGCCGTCGCCCAGGCACACAGCGACCGCAGCCCGGTGCTGCTCATCCCGGGTGAGCACGACCGGGGGGCCCAGGAGCCGCCCAACCTCCGCGCCGAGACGGCATATGCGCCGGTCACCCGCTTCGCCGCGACGGTGAACGACGCCGCCCGCGCGCCAGAGGTGTTCCGGCGGGCGCTCCACCGGCTGCGCTGCGTCCGCGAGGGCCCGGTCCTGGTCGCGGTCGCACACGACGTCATGTGCGGGCCCGCCGGCGAGGCCGGGTGGGATGTCGCCTCCGGGCCGCGACGGCTCTCGGCCGCCGACCCGCAGGACGTGACCGAGACGCTGCGCATGCTGGCGGGGGCGTCCCGGCCCGTGATCCTGGCCGGGCAGGGCGTCCTCTACGCCGGAGCGACCGACGAGCTCGTCGCCCTGGCCGAGCGCACCGGCACGCCGGTCGCGACGACGCTGAACGGCAAGAGCGCGTTCCCCGAGGATCATCCGCTCGCGCTCGGCACCGCCGCCCGCACCCGCCCCGAGACGGTCGACCGCTTCCTCGGCGAGGCCGACGTCGTGCTCGGGGTGGGCACGAGCTTTACCCGCTCGCTCTACATCACGCCGCTGCCGGAGTCGGCCACCCTGGGGCAGATCGTGGCCGATCCGCGCGACCTCGGTACCGGGTACGACGTCGCCTTCGGCTGTGTCGGCGACGCCCGGGTCGTCCTGCGCCAGATGCTCGACCGGCTCGGCGCCGAGGCGGCACCGGCGCGCGACCCGGCGCCCGAGGTCGCCCGGGTGCGCTCGGGGTTCCTCGACCGGTGGATGCCGCGCCTAACGTCGGACGCGGGCCCGATCAGCCCCTACCGGGTCGTGTGGGATCTGATGGCCGCGGTCGACCGTTCGCGCACGGTCGTCACCCACGATGCGGGTCATCCCCGCGACCAGATCGTGCCCTTCTACGAGACGCTCGTGCCACGTGGCTATCTCGGCTGGGGCAAGTCCACCCAGCTCGGCACCGGCCTTGGCCTGACGATGGGCGCGCGGCTCGCCCGGCCCGACCGCCTGGCGGTGAACATCATGGGCGACGCCGCCTTCGGAATGGTCGGGATGGACGTCGAGACGGCCGTCCGCTGCGGCATCCCGATCCTGACGATCGTCATGAACAACGGGCTCATGGGCGGGTACGGCGAGTACATGCCGCGGGCCGTCGAGCGCTACGACGCCCACCGCATGAGCGGCGACTACGCGGCGGTCGGGGCGGCCCTCGGCGCCTACACGGAGCGGGTCGCCGAGGCGGCCGAGCTGCGGGCCGCGATCGGTCGCTGCGCGAAGGCCGTGGAGTCAGGCCGGACGGCCCTGCTCGAGGTCATGACGCACGAGGAGCCGGAGCTGGCGCTGGGC
Organism: Thermoleophilia bacterium; assembly: GCA_025928655.1. GTDB lineage: Bacteria > Actinomycetota > Thermoleophilia > Gaiellales > JAICJC01 > JAICJC01. Next base: position 33,747 of record JAICJC010000020.1, on the reverse strand, counting down.
CGCGGGGACTAGGATGCCCGGTGGGGTCCCCGTCCGCGTCGTGCTCCGCGGTGACGGACGCGGTGAGGCCCTCGCGGAAGCTGATGCGCCACTTCCCCGGCCAGTCGCGCACCACCCCGTCGTCGTACCAGCGGATGCGGCCGCGGGCCATCCGTCGCCAGCCTCGGGAGCGGCCCTGCCCTTGAACAGGTGCGGGGCCGTGAACGTCTGGCGGTACCCCCAGCTCGAATCGATCCATTCCCAGTGGGATCATCTCCGAGCGGATCGGGCGTGTCCATCCGGCGCTCGCCCAGGCGTTGGTCACGGCTTCGCGAGTGGGCGGGTCGCATCCGCGGGCCTCTCGCCGTTCGGCCAGCCAGCTCGAATCGGGATGAAGCCTTCGAGGGGCGTGACCTCAACCGCGCGGATGGCCCAGTCACCCGCGGGATGCTCGATCGGCTCGTCCGCGATCACCGCTGTGCGAATGCGGGCAGGTACCGCGTCAGGGTAGCGGTCATAGCCGCCTTCGAGCAGGTCGTCCCACATCAGGCGGCCCTTGCCGGTCGGAAAGCGACGGTCGAACAGCTCCAGCGGCTCGTGAATCCGGTCCTCAAAAAGGTCGCGGCATGGGTCCGCCTGCCACTTCGAGCTCGGTGCACCGGTCAGGAGAAAGGTCGTCCCGGCATCCTCGCGCAGTGCAAGCAGAGCCATCTTGAACAGGTCCCAGATGGCTTCATACATCTGGCCCGCTCCGCACCACTTGAGCTCGCCTGCAAGCAGGAGGGCGCTTGACCCCAATTCCTGCCGCACGCGGACGTCGACGGTGCCCGCGCGACTCCAGCGCGGGATTCTCGTCTTCCGCGTTTTCTCAACGTGCCAGTCAGGAAGAGTTGCTCGCAGCACGTCGACGACGACCGGCTCCAGATCGGCCTTCTCGCCAAGCTTGCGGAGTCCGCCCTTCTCGTCCGCCCGCGCGCCCATGCCGATCCCTGCATCCAGCGCCAGACGTTCGACCACGGATCGACTCATGCCGCGAGCGATCAGCGCTAGGCCAGCTCGGGCGCCTGCCGGCCATACGTCGCCTGGACGTGGTCCAGGTGGTCGTGCATCGCCTGCTGGGCGGCCGCCGGGTCGTGCTCGGCGACCCGGTCGCGGATGGCGCGGTGCATGTCGATCACGCGCCGGCGCTCGTCGGGGCCGAGCGAGAGGTTGCGCCGCCGCACCTCGACCAGCATCTCGCCGATCGAGTCGTGGAGGACGTTGAAGAGCTCGTTGTGCGTGGCCGCTGCGATGGCGCGGTGGAAGGCGAGGTCGACCTCGATGCTCGTGGGCAGGTCGTCGACGCTGTCGCCCATCTGCGCGAGCGTGGCGTCGATCCGCTCGAGGTCCTCGGGCGTCGCCCGCTGGGCGGCGATCCCGGCCGCCGCCACCTCGAGCACCCGCCGCACCTCGTCCACCTTCGCGTACTCGAGCATGCTGCCCTTGACGAAGTGGCGCATCGACTCGCGCACGGTCTTCGCGTCGACGGCGACGATCCGCACCCCGCTGCCGCTCCTGACCTCGAGCAGCCCCTTCGCGTGCAGCGCCCGGATCGCCTCCCGGATGACGGTGCGCGACACGCCGAACTGCTTCCCGAGCTCACGCTCCGGCGGGAGCGCGTCGCCCGGCTTGAGCCGGTTCGACACGATCGTCTGCAGGATCGCCTCGGTCACCTTGTCCGACAGCCGCGCGTCCCGATCGACGGCCGAGAACACGCTCGCATGGTCGGTGTGCTCCTGGGGCTCGATGCGGCAAACCTACCACGGGCTAAACTCGGGCGATGGAATCGCTCAGCGCCACCGCGACACTTCGGTGGGAGGGACTGCGCGGCCGCATCGAGGGCGGCTCGGGCGCGCTCTCGGTGGCGACCGCCACCCAGTCCGAGCTGGGCGGGCCGGGCGGCGAGTCGAACCCGGAGGAGCTCTTCTCGGCGGCGCTCGCGAACTGCTTCACGTCCACCCTGACCGGGATGGCCCGCGCGCGCGGAGTCGACCTGGCCGAGATCGAGACGACCGTCTCGGCCAAGCTCGCGTGGGACGACGACGCCCACCATCACCTCTCCGACGCGACGCTGCACGCCGTGATCGCGACGCCGGCGCGTGAGGACGACGTGCGCAAGCTCGTCGACGATGCCGGCCGCCACTGCCCCGTGTGCCAGGCGATCTCCGGCACGGTGGCGCTGCACGTCACCGCAGACGTCATCCCCGTATGACCGCGTGCCCGGCCGCCGCGACCAGGTAGGATGGCATACCGGTTGGGTGACCCGCCCCGGGAGGGCTGATGGGGATCGTGCTCTACGACAATCCGGCCTCGTCGAACGCCATGAAGGTCCGGTTCCTGCTGGCCGAGCTCGGCCTCGACTACGAGCGCCGGCACGTCCCGCTCGCGCATCCCCGCCCCGGCTGGTACCGGGAGCGCTACCCGTTCGGCACCGTCCCGTTCTTCGAGGACGGCGACCTGGAGCTGGGCGAGTCGAACGCGATCCTGCGCTACCTCGCCGGCCGCGAGGGCCGCACCGACCTGTACCCGACCGAGCCGGAGGCGCGCGCTGCCGTCGACTGGGGCCTCGACGCGTGGAGCACGCAGTTTCGGGGCGCGTTCTTCCCCGCCGAGCGGATCGCGCTCATGGCCACGCCGATCGACGACGGCGGGAGCCGGCCCGAGGACGCCGACCAGGACGAGCTGGCCGCCGCGATCGATACCACCCGGCCGAAGTGGGACATCATGGAGTCGTTCGTGGCCGACAACGGCACCGTCGTCGGCACCTTCACGCTGGCCGACATCGCCTTCGCGCCGGTGCTGTGGCGGTGGTACAAGATGCCGCTCTCCTTCGAGCCGTGGCCGAAGGTGGCGCTCCTGCGCGACACCGTGACGGCGCGGCCGGCCTTCTCCGAGATGGGGCCGGCGTGATCCCGGAGCCGGTACGGGGGCGCGACCTGGTCGGGTACGGCCCGAGCCCGCCGCGGTTCGAGTGGCCCGACGGCGCCCGCGTCGTCGTCAACCTCGTGCTCGTGTACGAGGAGGGGTCCGAGTACTCCGTGCTCTGGGGCGACGACCGCAACGACGGCTGGGGCGAGTACGCCGACCCCGGCGTCCAGCCGCCCCACCGCGACCCCGGCACCGAGTCGCACTACGAGTACGGCAGCCGGGCCGGCGTGTGGCGGCTGGCGCGCATCTTCGACGCGGCGAACGTCCCGGTGACGGTGTCGGCCGCGGCCGTCGCCCTCGAGCTGAACCCGGCGGTGGCCGAGTGGATGCGCGCGCACGACCACGACCTGCTCGGTCATGGCTGGCGCTGGAACGAGCCCTGGACGATGAGCCGGGACGAGGAGCGCGAGACGATCGGCCGCGCCGTCGAGACCTACGAGCGCGTGCTCGGCCGGCCGCCCGAGGGGTGGAACTCCCGCTCCTGGCCGAGCGAGAACACGCGCGAGCTCCTGCTCGAGCAGGGTGGCTTCCTGTACCACTCCGAGGGCTACTCCGACGACGTGCCCTACTACGAGCCGATCGGCGGCAAGCCGTTCCTGGTGGTGCCCTACTCGAAGACCTACAACGACTCCCGGTACCTGATGAGCCCCGGCTTCTCCAGCCCGCGCGACTTCCTGGACACCGCCGTCTGGGGCATCGACGAGCTGGCCCGCGAAGGGCAGGAGCGGCCGTCGCTGATGACCTTCGCGGTGCACGCCCGCTGGAGCGGCCAGGCCGGCCGCGCCGCCGTCGTGCGCCGGTTCATCGAGCACGCCCAGGGCATCCCGGGCGTGAAGTTCATGCGCCGGGCGGACATCGCCCGGTGGTGGCTCGACCACTATCCGCCGGCGTGAGGTGCGTCGTCTATCACGGGGTCGGCGGGCCCGAGGTGGTCGCGATCGAGGAGCGGCCCGACCCGGTGCCGGGCCGGTTCGAGGTCGCGATCGAGCCCGCCTACGCGGGCGTGAACCCCGCCGACGTGCTCCAACGCGAGGGCAAGCACCCGGTGCCGGCCGGCACGCCGAAGGATGTCCCCGGGCTCGAGGTGGGCGGCCGCGTGGTCGCGTGCGGCGAGGGCGTGACCGCCTTCGCCGAGGGCGACCGCGCCTTCGGCCTCGTCAGCGGCGGTGGCCTCGCGGGGCGCGTGATCGCGCACGAGCGCGAGCTCTTCGCCGTGCCGGACGCGCTCGACGACCAGGCGGCCGCGGCCGCCCCGGAGGCGTTCCTGACCGCGTTCGACGCCATCTGCCTCCAGGCCGGGCTCGGCTCGGGCGACACCCTGCTCGTGAACGGCGCCAGCGGCGGCGTCGGGACGGCGGCGGTGCAGATCGCCGTCCACCTGGGCGCGCGGGTGGTGGCCAACGTGCGCTCGGAGGAGCTGCGGCCCCGCGTCGCCGAGCTGGGGGCGACCGCCCTTCAGGCCGACGAGGCGTTCGCGCACGTCCAGGAGGAGGGCGGCGCCGATGTCGTGCTCGAGCTCGTGGGCGCGCCGCACATGGCCGGGAACGTCGCGTCGCTCGCCCGCGGCGGGCGCATCATCGTCGTCGGCGCCAAGCCGGGCGACGAGGCGACGATCGTCCTGCGCGACCTGATGAGCCGCCGCGGCCGCCTGATGGGGACGACCCTGCGCACGCGGCCGCTGGAGGAGAAGGCGCGTCTGGTGCAGGAGTTTGGGCGCCGGATCGTGCCGGCGATGGCCGCCGGCAAGGTGCGGCCGATCGTCGACCGGGCCTTCCCGCTGGACGAGGCGGTCGCCGCCCTCGACTACGTCCGCGCTCCGGGCAAGTTCGGGAAGGTGCTGCTCGACCTCGCCGACCGGGGCGGCTGATGTCCCTGCGGGCCGGGATGATCGGGGGCGGCTGGATCACCCGCGTCCACGCACCGGCCATCGACGCCGCCGACGGCGTCGACCTGGTCGCCGTCTGTGACATCGAGCTCGACCGCGCCCAGGCGCTGGCCGGCCCGCGCGGAGGCCGCGCGTACACGAGCTGGGAGGAGATGTACGAGCGCGAGGAGCTCGACGTCGTCTGGGTGTGCACCCCGCCCCTGCACCATCGCGCCCCGACCCTGGCGGCGCTCGAAGGCGGCATCCACGTCTACCTCGAGAAGCCGATCGCCCGCACGGTCGGCGACGCGGAGGCGATCGTCGCGGCGGCGGCCGCGGCCCCCGGGACGGTCTGCGCGGTCGGCTACCAGTGGCACGCGACCGAGCTGCTCGCCGACGTCCGCCGGGCGCTCGAGGGCCAGCGGGCCGGCATGCTCGTCGGCCGCAACTTCGGCCCGGTGAGCGGGCGGCCGTGGTTCATGGACCGGGCCCAGGGCGGCGGCCAGCTGCTTGAGCGCGGCAGCCACCACATCGACCTCCAGCGGGCGATCGCGGGCGACATCGCCGCCGTGCAGGCGACCGCCGCATCGGTGCGGCTGGCCCAGGCCGACGGGCCGCGCGGCAACATCGAGGACGCCATCACCCTGGTGTTCCACTTCGCGAGCGGCGCGCTCGGGTGCGTGCACACCGCGTGGTCGCGCGACGGGCAGCCCGAGCTCTACGCGGTCGACATCCTCGCCGCCGACGCGACGATCGCGCTCGAGCTCGGCCCCGAGCGGTTCCGCATCACCGGTCGCGCGGGCGGCCGCGACCTCGCCGCCGAGTACGGCGAGCCGATGCACCGGTCGATCGCCCGGTTCCTGGAGGCGGTGCGCGGCGGCGACCCCGGCGCCGTCCCCTGCACGCCGAGGGATGCCCTGGGGACGCTGCGGGTGGCGCTCGCCTGCGAGCGGGCGCTCGAGAGCGGGACGGTCGTCTCGGTCCCATGAAGCTGCGGCGCATCGATCACGTCGGCATCGTCGTGCGCGGGCTGGGCGACCAGGCCGAGCTGCTCGGCGCCCTCGGCCTGGAGCTCGCGCGCGCGAACCGCAACGACGAGAGCACGGGTCACTACTTCCCCTGCGGCGATGCCAGCATCGAGCTGATCGAGGTGCACGACGACGAGGCCCGCGCCCGCCGGCTGCCGGACGGTGCCGACGCCGTCATCGAGCACATCGCGATCGAGGTGGACGACCTCGAGGCGGTGCACCGGACCCTGACCGGGCGCGGCGTCGACATCACCTGGCCGCCCTTCCCGTCCGGCGACGCGATGATGATCTGGACGGACGCGGCCACGAGCGGCGGGGTGCAGTATCAGTTCCTGCGCCGGCCGGAGCGGTGAGGGTCGCGATCGTCGGTGCGGGCGCGATCGCCCGCACCCACCTCGAGCACCTGGGCGCGCTCGGCCACGAGGTTGTCGCCGCCTGCGACCCGCTGCCCGAGCGGGCCCGGGCGCTGGCCGCGCCGATTGGCGCCGAGGTGCACGCCGACTGGCGTCCGATGCTCGAGACCGTTCGCATGGATGCGCTCTTCGTCTGCTCCCCGCCGGCGACCCACGCGGCGCCCGCGTGCGCCGCCCTCGAGCGCGGCATCCCGGTCTACCTGGAGAAGCCGCTCGCCCGCTCGCTCCACGATGGCCGTGAGATCGTGGCCGCCTGGGAGGCGTCGGGATGCGTGTGCGCGATCGGCTACCAGTGGCGCAGCCTCGACGTGGTGGCGGCCGCCCGCGAGGCGCTGGCCGGGTCGGCCCCGGGCCTGCTCGTCAGCCGCAGCTTCGGCGGCACCGAGCCCGCGCGCGGGGATCTGAGCGCCGCCGCGGCCGGATCGTGGTTCTCCGACCCGCGCCAGAGCGGCGGCATCCTGTTCGAGCTCGGCAGCCACGACATCGACGTCCAGCGGGCGCTGGCCGGGGAGGTCGCGGCGGTGCAGGCGACCGCCGGCGCCGGCCGGCTCGCCCTGGCCGGCCGCGACCCCGCCGGCCGCCACGACGCCGTCTCGGCGACGCTGCGCTTCCGCGACGGCGGCATCGGGGCGATCCACGTCGGCTGGTCGGCCGAGGGCTCGCCGAGCGTCTACACCCTCGATGTGCTCGCCTCGGAGGCGACGCTCGCGCTCGACCTGGGCAAGGCACCCACGCTGAGAGGGCGGGCGAAGGGCCGGACGATCGTGGCCGCCGACACTCTCGACGCCCGCCTGCACACCCACGAGCGCTTCTTCGCCGCGGCCGGGCGCGGCGACGCGGCCGCCGTCGTATGCACGCCGCGCGACGCGCTCGGCACGCTCGCGGTCGCGCTCGCCTGCGAGTCGGCGATCGCGACGGGCGGCGAGGTGGAAGTGGGGACAGCCCCCGGGCGGGGACTGTCCCCGGGCTAGAGCCGGCCGGGGATGAGCGGCAGTCCGGTGGCGTCCGTCTCGACCCGCCAGAACGTGCCGGTGCGCTCGTCGGCGTGGATCTCCGCGGTCGCCGTCGCCGTCACGTAGAGCGCCGAGCCGTCGAAGATGCAGTTCGTCGCGTGCTGGTCGAGGCTGATCTCCTCGAGCACCTCGCCGTTGGGCGAGATCACGGTCACGCCGCCCGAGATGGTGGTGCAGACGAACGCGCGGCCGTCGGCGGCGAACGCCATGCCGTCGGGCACGTGGCCGTCGGAGAGCTGGCACCAGGTCGTCGCCTCGCCGTCGTCGAGCCGGCATACCCGGTGCGCGGCTGACTCCGTCCAGTAGAGCCGCTTGTCGGCGTCGAACGCGATGCCGTTCGGGTAGGTGTTCGGCCGCTCCATCAGGAACTCGCCCTCGCCGCCGGGGCCGAGGACGAAGAGCCGCCCGGGAGCGCGATCCTCGGGCGCGAAGCGGTCGTCCTGCTCGGTGCCCGAGTCGGTGAACCACAGCCGCCCGTCGGTCCCGAACGCGAGGTCGTTGGGCCCGGCCAGGTCGTGGTCGCCGATGTTCGACACGAGCAGCTCGACCGACCCGTCGGCGTTCACGCGCTGGATGCCGCAGACGGCGCTCTCATCGCCGCTGCCCGGGACGTTGCCGCCCTGGGTAACGTAGATCGCCCCGTCGGTGCCGAGCAGGGCGCCCCACGGTGAACCGCCGGTGACGGCATACGTGCCGAGCGCGCCGTCCTTCCAGCTGCGCAGCTCGCCGGTGTTCCCGTCGCAGAACACGATTGCGCCATCGGGCATGACGACGGGACCTTCGGGAAACCCGAGGCCGGAGGCCAGAAGCGTTGCGTCCACGGCGAACATCCTTTCGTCGGGGGAGTCCGGTATGATCGCATACCAGATCGGGCGGGTGCGATGTCCGCCCGCCGAGAAGGGGATTCGATGTGACGCCGGTCGCAGCAGGCCGATCGCAGTCTTCACTCGCAGCGGGTCATCCGCCATACTCGCCCGTATGCGCCCACGGCGACGACCGTCCCCTCGTCCACTGACTCCACGCTACCCGACCGGGAGGACACGGTGACCGACCGCTCAGACGACCAACCCAACGGGCCCGACCTCCTCGACGGCCGCTTCTCCCGCGGAGGCCTCCTGAAGGGCGCCGCCGCGCTCGGCATCGGCATGTCGCCGCTCCTGGCCGCGGCCTGCGGAGGGGGCGCGAGCGCGAGCTCCCCCGTCTCGACGTCGGCCGGCGCGCCCAAGCGCGGCGGCCAGCTGAAGCTCGGCTTCGTCAGCGGCGGCACCGCCGAGACGGTCGACCCGTTCATCGGCGTCACGCCGATCGACGAGGGCCGGATCCAGAACCTGTACGACCCGCTCGTGATCGTGAACCCCGACCTCACGACGTCGCCCGGGCTGGCGCTCGAGTGGAATCCCAACTCCGACGGGACCGTGTACGAGGTCAAGCTGCGCGACGGCGTGGTCTTCCACAACGGCAAGTCCTTCGGCGCCGACGACGTCATCTACTCGATCCAGCAGATGGCGAAGCCGGCGAACTTCGGCTCCTACCCGTTCGTGTCGGGCATCGACGTCGCCAACATGAAGGCGATCAACAAGCACCTGGTGCGGATCCCGCTGAAGACGCCCGACGGCGACCTGGCGGCGAACTTCACCTACTACAACACGTGGATCGTCCCGGCCCGGCAGACCGACTACAAGAGCCCGATCGGCACCGGCCCCTTCGCCTTCGAGTCGTTCACGCCCGGCCAGCAGAGCGTCTTCAAGCGCAACCCGAACTACTGGGTCGACGGCAAGCCGTACGTCGACTCGCTCAAGATCACCTCGATCACCGACCCGACGGCGCGCCTGAACGCCCTCGTCGCCGGCCAGATCGACGGCCTGGCGCAGCTCCCGTTCCAGGAGGCCAAGGCCCACCAGGCGTCGGGCGACATCAACGTCCTCGTGGCCCCCTCGCCCCAGGCCATGATGTTCTACATGGACACGCAGAAGGCGCCGTTCTCCGACAACCGGGTGCGGCAGGCCTTCCGGCTGATCGCCGACCGGCCGGCGCTGATCGAGAGCGCCATCTCCGGCTTCGGCACCGTCGGCAACGACACCGTCGGCAAGGGCCTCCCGTACTACGACGAGTCGCTGCCGCAGCGGGTGCAGGACATCGACAAGGCCAAGAGCCTGCTGAAGGCGGCCGGGCAGGAGAACCTGACGGTCGAGTTCCAGACGTCGGAGATCTTCCCGGGCTTCGTCGAGTCGGCCACGCTCTTCGCGCAGCAGGCGAAGGCGGCCGGCGTGACGGTGAAGCTGAAGCAGGAGCCGGCCAACTCGTACTACAACCCGAGCCTGCTCTACCTGAAGATGGCGTTCGCCGAGACGCAGTGGCCGATGCTCTCGCTGAAGTACTTCTACCTCCAGGCGCTCTCGTCCAACGCGCCGTACAACGAGACGCACTTCAAGTCGGCCGCCTTCAGCGACGCCCTCGCGAAGGCGATCGGCGCCCTCGACAAGACCCAGGCCCAGAACTACTGGAACCAGGTGCAGCAGATCCAGTACGACACCGGCGGCTACCTGCAGTGGGTGAACGCCGACTGGGTCGACGCGGTGTCCAAGAACGTCCAGGGCCTGAAGCCGCACGCCGCCGGCGCGCTCGGCAACTACCTCTTCATGAACGCGTGGCTCACGTAACGACGACCGCAGCAGGCCGGTGACCGCGGCAGCGGAGCCGCGGGTCGTCCGGCGAGAGACCTCGCCGGTGCTGGCGTTCCTCGGCCGCCGCCTCCTCGGCGGGCTCGTCGCGCTCTTCGTCGCCTCGATCCTGATCTTCGCGGCGCTGAACGTCCTGCCGGGCGACCCGGCCAGCGTCATCCTGGGCCGGAACGCGACGCCGCAGGCCGAGGCGGTGCTGACGAAGCGGATGCAGCTCGACCGGCCCGCCGCCGCCCGCTACGCCGACTGGCTGGGCGGGTTCCTGCACGGCGACCTGGGGCTCTCGGCGGTGAGCCTCGCCCAGGGCCAGCACGAGACGGTCTGGCACCAGATCTCCGGGCCGCTCAAGAACTCGGCCATCCTGGCGGCGATCGCGGCCCTCTTCATGATCCCCCTCTCGATCGGCCTCGGGGTGATCGGCCCGATCTACTCCGGCAAGGCGGTCGACCACGCCATCTCCATCCTGTCGCTGGGGGCGATCGCGCTGCCCGAGTTCGTGACCGGGTCGCTCCTGATCGGCGTGTTCTTCGTCGGGCTCGACTGGCTGCCGCCGGTCGCGATCGTGCCGCCGGGCGCGAACCCGCTCGACAACCCCTCCGAGCTGGTGCTGCCGGTGCTCACGCTGCTGTTCGCCTCGCTCGCGGCCGGCGTGCGCATGGTGCGGGCGGGGATGACCGAGGTGCTGCAGACCGAGTACGTCCAGACCGCGCGCCTGAACGGCGTCGCCGAGCGGCGGGTGCTGTGGCGCTACGCGCTGCGCAACGCCCTGGCGCCGAGCGTGCAGGTGCTGGCCCAGAACCTGCAGTGGCTGATCGGCGGCATCATCATCACGGAGAGCGTGTTCGCCTACCCGGGCATCGGGACGGCGCTCGTGAACGCGGTCCAGAACCGCGACGTGACCGTCGTCCAGTCGGTCGCGATGCTGATCGCCGTGGTGTACGTCCTCCTCAACCTGCTCGCCGACCTCGTCGTGATGCTGCTCGTCCCCAAGCTGCGGGAGCCGGCGTGAGCGACGCCTTGAGGTTTCTGCGCACGCCGTCCGGCGCCATCGGCGGCGGAATCGTCCTCTTCGTCGTGCTCGTCGCCGCCCTCGGGCCCTACCTGGCGCCGCACGACCCGACCGCGCCGGTCGGCATCCCCCTGACCGGCTCCTCGAGCCACGCCTGGCTCGGCACCGACTTCCTCGGCCGCGACGTGCTGAGCCGCGTCCTCAACGGCGGCCGGTCGGTGATCGGGTACGCGGCGGCGGCCACCGTGCTCGCCTACCTCGTCGGGATGGCCATCGGGCTCATCGCCGGGTACACCCGCTCGATGGTCGACCCGGTGCTAATGCGCACGGTCGACGTGATGCTCGCCTTCCCGCCGCTGCTGTTCCTGCTCGTGCTGATCGCCGGCGCCGGGACGAGCATCACGGTGCTGATCATCGGCGTCGCGGCCATCCAGGCGCCCGCCATCAGCCGCATCGTGCGCACCGCCACGCTCGAGGTCTCGACCCGCGGCTACGTCGAGGCGGGCATCGCCCGCGGCGAGCGCGCGTTCGCGGTGGTCGGCCGCGAGGTGCTCCCGAACATCCTGGCGCCGGTGCTCGTGGACGCCGGCCTGCGGTTCACGTACTCGATCCTGATCATCGCCTCCGTCAACTTTCTCGGCCTCGGCCTGCAGCCGCCGAACTCCGACTGGGCGCTCATGATCAGCGAGAACCGCACCTACATCCAGCTGAACGCGTTCTCGGTGCTGGTGCCCGCCGCCATGATCGGCCTGCTCACGATCGGGATCAACCTGACCGGCGATGCGATCGCCCGCAGCCTCGGCCGCTCCTACGTCCCGCGCACGACCCGGAGCGTCACGTCGTGAGCGCCGTGGCCGTGGAGCCGGTCGTGCGGGTCGAGAACCTGTGTCTCGGCCTGCAGAGCGGCGAGCCGGTCGTCGACGGCGTCACCTTCAGCGTCGGGCCGGGCGAGATCGTCGGGCTGGTCGGCGAGTCCGGCAGCGGCAAGACGACCACGGCGCTGTCCCTGCTCGGCTACACCCGCCGGGGCATTGTGGTGCGGGGCGGGACCGTCGAGGTCGGCGGGGAGAGCGTGCTCGGCCGCGACCGGCGGGCGCTGCGCGGCCTGCGCGGCAACACGGTGTCGTACGTGCCCCAGGACCCGGGCGGCGCGCTCAACCCGTCGATGCGGGTCGGCGACGCCATCCTGGACGTGCTGCGCGCCCACCGCCGCGGCGGGGCGGCGGCCGAGTCCGTGCGCGCGGCGCTCGAGCGGGTCGAGCTCGGGCGCGATCCGCGCTTCGCCGGCCGCTACCCGCACCAGCTCTCCGGCGGCCAGCAGCAGCGGGTGACGATCGCGATGGCGTGCGTGTGCGACCCGCCGGTCGCCGTCCTGGACGAGCCCACCACCGGCCTCGACGTGCTCACCCAGGACCGCATCCTGGCCGAGCTGCGGCGGCTGCGGGACGAGGACGGCATGGCGATGGTCTACGTCACCCACGACCTGGCGGTCGTCTCGCAGCGCGCCGACCGCATCACCGTGATGTACGCCGGCCGCGTCGTCGAGAACGGCCAGGCGTCCGACGTGCTCGAGCGGCCCCGCCACCCGTACACGCGCGCGCTGGTCGAGGCGATCCCCGACTTCCGCAAGCCGCGGGCGCTGCGGGGGATCACCGGCGTCTCGGTCGGCGTCGGCGAGTGGCCGAACGGCTGCGCCTTCGCGCCCCGCTGCGCCTACGAGCAGACGCGCTGCCACGAGACCGTGCCGGTGCTCGAGGAGACGGTGCCGGGCCATCACGTCCGCTGCCTGCGGTGGATGGAGCTCGACCTGCAGGCCGGTGAGCGCAGCAACGGCCGGGCGGCGGGGGTCGCGGTCGAGTCGGCGCCGCTGCTCGAGGTGTCGGGCCTGGAGGCCCGCTACCGGTCGAGCCGGTCGGGAGCCCCGGCCGTCGCGGATGTCTCGTTCGCGGTCGAGCAGGGCCGCTGCGTCGCCCTCGTCGGCGAGTCGGGCAGCGGCAAGACGACCATCGGCCGCTGCATCGCCGGCCTGCACGTTCCGGCCGCGGGCACCATCAGCTTCGACGGCGTCCCCATCGCCGGCACCGCCCGCAGGCGCCCGCTCGAGGTGCGGCGGCGGATCCAGATCGTGTTCCAGAACCCGTTCGAGTCGCTCAACCCGCGCCAGCGGGTGCGCTCGTCGATCATCCGGCCGCTGCGGGTCCTGCGCCGCCTGTCGCGGGCCGAGGCGGAGAGGGAGGTCGGCGAGCTGCTCGAGCGGGTCAAGCTGCCGGCGCGGCTCGGCGAGCGCTTCCCCGTCGAGCTCTCCGGCGGCGAGCGCCAACGGGTGGCGATCGCGCGCGCCCTGGCCGCCCGCCCCGACCTGCTCGTCTGCGACGAGGTCACCTCGGCGCTCGACGTCTCGGTGCAGGCGGCCGTGCTCGAGCTGCTGCAGGAGCTGCAGCGCGACCTGCGGTTGTCGATGCTCTTCATCACCCACAACCTGGGCGTCGTCGCCTGCATCGCCGACTCCGTCCTGGTGATGGACCGTGGCTCCCTGTGCGAGACCGGGACGGTGTCGGAGGTGCTGGCGCAGCCCAGCCACGACTACACGCGGCGGCTGCTGGCCGCGGCTCCCTGCCTCCCCGACGGCGCCCTGTGAGCGCGGTCACGGCGGTCGTCGGGGGGACGATCGTGTCCCCGTCGGGCTCGGTCGCGGGCGACGTGCTCGTCCGCGACGGCGCGATCGCCGCGGTGGGGGAGGTCGACCGCACGGGCGCGGAGGTCGTCGACGCGTCCGGCTGTCTGGTGCTGCCGGGGGCGATCGACGTGCACACGCACATCTTCGGCGCGGTCGCCGACGACACCCGCTCCGCCCTGCTCGGCGGCACGACCTCGATGCTCGCGTTCGTCGACGCCGAGCCGGGGGAGCGCCCGGTCGAGGCGGCCCGCCGCACGATCGCGGACGAGCTGCCGAAGGCGCACGCCGACGTCGCCCTGCACACGGTGATCTGGGAGCCGGAGGCCTACCGCCCCGGCGACATGCGCGACGTGCACGCGCTCGGCGTCGGCAGCGTGAAGCTGTGGCTGGCCTACATCGAGCTCGGGATCATGGCCGACGACGACGTGGCGTTCGCGGTGATGCAGGAGGCGGCGGCGCTCGGCATGGTCGTGCTCGCGCACTGCGAGAACGGCCGGGTCATCGACGTGCTCACCCGGGAGCTCGTCGCCGCCGGCGAGATGGGCCTGGGGTCGCTCCCGCGCAGCCGCCCGATCGCGCTCGAGGCCGAGTGCGTGCACCGGTTCCTGGCGATGGCCGAGGTGGCGGGATCGACCGCCTACGTGGTGCACGTGACCGGCAGCCGCCCCATGCAGGAGCTCGCCGCTGCGCGCGGCCGCGGCCAGGCGGTGTACGGCGAGGCCTGCGTCCACCACCTGCTCTTCGACGAGTCGTGCCACCACGGCGACGACGCGCTTCGCTACGTGATGACGCCGCCGCTGCGCTCGCCCGGCGACCGGGCGGCGCTGCGGGGCGGGCTCGTCCGCGGCGGGCTCGACACGTACGCCTCCGACCACTGCCACCTGCGCCTCGACCGCGACAAGGTGCCCGTCGCGGACGACTTCACCAGGGTGCCGACCGGCGTCCCGGGCATCGCCGCCCGGCTGCCGATCGGGCTCGCGCTCGCGGGCGAGGACGGGCTGACGGTCGAGCGGCTCGTCGAGGTCGCCTGCGCGGCGCCGGCCCGGATCTTCGGCCTCCCGGGCAAGGGGGCGGTCGCCCCGGGGAACGACGGCGACCTGGTGGTGTGGGACCCGGCGGCGCCCAGCGCGATCACGCTCGAGGGTCTCGGCGACGGGCTCGACTGGACGCCGTACGACGGCTTCGAGCTGCCGGGCCGGATCCGGCACGTGCTGGCGCGGGGCGTGCACGTCGTCGAGGACGGCACCTTCATCGGCGAGGAGCATCGCGGCGCCTACCTGGCGGTGGGCGGGTGAGCGGCGCCGTCATCACCGGCGCCTCGTCGGGCATCGGCCGCGCGATCGCGATCCGGCTCGCGGCGGACGGCTTCGACGTCGTCTGCGCCGACGTCCGCAGGGATCCGATCACGGGCGGCGATCCGACCGAGGCCGTGATCGCGGCGGCGGGCGGGAAGGCGCTGCACGTCGCCGCGGATGTCGCCCTTCCCGAGGACTGCGAGCGGCTGGTCGCGATCGCCGTCGACCGGGCCGGCCGGCTCGACGTGCTCGTCAACAACGCGGCCATCGCGGGCCGCCACTCCAAGCCGCTCGTCGACACGGAGGTGGCCGACTTCGACACCGTGATGGCCGTGAACCTGCGCGGGGCCTTCATCCTCTCCCGGGCGGCGGTGCGGCAGATGCTCGGGCAGCCGCCCCGGGACGAGGTGCGCGGGCGGATCGTGAACATCACCTCCCAGCACGGCCTCGTGGGGGCGCCGGGCCACTTCTCCTACGCCGTCTCCAAGGGCGGGCTGCTGCAGATGACGCGCCAGATCGCCGTCGAGCACGGCGCCGACGGGATCCTGTGCAACTCCGTGTCGCCGGGGAAGATCGTGACCGGCACCCCCGGCGATCTGAGCGCCGACGAGGCCGGCCTTGCCTACGTCAGGTCGCGGACGCCGTTCTCGCGCCTCGGCCGGGCCGAGGACGTGGCCGCGGCGGTCGCCTACATGGCCTCCGAGGCGAGCTACACGAGCGGCGCGAACCTGATGGTCGACGGCGGCTGGATGGCGTACTAGCCGGATGCGCGCGGTCGTGATGTCGGGGTATGGCGGGCCGGAGGTTCTGGAGCTGGTCGAGCGGCCCGACCCGCAGGCGGGCCCGGGCGAGGTCGTCGTGCGCGTGGGGGCCGTCGCCGTCAACCGGCTCGACATCTGGGTGCGCGAGGACGTCGGCCATGCCTACGCCGCCCGGCTCCCCGTCATCCCCGGGTACGACGTCGGGGGCGCGGTGGCCGCGGTGGGCGAGGGCGTCTCCGACGTGGCGGTCGGCGAGGCCGTCTACGTCCACTACGACTACTCGTGCGGCCGCTGCGCCTACTGCCTGGAGGGCGACGAGGCCGCCTGCGCCGGGTACGAGGTGATGGGCGTCCAGCGCGATGGGGGCTACGCCGAGCTGGTGCTCGCCCCGGCCCGCAACGTCTTCCCGCTCCCGGGCGGGCTCGACGCCCGGGTCGCCGCGGCGGCCGGGTCGGTGTACCTGACCGCCTACCACATGCTGTTCGCGCGGGCGGGGCTGCGCCCGGGCGAGACCGTGCTCGTGACGGCGGGCGGCTCGGGCGTCGGCGGGGCGGCGATCGCGCTCGCGCGGATGGCCGGCGCGCGCGTGATCGCGACCGCGTCCACGGCGGCGAAGCGGGAGCGGCTCCTGGCGGCCGGCGTCGAGCACGCGATCGACTACACCGCCGCCGGCTGGCCGGACGAGGTGCGGGCGCTCGCGGGCGGCCGCGGCGTCGACGTCGCCGTCGACCACGTCGGCCGCGCCGCCTTCCCGGGGGCGCTCGCGGCGCTCGCGAACCGCGGCCGCATCGTGCTGTGCGGCGCGTCGTCCGGGTCGGAGGCGACGATCGACCTGGTCGACGTGTTCGCCCGCCAGGTGTCGATCATCGGCTCGAGCGACGGCAGCCGCCGCGAGCTTCACGAGGTGTTCCGGCTGCTGGCCGAGGGCCGGGTGGCCCCACCGCCGATCTCGGCGGAGCTCCCCCTGGAGCGCGCCGCCGACGCCCAGGCCCTGCTCGCCTCCCGCGACCACTACGGCCGCGTGCTGCTGACACCCGGGGTCTGACCCCGAACGGTGGGCGTGCAGATTCCGTGACGGTTCGCGCACAGGGGCTGCGGCGGTGGACGGACAGGCTCCTCGTCGTCGGAGTCGTCGCATTCCTGGCGGTCGCCGTCGTGGGCGGGCGGCTCTCCTCGGGCCACGGGGCGTCCCCTGCCACACCGGCGCCACCGAGCAACACCGGCCTCGGGCCCGGGGTGCCACATTGCGCCCTCCGTGACATGACGATGGCCGTCGAGGTTCGCCGGTCGTCCGCCACGCAGGAGTCCGGCCCCGAATGGGCCCGTGTCCACCTCCGGCACGGGTTGTCCTTCCTCGCGCGGGCGGGGGCGTACCCGCATCCGCCCCACCACCGGGTCGCCACCGTGGTGCTGCGGAACGTCAGCCGCCGGCGCTGCTACGGCGGGTCGGCGTTCACGTTCACGATCCGTGCCCGCGGCGGGGCGATCATCGGTGACTGGGATGACATCGCCTGGTTCGCCGGCGAGTACCGGCCGGGCGAGTACCGCACGTTCTCGCTGCCGGACGTCTATACCTGTGGCCGCCCCGGCCCCTTCGCCGCGACCGCGCGCATCGACGGGCACCGCGCGCGGCGCGGCAACCTGACCCGTCGCCAGATCACCTGCTAGACGATCCCCCGAACGGATGGCCGCGCCAGGGCGTGACGCTCACCGCGTCAACCTCGGTGCCGACCGAGTCGGAGATGCCCCCGTCGGCGAGCTCGATGCGCGTGCTCGTGCGGGCCGCGCGCACCTTGAACGCGTACATCCGCCAGGCCGTGTTCCTGAGCCCGCGCCCGTCGGCGCTGATCCGGCCGACCACGAAGCCGCGCCAGTGCACGACGAGGACGTTCTCGGCCGCCGATGTGCCCGGCCGGGGGGAGAAGAAGAGCTGCAGCCGGTACAGGCGCCCCGGCCGGGTCGGCACCCTCTGCCAGATCCCGCTCGAGGCGTCGGAGTCGAGCTCCACGAACTGGCGGCCGCTCTCCGGGTCGCCCGCGACGTGGTTCTGGATCTCGATGTCGGGACCGAACGCCAGCCGCCACCCGCGGATCGCGGGGAACGGGTGCGAGGTTCCGAGCGGCACCAGCGGGCGCTCGAAGCCGCCGTTCACCACGGCGTTGCGCAGCGTCGGCGGGTCGGCGGCCGCGCTCGACGGCGCGAGCGCGGCGGCCGCCGCCGCGAGGGCGGCGCCGAGGAGCACGAGACGGGCCACCTCTACACAACGCACCGGCGGGCGCGAGCGTTACGGCAGCACGGGCTCACGCGGCGCCCCAGAAGCCGAGCAGGAGGCCGGCGAGCTCCTCCGGCTGCTCCCGGTACGGCGGCGCGAAGTGGTGGAGGGTCAAAAAGACGTGCTCGGACGCCCGCGGGCAGACCGCCATGAGCCGGCGGGCGACGAGGCCGAAGCGCGGCGTGCTGCGGCCGCCGCGGATCAGGAGAACCGGCGCCCGGATCGCGGCCAGATCGGAGCTCTCGAAGCCGGTGTGCGCGCTCAGCATTGACCCGAGCAGATCGTCGCGGAAGTCCCAGGCGGGCGGGCCGCGTGACGGCGGCGTCGTCGCGCCGGGAGCCATCAGCATGGCCCGGAACGCCTCCACCTCCCGTGCCGTGCTGGCCGCGCCGAGCGACCCGATCGCCGCCCGCCACCGCGCCTCGGCGGGATCCCAGTCGTCGTCGCCGATGAACGCCGGCTCGAGCAGGGCGACGCTCCGCACCGCGTCGCCGAGCGCGAGCGCCGCCGCCAGCGCGACGGTCGCCCCCGCGGAGAACCCGGCCAGATGCACGGGCCCGGCCCCCGCCGCCTCGGCAACGGCGGCGACCTCGAGGTGCATCCCGTACGGCTCACCCGGGGCCAGGCCCCGGGCGCGGAGCCCCAGAACCGTCACGTCGACCTGGCCCCGGAGCCGCTCGGCGAAAGCCTCGATGGCCGTCCCGGCGAAATCGGTGCCCACCGGATCGACCCAGATGAGCCGCGGTCGCGTCAGTAGGCCATCCAGCCGCCGTCGACGAGCAGGTTCGTGCCGCTGACGTACGAGCACTCGTCCGAGGCCAGATAGAGCGCCGCCGCCGCCACGTCGTCCGGGCGGCCCAGGCGCGAGAACGGCGTTCGCGAGTGCGAATAGGCGAGCACTTCGGGCGTGTCCGGCTCGTCGGCGGGGCGGGTGAGGATCTTGCCGGGCGC
This sequence comes from Thermoleophilia bacterium, assembly GCA_025928655.1. Taxonomy (GTDB): domain Bacteria; phylum Actinomycetota; class Thermoleophilia; order Gaiellales; family JAICJC01; genus JAICJC01. The sequence continues at coordinate 14,837 of JAICJC010000020.1, read as the reverse complement.
GATCGCGTTCACGATGATCCCGCGCCGGGCGAAGTCGACCGCCACCTGGCGGGTCAGGTTGACCACGCCGCCCTTGGCCGTACAGTAGGCGACGTGCCCGGGCGCCCCGATCATGCCGTGCTGCGACGACAGGTTGATGATGCGGCCACGGGCCTCGGCCACCGGCTCCTGGGTCAGCATCTGCTGCACGGCCCGCTTGCAGCACAGGAAGACGCCGCGCAGGCCGACGGCCATGATCGCGTCCCAGTCGTCCTCCTCCGTCTCGAGCAGGCCCTTGGAGTGGGGGCCGGCGACGATGGCGTTGTTCACCATCACGTCCAGCCGCCCGGAGTGCGCGGCGGCCGTCGTGACGAGCCGGTCGATGTCGTCCCAGCGGGACGCGTCGGCCTCGACGTACTCGCCGCTCCCGCCGGACGCGGCGATCACGTCGACGGTCGGCTCGCCGCCCTCACGCGGGTCGCTGCGCACGTCGGCGCACACCACGTGCGCGCCCTCCGCCGCGAACCGCAGCGCCATCGCCCGGCCGAGCCCGGAGGACGCGCCCGTGATGGCGACCGTCTTGCCCTGCACCCGGCCGCTCACCGCCGTCCCTCCGCCAGCCGCTCGTCGACGTAGCGGAAGAGCGGCATCCCCAGCGGCCGCTCCATCTCCTCCGCCAGGTGCGCCACGACGCCCGCGGTGCGCGCGAGCAGCGCGAACCCGCGCACGATCTCGGGCGCGAAGCCGATGTCGGCGAGCGCCGCCCCCGCCGCGCCGGCGCCGTTGATGGGGAGGCTGCGGCCGGTCCGCTTCGCCGCCGCGGCCGCCACCAGCTCGAGCGCGCGCAGGTGCGGCCCGAGCACGCCGGCCTCCTCGGCGATCGCGTACATGCGCGGCGTGCGCGGGTCCTCGACCCTGTGGATGGGGTGGCCGAGGCCGGGCACCCGCCGGCCCGACTCCAGCCTGGCGGCGACCGCCGCATCGGCCGCCGCGTTCAGGTCCACGTCGCCCTGCGACCCCGCGACGATGCCGGCCAGGAACACGGCCGCGTCCTCGACGACGCCGAGGAACACCGTCCCCGCGCCCAGGAGCCCCGACGCGACGGCGCCCTGAAGCGACTCGGGTGCGCCGGTGTAGGTGAGCCTCGCCGCGAGCACGGTCGGCGTGAGGCCGTGGTCGGCGAGCGAGACGAGCACCGCGTCGAGCAGCATCGTCTCGCCCTCCGCGGGCATCCGGCCCTGGACGAGCAGGAATGCGAGCTCGGTGAACGTGACCCGGCCCATCAGCTCCCCGGCCAGGTCGTGCCCGCGGATGGTGATGGCGTCGGCGGTGGTCGTGCCGATGTCGGTGCGTAGCCAGTCGCTCGTGCTCATGCTCTCCTCTCGAAGTCGATCTCGTCGGGCGTGCGCTCGCGGGTGATCTCATGCTTGGCCACCCGGCCGGTCGGCGTGTGCGGGAGCTCGGCCGTCGCCTGCATGTAGCGCGGCACCTTGAACGGCGCGAGCAGCCCCGCCGCATGGTCGCGCACGGCGGCGAGGTCGGCAGCCGGGTCATGGAGGACGACGAACGCCTTGATGTCCTCCTCGGACAGCTCGGACGGCACGCCGACGACGGCCGCCTCGAACACGGCCGGATGGTCGACGAGCGCCTCCTCGATCTCGGCGGGCGCGACGTTCTCGCCCCGGCGCCGGATCACCTCCTTAACGCGGCCGACGAACGTGTAGGTGCCCTCGCCGTCGTCCGTCACCAGATCGCCCGTGCGCAGCCAGCCGTCGTCGGAGAGCACCTTCGCCGTCTCCTCGGGCATGCCCCAGTAGCCCTTCATCACCGCCGGGTTGCGCAGCTCGAGCTCGCCCACCTCGCCCGGCCCGGCCGGGCCGCCGTCCTGCATCACCCGGCCCTCGTTGACGACGCCCAGCGTCGGGTGCTGGCGAATGCTCCCGAGCGTCCCGAACGGGCGCGTCCGCCGGGGCCAGATCGTGCCGTACGGCGTCTCCGACATCGCGTACCCGCACACGATCCGCAGGCCGAAGCGGCGCTCGATCTCGAGGTGGCGCTCCTTCGGCGGCGCCGGCCCCGTGTAGCACAGGCGCAGGGGCGTGTCGGCGTCGTCGGGGCGCTCGGGCTGGCGCATCAGGATCTCGAGCATCGCCCCGATCGCGTTGAACTCGGTCGCGCCGTGCTTCCGGGCCGAGGCCAGGAACCCGCTGGCGGAGAAGCCGGGCAGGAGCGCCAGGCTGGCGCCGGCGGCGACCGACCCGAGCATCGAGTAGGTGGGCGCGTTGATGTGGAAGAGCGGGAGCGAGGTCATCAGCCGGTCGTCGGGGCCGAGCTCCATCCACCACGGGAAGCCCTCGCCCGCCATCACGTAGGCGCGGTGGGTCTGCGTGACGAGCTTCGATCGGCCGGTCGTCCCCGATGTCGGGATCAGGACGGCGGCGTCGTCCGGCCCGGCGGGCCCGGTCCCGTCGAATCCCGCCTCCTCCTCGAACAGGCGCTCGACCGCGACGGCGCCCGGAAGCGGAGCGTCGGAGACGACCAGCCGCGGCCGCACCTGGCCCACCAGCCCCGCCAGCTCGGCCTCCGCGCTGCGCGGGTTGGCGGTGACGAGGATGGTGCCGGCGTAGGCGGACGCGAGCCATGTGAAGAGGTGGTCCGGCGTGTTTCGCATGGTCGCCAGCACGGGCTCGCCGGGGCGCAGGCCGGCCGCGCGGAGCGCCGCCGCCGCTCGCCCGATCCGGGCGCGCGCCTCCGCATAGGTGAACGATTCGTCCCCGGCAACGAGCCAGACCTTGTCGGGCGCCGCGGCGACCGCCTCGTCGAACAGCTCCGGGATCGTCTGCGGCATGGAGGCGGATCATCGCGGGTTGCCCGGGCCGGGTGCAACCGCCGGCGCGTAGACTCGCCCGGCATGACCGAGACCCCCTTCGCCGACGCGGTTGCCGCCTACCTGCGCGACGTCCCGACGCCCATGACGACCCCGGGGCACAAGCGCAACCCGGCGCTCGTGGGCGAGGGGTCGCTGCTGCTCTCGGACATCCCCCACCACGGCGGCGCCGACACGCTGCGCAACGACCACCAGGTGCTCGAACGGGCCGAGGCGCTGGCGGCGGCGGCGTGGGGGGCCGACATGTGCCGGTTCAGCCACAACGGCTCCACTCACCCCAACCAGGCGCTCTGCCTGGCGACGACCCGGCCGGGGGAGCCGGTGCTCGTCCACCGCACCTGCCACAAGTCGGTCTACTCCGGCCTGATCCTGGCCGGGGCGCGGCCGGTGTGGCTCTCGCCGGACGTCTCCGACGAGCTCGGCATCCCGCTCGGGACGCCGGCCGGCCGGGTTGCCGCAGCGCTCGACGCCGAGCCGGGCATCCGCACCGCGATCCTGACCGAGCCGTCCTACGTCGGCGTCCTCTCCGACCTGCCCGCGATCGCCGAGACCTGCCACGCGCGCGGGGTGACGCTCGTCTGCGACCACGCCTGGGCGGCCCACTTCGGCTTCGCGAGCAGCGTCCCGCGCAACGCGCTCGCGCTCGGCGCCGACGCCATCGCGCTCAGCACGCACAAGACGCTCATGTCACTCACGCCCGGCGCGCTGCTGCTCGCCCGCGACACGGGCCGCATCGACCTCGAGCGGCTGGGCGCGGCCTTCGACATGCTGCTGACGACGAGCCCGTCGGCCATGATCTACAGCACGATCGACCAGACCCGGGCGTGGATGCAGGCCGAGGGCGAACGGCTGATCGGCGCCGCGGTCGAGCTTTACGCACGCGCGCGCGAGGGGGTGGAGACGATCGAGGGCCTGCGGGTGATCGGCGACGACGCCGTCCTCGGCCATCCGTCCGTGCTGGCCCGCGACCCGCTGAAGCTCGTCGTCGACCTGGCGGGCGCGCACGCCGACGGCATCGCCGTCGACCGCTCGCTGCGGGCACGGGGCGTCCAGGTCGAGGGTGCCGACCGGCGCGTGCTCATCCCGCACATCACCGTCGGCGACGACGCGAGCCGCGTCGACGCCTTCGTTCCTATCCTGCGCGCCGCCGTCGACGAGCACCGCGGCAGCGTCGGCGACCCGCCCCCCGTGGCGACCTCGTGGCGCACGAACCCGGAGCAGGCGATGACGCCGCGCGAGGCGGCGTTCGCGCCCACGGAGCGGGTCGCCGCGGCGGACGCGGTCGGCCGGGTCGCGGCCGAGTTCGCGGTGCCCTACCCGCCCGGGATCCCCGCCCTCGCGCCGGGCGAGGTGATCGGGGCGGAGCTGTGGGAGCGGCTGCGGACGGAGGCGGCGCACGGCGCCAGGATCTCCTACGCCACCGACTCCTCCCTGGGCTCGTTCAAGGTGGTTGCGGACTGAGGCCCCACCTCGGGGTCAGACCCCGAACGGCACGGCCCCAGATGTGCAACGCCCGACGTTCGGGGTCGGACCCCGGTGGGCGCCGAGCGGTGGGCCCGGCGGTGCCGTCACGGTGGGGGCGGGCTGATCTCGGCCGCCGGGGCGGGCGGCTCGGCGCTCGCCTGAAGCAGCACGGCGGCGGTGACGACCGCCCCGCCGACGAGCGTTGCCGACGCGGGCCGTTCCGACACGGCCATCCACACCCACAGCGGGCCCAGCACGACCTCGAGCAGCGTGATCGTGGCGATCTCCGCGGCCGGCAGCAGCCGCGCCCCGATCGAGAGCAGCGCGAGGCCGAGCCCGATCTGGCCCGCCCCGAGCAGGATCAGCAGGACGAGGTTTCTCTCGTTCACGGAGCCGGGATGGGCGAACGGGGCCGCGCAGACGAGGATCAGGATCTGGGCGAGGGCGGTGGCCGGCGCCATCGACATGTGCCGGTGGTGGCGCGTGATCACGATGCTGACGGCGAACGAGAGCGGGATCACGATCGTGAGCAGGGTGACCAGGATCCCGCCGTTGCCGGGCGCGCCGACCATCACCCCGACGCCGGCGAGCGCGATCAGCATGGCGATCCAGGAGCGCCGCGACACCGGCTCGCTCAGCATGAGCCACGCGAGCAGCGCCGCCACCATCGGCGCCGCCGCCTGCAGGAAGAGCACGTTCGCGACCGTCGAGTAGTTCAGGGCGACGATGAACGAGCCCGACGCGAGGGCGGTCGAGACGCTCACGCCGACCATCGCCCAACCGCTCCCGCGCATGGGGGAGGCCGGGTCGCGCCACTGTCCCGCGGCGACGAAGAGCGCGAGCGCCACGAAGGCGAACAGCGCCCGCCCCGCCACCTGCGTCCCCAGCCCGACGTGCAGCTCGCGCTGGAGCACGCCGGCGGTCGACCAGGCCAGGGCGGCGAGGGCGACGTATGTCTGGCCGCGGCGATGCTGCGATCGCGAGATGCTGTCGATCGCCGCGGACGTTGCCACGCCCGTAGTCAACCAGACGCCCGCCGGGGTGAGCGCTGGTGGTCTACGCGGCGATGCCGGCGGCCGCGTCGGCGCCGATGACGGCCAGGAGCGCGGCGGCGCAGGCCGGGTCGAAGGCCGTCCCGGTGTCCGACTTGATCAGGTCGAGCGCGCGCTCGTGCGACCACGGCTCGCGGTAGGCGCGCCAGCTCGTGAGGGCGTCGAAGACGTCGCAGATCGAGAGGATCCGGGCCTCGAGCGGGATGTCCTCTCCGGCGAGGCCGTGCGGGTAGCCGCGGCCGTCGACGCGCTCGTGGTGGGCGAGCACGATCGGGATCTCCTCCTCGAAGCTGCCGACCCGCGAGAGGATGTTCGCGCCCGCCTGGGGGTGCGTCTTGATCGTCCCGTACTCGTCGTCGGTCAGCTTGCCCGGCTTGTTCAGGATCTCCGGCGCGATGCGCAGCTTGCCGATGTCGTGGAGCAGCCCGGCGACGGCCAGCCGCCGCAGGGCCGGGGCCGGGAGCGAGAGCTGCTCGCCGACCGCGACGGCCAGCATGGCGACGTTCTGCGAGTGGACGAGCGTCGAGGGATCGTGGTGGTGCAGGTCGGCTTTGAGCGACTTGACGTAGCCGCCCAGGAGCTCGGACTCGGAGTCGAGCAGGTCCTGCGCCCGGGTGCGGCGGCGCAGCGCGTAGGTGGGCGCGCGCCGGGTGAGGTCGCGGGTGACGGCGGCCGCCACCGCCAGGAAGCCCGACGCCTCGAGGCCGTGGCCGGCCCAGAACGTCCACGACCACACCGGCGAGAGCAGGTAGGTCGGGATCGACGTGCCGAGCCAGACGAGGCCGACGGCGACGACGGCGTCGCTCGGGCGCCGGGTGAGGAGGTAGGTCTGCCACGTCCGCCACGCCAGCCAGGCGTAGACGACGCACGCGGGAGTGAGCAGGATGTAGACGCCGGGCGAGACGTTGACCGGGATCAGCGGGATCAGGGCGGGATGCCCGAGGCCGATCGCGCCGAACACGAGGAGCGTCGTGACGGTGACGGCGGTCGCCTGCAGGATGCGGCGGGGCGCGTCCATCACGCGGACGGGGACGAGCAGCGCGACGGCGAACAGGATCCCCCCCGTGGGCACGGCGAGGGCGCCGGCGAGGCCGATGGTGGCGTTGCGCCCGTACTCCCCCAGGATGAACCCGGGCGTCGCCGAGGCGTGGATGATGAGCAGCCCGGCCATCGCGAGGAAGCCGACGCCGATCAGGCCGCCGCGGATGTCGTTCTCGCGCATCGCGACCCGCACCATCAGCATCGCGGCGAGCAGTGCGGCGAGCGCCGCGCCGCCCACGGCGAGCACGTGCGTCGGCGGTGAGACGAACGCGCCCGCGACGGGCACCGTGTCCGTGCGCACGAGCGTGTACCCGACGGCGGGGAAGAAGGCGAGCAGGAAGAGGCCGAGACGGCGGACGCGGTGGGTGTTCACATCCGGGTTATCGGGCGGGCGGGCCGCGTGTTGAGGCCCGTGCGAACGGGGACTGTCCCCGCGAACCGGGGACTGTCCCCACCGAAGCCGGGGACTGTCCCCACCGAAGCCGGGGACAGTCCCCACCCGCTGTCGCACTCAGAACGCGGCGGTGCGCACGTCCGGCGGCAGGCCTGCGCGCCCGTACTCCGAGCTGCCGCGGGTGCGCAGCTCCCGCGCGCCCGCGAGCAGCGCCCCGTACGCGGCGCTTGCGAGCAGCGAGCCGGTCGAGACGCGGCGCACGCCCAGCGCCTCCAGCTCGGTGACCGGCGGCGCGTCGGGCAGCGCGAGCACGTTCACCGGCACGCCCACGGCGGTGACGACCGCCCGGATGTCGGCCGGGTCGGTCAGGCCCGGCGCGTAGACGGCGTCCGCCCCCGCCTCGGCGTAGGCGACCAGGCGGGCGACGGTGTCGTCCAGGTCGTCGACGCCGTGGAGGTGGTTCTCGGCCCGCGCGGTCAGCACCATCGGGTCGTCCTCGTGCGCCGCCGCGGCGGCGGCGTTGACCCGCTCCGCCGCGACGCCGACGGCGTCGATCCGGCCGGAGGCCGGGTCCCAGTCCTCGATCGAGCACCCGGCGGCCCCCGCCGCCGCCAGCCTGCGCACCGACTCCTTCACGCCCTCCGGGTCGGGGGCGAAGAGCCGTTCGCTGTCGACCGAGAGCGGCAGGTCGGTCGCCGCGGCGAGCCGCTCGACATGCGTCACGAGCTCGTCCAGCGTGACGTTCTGGTCGTTGCGCCCGAGCGTCCAGGCGAACCCGGCGCTCGTCGTCGCGACGGCCTCGAAGCCCGACCACGCCAGCAGCCGGGCGGAGCCCTCGTCCCACGCGTTCGGCATCACGAAGATGCCCTCCCGCGCGTGGAGCTCCCGGAACCGCGCCCGGCGCTCGGCGACCGTCATGACGGCAGCCTACCGGGGAAGAACTGCGGCAGGTGCTCACGGTGGGCCTCGAGCAGCGCGTCGAGGAGGGGACGGGCCGTGTCGAAGCTGCGCACGAGCGGGTTGGCCATCAGCGCCCGCACGGCCGTGTCGCGGTCGCCCGAGATCGCCGCCGCGACGGTCAGGCGCTCGTAGGCCTTCACCTCCTCGACGAGGCCGAGCATGTCGGGCGGGAGCGGGCGCTGGGGCAGCGGATGGGCGCCGGCGGCGTCGATCCGGCACGGCACCTCGACCACGGCGCCGGCGTCGACGTTCGGGATCGCCCCGTCGTTGCCGACGTTCACGACCTGGGTGTCGCCGCGGTCGGTGGCGAGCGACTCGAGCAGCATCGCGGCGGCCTCGGAGTAGAAGGCGCCGCCGCGCTTCTCGAGCAGCTTCGGCTTCACGTCGAGCGCCGGGTCGCGGTACATCTCGAGCAGGTCGGCCTCGATCCGCATCACCTCCTCGGCCCGGGTCGGGTGGTCGGCCTGGTCGGCGAGCGTGCGCTCCGGGAAGTAGAAGTAGCGCAGGTAGTAGGAGGGGATCGCCCCCTGCAGCCGGACGAGGTCGCCCGGCATGTCGACGTCCTCGCCCAGCTGGTCGGCGAACGTCTCGATCAGCCCCGGCAGGCGATCGACGCCGTCGACGTGGACGCCGCGCTCCCAGGAGAGGTGGTTCAGGCCCACGTGCTCGAGGGTCACGCGGTCGGGCGTCACGCCGAGCCGGTCGGCGAGCTGGCGCTGGAAGCCGATCGGGATGTTGCAGAGGCCGATCGCGCGGTGGCCGGCGTCGATCAGCGCCTGGGCGACGAGCCCCGCCGGGTTCGTGAAGTCGAGCAGCCAGGCGCCGTCGGCCCCGCCCGCCTCCATGTCGCGGGCGATGTCGAGCACGACGGGCACCGTGCGGAGCGCCTTGGCGAAGCCGCCCGCGCCGGTGGTCTCCTGGCCCAGGCACCCGAACCGGGGCGGGATGGTCTCGTCCTTCAGCCGCGCCGCCAGGCCGCCCACCCGCAGCTGCACGAGCACGAACGCCGCGCCGTCGATGGCCCGGGCCCGGTCGGTCGTGGACAGCAGCCGTCCGGTGAACCCCTGGCGGCGCAGGATCCGCTCCGCCAGGCCGCCGACCACGTCGAGGCGGCCCTGGTCGATGTCGTGCAGCGCGATCTCCCCGATGCCCAGCCGCGCCGCCCGCAGGCCCAGCCCCTGGATCAGCTCCGGGGTGTAGGTGCTGCCTCCGCCGACGACCGCGATCTTGGGGTTCTCACCCACGGCGCGAGATTGTAATCTATGGCAGTGCATTCGTTAGGAAACTTTCCTGACATATTCATGACGGAGATCGCGGGCCAGCCCGAGGCGATCCGCAGGGCGGCCGCCGCGGCCGCCGACCAGGCGGGTGTCGTCGCCGCCCTCGGCCATGAGCTGCGCGTGCGCGAGCGGGTCGTCCTGACCGGGATGGGCAGCTCCTACGACGCGTGCTATCCGGCCGCCACCCGCCTGGCCGCCGCCGGCGTGCTCGCGACGATGGTCGATGCCGCGGAGCTCCTGCACTTCCGCCTCGACGCACTCGGGCGGGAGACGCTGCTCGTGTGCGTGAGCCAGTCGGGGGAGAGCGCCGAGACGGTCCGCGTCGTGCGCGAGCTGCGCGACCGCGGCGAGCGGCCGTTCATCGCCGCCGTCACGAACGGGCCCGCGAGCACGCTGGCGCGCCTGGCCGACCGCAACCTCGACACGCGCGGCGGCGAGGAGCACGGCCCGTCGACCATGACCTTCGCGGCCACGCTGGTGGTGATGGCGGCCCTTTCCCGGTCGCTGGCCGGCCGCGAGCCGGCGCCCGCCGCCGATGCCGAGGCGGCGGCCGAGGCCGCCGAGCGGCTGCTGGCCGACCCCGAGGACACCGCCCGGTCGCTGGCCGGGTGGCTCGGCGACCGGCCCGTGCTCGCGCTGCTCGGCCGCGGCGAGTCGCGCGCCGCCGCCGAGATGGGGGCGCTAACGTTGAAGGAGGCCGCCCGCTTCCCCGCCGAGTCGCTCCAGGCGGCCCAGTTCCGGCACGGGCCGCTCGAGCTCGCCGGCCCGGAGCTGGCCGCCATCGTGTTCGCCTCGGAGGCGCCCACGCGGTCGCTCGACATCCGCCTCGCCGGCGAGCTGGTCGCCGCCGGCGCGGGCGTGCTCGTGATCTCGCCCGACGGCGCCGCGCCCGACGGCGCCGCGGGCATCGCCACCGGCGAGCTGGCCGAGGGGATCAGCTCGGCGGTCTCGATCGTGCCCGTCCAGCTGCTCTCCTGGGCGCTCGCGCGCAGTCGCGGCCTCGCGCCGGGCACCTATACCATCGCCTCCAAGGTGACCACGCATGAGTAGCCCCCGGGTGGCGCTCACCTTCGACACCGAGCACTGGAGCCATCCGTCGACCCCCGACGTGCAGGACCGGATCCTGGATGTGCTGGGCCGGGCCGGCGTCCGGGCGACGTTCTTCCTCCAGGGCCGGTGGGCGACCGCCTACCCTGCGTGCGCCCGCCGGATCGCCGCCGAGGGCCACCTGGTCGGAAACCACTCCCACCACCACGCTCCCATGAGCCTCCTCACCGACGCCGGGATCGAGCGCGACCTCGCCGAGGCGCAGGAGGCGATCGGCGAGCACGCCGGCGTCGACCCGCGGCCGTGGTTTCGGTGCCCGTTCGGCGACGGCCATGACGACCAGCGGGTGCTGGCCGCGGTGCAGCGGGCCGGATACCGCAACCACCACTGGGACGTCGAGCCGGACGATTGGCGTCCACAGCGAACGCCAATTGACCTCGAACGGCTGGTGATCGACGGCGCGCTCGCCCACGGTGACGGCGCCGTCGTCCTGCTCCACAGCTGGCCGCCTGCGACGATCGCGGCGCTGCCGGCGATCCTGGAGGGGCTCGCCGCCGGCGGCGCGAGCCTCGTCGGGCTGGACGAGGTGACGGCGTGAGCGGCCGCCGGGTCGTCGCGGTCGACGGTGGCAACTCGAAGACGGACGTCGCCATCCTCGACGAGAGCGGCCGGGTGCTGGGGACGCACCGGGGCCCGGGCGCGTCGTTCACGCCGGCCGACCACAAACGCTCGGTCGCCGCCCTGGAGCGGTCGGTGCGCGCGGCCGCCGCAGAGGCGGGCATCGAGGGCCTCCCGGTGGCGGACGCCGGCGTGTTCTGCCTGGCCGGCGCCGACCTGCCGGCGGACGACCGCCGCATACTGCGCTCGCTCCGGGGTCTGGGTCTTGTGCCCGACCCGGTGCTGCGCAACGACACGTTCGCCGTCATGCGGGCGGGTGCGACGCGCGGCTGGGGGGTCGCCGTTGTCTGCGGCGCGGGCTTCAACTGCACCGGCGTCGGCCCGGACGGGCGGGTGGTGCGGTTCCCGGCGCTCGGATTGATCTCCGGCGACTGGGCCGGCGGCGCGACCATCGGTATCGAGGCCGTCGGCGCCTGCGTGCGCGCGGGCGACGGCCGCGGCCCGCACAGCGTGCTCGAGCGGGCCGTGCCCGCGTACTTCGGCCTGCGCACGCCGCGGCAGGTGATGGTCGGACTGCACACGGGGAAGCTGGACAGCTCGCGCCTGTACGACCTCGCCCCGGTCGTGCTCGCCGCGGCGAACGACGGCGACCCGGTCGCGGTCGGCATCGTCGAGCGCCAGGCCGAGGAGGCCTCGGTGCTCGTCTGCACGGCCCTGCGGCGGCTGCGGCTGCTGCGCACCGACGCCGACGTCGTGCTCGGCGGCGGCGTGGCCCGCGCACGCAGCCCGGTCTTCATGGGCCGGCTCGAGGAGCGCGTGGGCGCCTGCGCCCCGAAGGCCCGCATCACGGTCGTCGACGATCTCCCGATCGTCGGGGCGGCCCTGCTCGCGCTCGATCAGCTGGCTGCCCCCGACGGCGCCGGCGCGCAGCTGCGCGAGACCCTGGTCGCGGACCGGTTTTCCCCGAACGGCGCGGTACGGTGAGGAGGAGCCAATGGCGCGGATCGTTCTCCAGGAGGTGACGAAGCGGTTCGGCAGGGACGTGGTCGCGGTCGACCGCGTCTCGATGGAGATCGCGGACGGCGAGTTCATGGTGCTCGTCGGGCCGTCCGGGTGCGGCAAGACGACCCTGCTTCGGATCATCGCCGGGCTCGAGGAGGTGTCCGACGGCGAGGTCGTGATCGGCGACCGCATCGTCACCGACCTCGCGCCCAAGCACCGCGACATCGCGATGGTGTTCCAGAACTACGCGCTCTACCCCCATATGACCGTGGCGCAGAACATCGCGATCGGCCTGCGCTTGCGCAAGCGGCCGAAGGCGGAGGTGGCCGAGAAGGTCGGCGCCGCCGCGCGGGTGCTCGGCCTCGAGCCGCTGCTCGGCCGCAAGCCGTCGGAGCTCTCCGGCGGCCAGCGCCAGCGGGTCGCGATGGGCCGGGCGATGGTGCGCGAGCCGCACGCCTTCCTGATGGACGAGCCGCTCTCGAACCTGGACGCCAAGCTGCGGGTGCAGATGCGGGCCGAGCTCGCCCGCCTGCGCGATCAGCTCGGCACGACCACGATCTACGTCACCCACGACCAGGTCGAGGCGATGACGCTCGGAGACCGCGTGGCGGTGATGCGCGACGGCGTCGTCCAGCAGCTGGACACGCCCCAGAACCTGTACGCACAGCCGGTGAACATGTTCGTGGCGGCGTTCATCGGCTCGCCGTCCATGAACCTCTTCGAGGCGACGATCGAGAAGGGCCACGTCGTGTTCGGCGGGCACCGGCTGCCGGTGCCGGGCGGGCTGGCCGGCCGGTCCGGGCCGGTGGTGGTCGGCATCCGGCCCTCGGACTTCGAGGACGCGGACGTGTGGCGGGACGAGTCGCGGACGGTGCTCGAGGTGCCGGTGAGCGTCGTCGAGGAGCTCGGGGCGGAGGCGAACGTGATCTTCACGCTGGACGCCCGGCCGGCCTCGGACTCCGCCGACGGGCGCACCCCCCAGGAGGAGGGCGGCGAGGAGGCGCAGGTGCCGCTGGTGGCCGACGCCGGCACGACGGTGTGCACGGCCTGCGTCGACGCCCGCACCCGCGCCCGCGCCGGTGAGCGTGTGCGGCTCTCGGTCGATCCGGCCCGCCTGCACTTCTTCGAGCACGGCTCGGGCAGGGTGCTGAACGGCGCCGCCCCCGTGACGGTGACCACCGGCTCGTAGGTGGGGACTGTCCCCGCTCTCCGGCTAGCCCTTCACGCCCGTCAGCGTGATCCCCTCGATGAAGACGCGCTGGGCGAGGAAGAAGATCACGATCACCGGGAGCATGAAGACGAGGGCCGCGGCCATCGTCAGGTTCCAGTCGACGTGGTGCACGGTGCGGAACGACGCCAGCGCCACCGACAGCGTCTGCGACTGGGTGTTCCCGGCCAGGTAGACGAGCGGGCCGTAGAAGTCGTTCCACGAGTAGATGAAGTTGAAGAGCGCAACGGCCGCGAGCGCCGGCTTCGAGAGCGGGATGATCACCTTGCGAAGGACCGCGAGGTGGCCCCCTCCGTCCACGCGGATCGCCTCGGTCAGCTCCTTCGGGATCGTCATGAAGAACTGGCGCAGCAGGAAGATCGAGAAGGCGTCGCCGAAGAAGCCGGGGATGATCAGCGGCTTCAGCGTGCCGATGTACTGGATGTGCGTCCAGTCGTGGTACTGCCTTGACCACAGGATGTAGAGCGGCACCGACGTGACCTGCGGCGGCATCATGAGCGTCGCCAGCACGAGCAGCATGACGGCGTTGCGGCCCCGCCACTCGATGCGCGCGAAGGCGTAGGCAACCGGCACCGACGAGACGACGACGCCGACCGTCGAGAGCCCCGCGTACAGGAACGAGTTCCACGTGTAGCGGAACAGGTCGATGCTCGTGAACACCGTCTTGAAGTTCGACCACACGAACGGGTGGGGGATGACGTTCGCCGAGAGCGCCTGCCGGTCGGTCATGAGCGCCGTCAGCAGCATGAAGAGGACGGGCAGCGCGAACGCCAGCGAGACCGCGATCAGGACGGCGTGGTTCGCGACCGCGAGCAGGAGCCGCCTCCGCCGGACGGCGGGCGGGAGCCGGCGGGTGTGGGCGACGGCCGCTACGAGATCCCCCCGCCGTAGTGCACCCACTTGCGGGCCGTCGCGAACAGGATCGCCGTCGTCGCCATCGTGGCGATGAAGAGCACCCATGCCATCGCCGCCGCGTAGCCCATGTGGAAGTACGTGAACGCCTGCTGGTAGAGCCAGACGCCGTAGAAGAGCAGCGACCCCTGCGGGTCACCCGGCGACGACCCGGCCGTCGTCGACGACACGAACGCCTGGTCGAAGTACTGGAACCCGTCGATCACCCCGATCACGAGCGTGAAGAAGATCACCGGCGTGATCATCGGGAGGGTGACGTGCCGGAACCGCTGCCACGCGTTCGCGCCCTCGATCGAGATCGCCTCGTACAGGTCGCGGGGCACGTCGAGCAGCCCCGCCAGGTAGATCACGATCGCGTCGCCGATGCCCCACAGGCCGAGCACGATCAGCGCCGGCTTGGCCCAGGTCGGGTCGTAGAACCAGAGCGGCGCGTCCAGGCCGGGGATGGTCGAGAGGACGCGGTTGACCGGCCCTGTCGTGGGGTTCAGGAGGTAGACGAAGACGAGCGCGCTTCCCACCGTCGGCGCCAGCGACGGCATGAAGAAGAGCGTCCGGTAGACGTTCACGCCCCGCTTCGGGCGCGTGAGCAGCATGGCGGTCAGCATCGCGACCACGACCCGCAGCGGCACCGAGACCACGATGATCCAGGCGGTGTTCCTGACCGCGCGCCAGAAGTACGGGTCGGACTCGTGCTGCCCGTGGATCGTCCCGATCCCGAACATGAAGCGGTAGTTGTCGAGCCCGACCCAGCTCGGCGCGGTCAGCAGGTCGTAGTGGGTGAACGAGTAGTACAGGGACAGCACCATCGGCCACGCCGTGAAGAGCGCGAAGCCGACGATCCACGGCGAGAGGAACGCCAATACCGTGGCGTACTTGCGCAGCGCCCCCCGCCGCCGCGCACGCCGGCGCTCGGCCGGCGGGCGCGCGGGGATGGCGGCGGCCGCCGCCCCCATGGCTACGGCGTCTCCCCCTG
>JAICJC010000098.1 GCA_025928655.1 Thermoleophilia bacterium | reverse complement strand
CTCTCCCGAATCCGACCGCCCCTCGGGACGGGAATTCAGCCCGGCTAGAGCGGATTGCCGGTACAGGGAACCGCTAGCTCCCCGCCTAGCACGGTCGGGCGGGATGGTACCAGGCAGGCGCGGGCGCGGGTCAGCCGACGGCGGCCGCGCGCTCCTCGGCCTCGCGCAGCCGGCGGGCGAGCATCTTCGCCACCTTGAGGGCGATCGACGGATGCTGCTCGAGCAGCGGCGTGAACTGCCAGGAGGTGAGCCCGTAGACGCGCAGCGGCGACTCGGCGATGACCGAGGCGCTGCGCCGCCCGGAGTCGTCGAGCAGCGCCACCTCGCCGAACGAGCCGCCCCGGGAGATCGACCCCAGGCGCTGGCCGCGGGACTCGACCCGGGCCGTGCCCTCGGCGACCACGAAGAACCCGACCCCGCCCTCGCCCTCGACGACGACGGTGTCTCCCGTATCGAACCGGCGCTCCTTGGTCGCGTTCGCCACGGCCTCGAGCTCACGGTCGGTCAGCCCTTCGAAGAGTGAAACCTTGCGCAGCGTCTCAAGGCGGTCGTCGGCCATCCGTTCGTACCTCGTTTCGGTTCCAGGGGAACGTGCCCTACCCACACTACTATCCCGAATCCGGCCGTGTGCAGCAAGCGGATGGCATACTCCGTCGGCCCGGAGAGGTGTCCGAGTTGGCTTAAGGAGCGCGACTGGAAATCGCGTAACGGGGGGTTCCTCGTTCGCGGGTTCGAATCCCGCCCTCTCCGCTCCCACGGCGGGGTCAGACCCCGAACAGCACTGCAACGGAACGGTCACGGCCGCCGTTCGGGGTCTGACCCCGATCAGGCGGGGCGCACACGCGGGTCGAGCCACGCGTAGGCGACATCGACCATGGCGTTCACGACCACGATGAAGAAGGCGCCGTAGATGACCGTCGCCATGATCACGGGCAGGTCGAGGCTCGTCAGCGACTGGTAGGTGAGCAGGCCCACGCCGGGCAGCCCGAAGACCACCTCGGCCAGCAGCGCGCCGCCGCCGACGAGCACGCCGAAGTCGAGGCCGAACAGGCTGACGAAGGTGATCATGGAGGTGCGCAGCGTGTGGCGCAGCAGCACCCGCCGCTCGCTCAGGCCCTTCGCCCGGGCGGTGCGCACGTAGTCCTCGTGCTCGTTCTCGAGCAGCTCCGCCCGGAGCACGCGCGCGTACAGCCCGATGTAGAGCGCCGAGAGCACCAGCCACGGGATGACCAGATGCTTGAACCACATGGCCGGGTCGCTCGCGAACGGCGTGTAGCCGAGCGGCGGCACCCAGGAGAAGAGGAACGAGTCGTGGTAGCGGCTCTGGGTGATCAGGTTCGCCATCTCGCCCAGCCAGAACACGGGCATCGAGATCCCGATCAGCGCGATCATCATCAGGATGGGGTCGAAGACCGTGCCCCGCAGGACGGCCGCGGCGAGGCCCATCACCACCGCCACCACCACCCAGATGATCGCCGCCCCGAACACGAGCGAGAGCGTCACCGGCGTCGCCGCGACGATCGTGGGCACGACCAGTTCGCCCTGGTTGGTGTACGACGTCAGGTCGCGCGAGATGAAGAGCTTCTTCATCAGGATCACGTACTGCACCGGCAGCGGGCGGTCGAGCCCGTAGGCGTGCTTGATCGCGCTGATCGTCGCGGGGCTCGGGTTGCGCCCCGCCATCTTGCGGGCCGGGTCGACGCCCGGCGTGTGAAAGAAGATCAGGAAGACCAGGATCGTGATGGCGAGCAGCACGACGAGGGTGGCGAGCGTCCGGCGGACGACGAAGGCCAGCACGTCCCGTCAGCCCTTGACCCGCAGCTTGGCGCGCGGATCGAGCGCGTCGCGCACGCCGTCCCCGAGCACGTTCAGCGAGAGCACCGTCAGCACGATCATGACGCCCGGCGCGATGGCCACCCACGGCCGCGAGTAGAGCAGCTGCTGGCCGTCGTCGATGATCGTGCCCCAGCTGGCCGCGGGCGGCTGCACGCCGATCGACAGGTAGGAGAGCGCCGACTCGGTCAGGATCGTCGTCGCGATCATGAGCGGCAGGAGCACGATGACCACGGCGATCACGTTCGGCAGGATCTCGCCGAACATCAGCCGCCGGTCCGAGGCTCCCTGGGCGATCGCCGCGTCGACGAACTCCTTCTCCCGCACCGAGAGCACCGCGCCCCGGATCGGCCGCGCCACGTACGGGACGTAGATCACGCCGATGATCGCCGTCGGCAGCCACAGGCTCGACGCGCTGATCGTGAACGGGCCGATCGAGAGGCCCTGGGTCAGGAGCACCGTGGCGATCGAGATCGCCAGCAGGTAGACGGGGAAGGCCCAGATGATGTCCAGGATCCGCGACAGGATCCCGTCGATGATGCCGCCGTAGAACCCGGCCGCGAGGCCGATGACGACGGCGATCAGGCTGCAGATGAGCGCCGAGCCGACGCCGATGATGAGCGACGTGCGCCCGCCGTAGAGCACCCGCGCGGCCACGTCGCGGCCCTGCTCGTCGGCGCCCAGGAAGTAGTTCCGCTGCCAGGTGGGGCCGATCGGCGTCTCCCCGAGCGCGAGCGCGCCGCTGCCCTGCTGGAGCACATCCACCCGCTTGCCGTTCACCTCCGTCTTCCCGGTCAGGCTGGAGGCGAACGGGTCCGTGTGGGCGACGTGGTGGGCGTAGAGCGGCGCCGCGAACGACACGGCGACGATCACGGCGAACAGCCCGAGCGCGGCCATCGACAGCCGGTTGCGGACCAGCTTCCGGAACGCGAGCCGCCACGGGCTGGCGCCCGCGGACCCCCCCTGGGGCAGCTCGGGGACCGGCTCGACCGGCTGTTCGAGCGAGCCTACGGTGGACATGTGTCCTCCGCTATTTCACCCACAGCTGGTCGAGCAGCGGGCCGCCCACGAGCACGTTGGGGTCGAAGATGTAGTTGCCGACGCGCGCCGACAGGAAGTCGACGTGGCGGGGCAGGAAGAGCGCGATCCACGGCGCCTGGTCGGTGGTCGCCTTGTCGATCGCCGCCCACTGCTGGTTGGCCGCGTCCTGGTCGGTGACGCTCGTCTTGATCGCTTTCTCCGTCATCGCCTGGATCTTGGGATCGCAGAACTCCGACAGGTTCGCGCTGGCGGTGCTGTTCGGGTGGAACCCGTTGCAGCCGACCACGACGTCGAACCAGTCGGCCCCCGACGGGTAGTCCGGGTACCAGTACGAGAAGCTGATCTGGGCCTTGTTGCTCGAATCCTGCGTGTACGGGTACTCCACCGCCGCGCTCAGCACCTTGATGCTCGAGTCGTAGCCGAGCTGCTTGAAGAGCGACACGAAGTAGAGGCACACCGACTTGCTGGCCTCGTCGGGCGTGCAGATCACCGCGATCTTGTCGCCCTTCGTCCCCGACGCGTCGATCAGCTGCCTGGCCTTGGCCAGGTCGGGGCCGTGCCACTTTCCGTCACCCGGGTTCGTCGTGTACGGGCAGTACGGCTCGTAGCCGGGGAAATCGGGGGGCAGGATCTGGCAGGTCGGCGTCGCCAGCTGCGGGCCGCCCCACGCCTTCACGATCGCGTTGCGGTCGGTGGCGTAGTTCACCGCCTGGCGCACCCGCACGTCGTTGAACGGCGCCACCCGGGTGTTGAGGGCCATGTGGAAGACCTGCGGCACCGGGTTCAGGTGCACCTGGTCGGGATACTTGTTCGCGATCTCGTTCAGCCGGTCGTTCGGCGGCTGGTCGTACATCCAGTCCGCCTGGCCCTGCTCGATCTGCGTGACCTCGGCCTCCGTGCTGAGCGAGAGCTTGACCTCGATCTCGTCCGGGTAGCCGTTCGGCTGCGCGTCCTTCGACCACTCCTTGAAGTGCGGGTTGCGCTTGAGCAGGATCTCCTGGTTGGGCGTGTAGTGGTCGAACATGTACGGCCCCGTCGCGGGGAGCGGGTTGGACGGGCCGACCTCCTTGTCCGCCGTGCTGGCGGGCACCGCGTATGCGAACGGCAGCGCCAGCTTCTGCAGGAAGTCCGGATCGGGCCCGGTCAGGTGGAACGTCACCGTCCCGGCCGCGTTGTCCGCGGAGATCCCCTGCGAGAGATCGCAGGTCTTCGGCGTCTTCGCGCACGCGTCCCCGCCGACGATGCCCTGGTAGAACGACCCGACCGGGCCGGGCACCGTGAACTCGCGCTCGATCGCGCGCACGAAGTCGCTGGCCTTGACCGGGGCCCCGTTCGAGTACTCGATGCCCTTGCGCAGCGTGAACGTGTACGTCTTGCCGCCGTCGGTCGGCGACGGGATCGCGGTCGCCAGGTCGGGCACGAGCGTGTTGCCCTCCGCACCGCCGACCTTCTTCCACGTCACGAGGCCGTCGTAGACCATGTAGAGGAGGGTCCAGTTCTGGTCGTAATCGACGGCGGTGTCGATCGAGCTGCCGATCCCGTTCCAGTCGAGGACGAGCGTGCCGCCGCGGTGGTCGCCGCTCGATGCGCTCGATCCGCTCGAGCCCGACGACCCCGATCCGCCGCAGCCGGCGAGGAGCCCGGCCAGCGCCGCGGCGAGCGCCGCGATGCAGGCGGCGCGGGTGGGGCGGATACGGCGTATGGGGTTCATCGGGCTCCTCTCGGGGGGCGATCGCGGTGCGGGCGGTCGGGCGGTGACAGGGCGGATGCCAGCCGGTCGCTGCGCTTCGCGACCTCGGCCTCCATCTCTCGCAGATGGCGTTCGAACGAGCGCTCCACCCACGGCCCGAATTCCCGGGCGCCGCGCTCGCCGCGCAGCGCGGCGAGCTCCCGCCACAGGTTGGGGGTGCGGGTGGGGCTGCTCGCGCGCGGCCACGAGCCGCGCGGGGACTGATACCGGCGCTCGG
This sequence comes from Thermoleophilia bacterium, assembly GCA_025928655.1. Classification (GTDB taxonomy): domain Bacteria; phylum Actinomycetota; class Thermoleophilia; order Gaiellales; family JAICJC01; genus JAICJC01. The sequence goes on along the minus strand of JAICJC010000098.1, from coordinate 10,327 downwards.
CCCGGCGCTGGACGTCCTCGGACACCCATCGCCCCAGGCCGTTGAAGCCGACCCGCGACGCGGCCCGGGCGGCCCCGCCCCGGTCGCCGGCCGAGATGCGGGCGAGGGCCGTGGCGAGGTGGTCGGCGTCGCGCGCCGCCTGCTCGTACAGGTAGCCGGCCTCGCTGTGGGTGTCGACCGCGAACCCCGACCGGGCCAGGCGGGCGAACGCCCGGCGCGAGCCGGCGCGCGCGTACTGCGCCGCCGCCTCGGCCAGCCGGTCGTGCTCGGGAAGCGTCCCCGTCGCCCGGTCGACGTCACGCGCACGGGCCTTGAAGTCCAGCAGGCGGTCACCGGAGCGCTCGGCGTCCACGAGCAGCGCCGCGTCCAGGCGGCAGAGGTTCTCGAGGTGCTCGAAGTCGAGCCGGGCGACCGTGTCGTTAGTGGAGTGGTAGTCGGTGTGCTGGAAGTCCGTGTGCCAGTTGAAGACCGCGAGGCCGGGGACGCCGGCGAGCTGGAACGGCCACTGGTCGGTCCCGGTCGACGGGCGCGCGAAGCGCCACCCGCGCCGCGGCAGCATGCCGGCGCGGCCGGCCAGGCGGCACCAGCGCGAGGCGAAGCGGCGCAGCTCCGGCGGCCCCAGCACGAGCAGCGGCAGGTCGGGACGCCCGGACGCCTCGATCTCGAGGAAGAACGGCACCGTCTCGCCCCAGTCGGGATGGGCCACCGCCGCCTGGTGCCAACTGCCGACGCACCACTGCGCGTCCTCGTCCAGCCGGCCGTACTCCTCGCCCGTGTGGGTGACGAACCACACCGGCCGCTCCGGGCTCCATTCGCGCTCGAGCAGCGCACGGGCGATCGCGAGCACCGAGGCGACGCCGCTCGCGTTGTCGAAGGCGCCGAAGAACCAGCCGTCGTGGTGCGCGCCGACGACGATCGGCGGGCCGGGCAGGTCGGGCCCGAGCACCCCGACGACGTTGCGGCCCGCGGCCTCGCGGTCGTTCTCGGCCTCGAGCGTCACCGTGGCCCGGGGCCGCCCGCCGCGGCAGCGCGCGATCAGCTCGGCGCCGTCGGCCATCCGCAGGACGACGATGGGCGGCGCCTCGCCGTGCCACCGGCCGACCGAGGTGCCGAGGGCGCCCTCCCCCTGGAAGTGGGCCGCGCCCTCCTGGCAGGTCGCGATGATCGCCGCCGCCCCGCGGCGCCCGAGCTCGAGCCCGGTCTCGCTCACGCCGACGGTGTGGCTGCGCCAGTCGAGGAGCGCGATCCGCCCCTCCAGGTCGAGCCGGTCGAGCCGGTCGCGGCGTCCGTCGCCGACGAAGACCAGCTCGCCGGTGACGCCGCCGGGAGGCGTCCCGTCGACGCCGGCGAGCGACGAGGCCTCGAAGGCCGGCCCTTCGGCGACGGACACCGCCGCGCGCCGGAACCGCCATCCGTCCACGGGCACGTCCTCGAACCCGACGTCGGCCAGGCCGATCGCCCGCATCTCCGCGGCGACGATCCCGGCCACCTCGTGCTCCTCCGGCGTCCCGGTGGCCCGGTGGCCGGCCGGCGAGCCCACGGAGGAGATCGCCTCCACGATCCTGCGCAGGGCCCCGCGGTCGACCGGGACGTCAAAGGCCTGAGCGGTCGGCGTGGCCGTCCTCTGGTGTGTGGCATTCCGCGCCGTCACTCGGCGGCGATCCTACCAGCCGGCGTTCCCCGACCCGACCGTGCCCGCCGGCGCGTCAGTTCTTGATCGTGACCGGGGTGCAGCGGCGGGCGTCGACGCCCGCGATGGTGAGGGCCTCGACGCAGTACCGGTACGACCCGTTGGGGACGGAGCGCGTGTCGAAGCCGTGCGGGCCGCCGACGTGCCACACCATCTGCATCCCGCAGCTCCCGTCGGACGTGAAGTAGCAGCCGTTCAGGCGGTAGGTGCCGAACGCCCAGTAGCGCCACAGGCCCGCGCCGTTCGGGAGCAGCTTCGAGCCGTCGAAGACCAGGCGCATCGTCAGGTGCCGGCGCGTGTTCGCCGCCGGAGTCAGGTAGGCGCGGATCGCGGCGGGGGCGAGCGGCATCTGCGGGTCGTGCCGCATCCGCACCTTCGGCATGTCGGTCACGCTCGCGCGCAGGTCGACGGTGCCCGAGAGCGCATCCAGGTCGACCGGGTGGGACGGGTCGGTGAGGTCGGCCGGCGCCTGCGAGAGGCTGAGCGGCACGAAGGCGCGCGATCCGGCGGCGACGGCGCTGAGCGAGCCGATCGACGGCCACTCGGTGTTGTAGGGGTCGGCCAGGAGGCCGTTCGGGCGGGCCGGGTCGACCAGCCCGCAGCCGGGGACGAACTCGGAGATGTGCACGTGCTTCATCCCCGCCTTGACGGTGCCGAGCTTCTGGCGCCGGCGCACGACCGTGCCCGCCCTGATCCCGGCGGCGAGGTTGACGTGCCAGTACTGGAGATAGGTGCCGGCGCGCCCGTGGGCCGCGTGGACGTCGAAGTGGTCGGGGGTGACGTGGCGCACCGTCCCCGACTGCATGGCGTAGACGGGGGCCTGGTCCCTCGGGGCCTCGACGTCGACGCCGATGTGCACGGGGCTGCGCGGCTCGTCGAAGCTGCCCCGGATCGGGTGCACCGCGGTCGTCGGCGCGAACGGCCAGCCGCCGGGCGCCGACGGCGCCGTGAAGCAGCGCGTGTCCACGCTGCGCAGCGTGAACCGCGGGAGCTCGGGCGGGCGGCGCGGGCCGGCCGGCTTCGTCGTCGTCGGCGGCGCGGTGGTCGTCGGCCCGCCCGGGGCCGGGTCGCCGGTCGCCGCCGGTGTCGTCGTCGGGGCGGGGGTCGAGTACGGGGCCTGCGGCGTTGCGCGGCGGTGCTTCGCCGTCCTGGTCGTGGACGGGTACGTCTCCGCCTCGGGGTTCGTGCTCCCCGACGCGGGCCCGGACACCGAGTACTGCCACAGCCAGCGGGGATGGTGAACGCGCGGCGGGTGGCTCCGGAACGCGCTCGCGAGGGACGGCGACGCAACGACGACGCCGGCTGCGAGCGAGGCGGTGCAGAGGATTGTGAGGGCGATGATCCGGGTCATAGGCCGAGGCCGGGCCGCTGCATGCATCGGTGCCGCGCCGTCGCGCCGACGTACCCCTTCCGGGTGAACCGCCTCCCCGGGCCGTGGTTGACGGGCGGATGGCGGGCGTCGACAATCCGCCGGTGCTGATCCTGTCCCGGCGCGACGTGGAGGCCGTCCTCGACCCGGACGCGCTCGTCGACGCGGTCGCGGCCGCGATGGCCGAGCTCTCCAGCGGGGCCGCCTCGGTGCCGCCGCGAAACGCCGCCATGGTCGAGCCGGTCGGCGGGGCGCTCCTGGCGATGCCGGCGTACGTCCCCGGGGCGGGCGCGCTCGCGGCCAAGCTCGTGGGCCAGTTCCCGCAGAACCCCGACCGGGGGCTGCCGAGCCACGTGGCGGTGGTCGCCGTCTTCGACCCGGGGACGGGCGTGCCGCAGGCGGTCATGGACGGCGAGGTGATCACCGCCGCCCGCACCGCCGCCGGCTCCGCCCTCTCGGCCCGCCTGCTCGCGCGGGCGGATGCCGCGGTCCTCGCGATCCTGGGCACCGGCGTCCAGGCCCGCTCGCACGGGCGCGCGCTGGCGCGCGTGCGCGGCCTGCGCGAGGTGCGGGTCGCCGGCCGCGACCGGGCGAAGGCGGAGGCGCTTGCGGCCGAGCTCGGCTCCGAGCTCGGCATCCCCGCCGGGGCCGCGTCCGGGTATCGCGAGGCCGTCTCCGGGGCGGACATCGTGTGCGCCTGCACCCACTCCCCGGAGCCGGTGGTCGAGGGCGCTTGGCTCGAGCCGGGGATGCACGTGACGTCGGTCGGCGTGAACGGCGCAGGGCGCGAGCTGGACGCCGCGGCGGTGGCCCGGTCGCTGCTCGTGGTCGAGTCGCGGGCGGCGGCGCTCGCACCCTTCCCGGCCGGCGCGAACGACATCGGCTGGGCGATCCGCGACGGGGCGATCAGCGCCGACCACGTGCACGCCGAGCTGGGCGAGCTCGTCGCCGGCACCCGGCCGGGGCGCACGAGCGACGATCAGATCACGCTGTACAAGTCGGTGGGCGTCGCCGCCCAGGACGCGGCCGCCGCGGCGGCCGTCCTCGCGGCTGCCCGGGCCGCCGGCGCCGGCACCGACGTCGAGCTCTGAAGGCCCGTACCGTCGCCCTCGCTTCGGCCGGTACACTCTTCCCACCTGCGCGGCCGCGTCGGCGGCCGTGCCGGGGGCGCATAGCTCAGCTGGGAGAGCGTCCGCTTCACGCGCGGAAGGTCACAGGTTCGAGCCCTGTTGCGCCCATTCGTTTGCTGGTTTTTCCGTAAATCCCCTGCTATCGTCGCGCAACCACCGAGGAGGTCGCGCGATGAGCGAGCCGCCGCGCACGGGTTCAGGGTTGGGTCACATGGGTCGGTTCGGGTTCAGCGGCGAACACACGGGCCGGGCGGACGAGTCGAAGAACGAGCGCCTGGTCGCCGCCATCTTCGAACGGGCGCAGCCCGCGAACGCCGAGAAGGACGACGACGAGCCGGCCCGCGCGAACGACGTCGTCTCCGCGGAGCCCGATCCGGCGCCGCCTCCGGGCGGCCTCGACTCGCTCCTCACCGTCCTCGCCCACATCCGGTATGCGCTCGAGTGGCTCCTGCGACCGGGCCTGCGCAGACGGCACAGGGCCGCCCGCGACGAGCTGTGGGCCCGGCGCCGAACGAAGAAGATCTACGCGTTCCTGAACAGCAAGGGCGCGAGCGGGAAGACGGCGGGATCGACGACCACCGGCCTGCTCTTCGCCGACGCGATCAAGCGCGACTGCGTCGTCGCCGACATGAACGACTCCCCCGGCGGCACGGCGCGGCGGCTCGGCATCAAGCGCCGATCCACGCTGCAGCTGCAGGAGTACCTGCGCAGGTACCGCGGCGGCGAGTTCCCGAGCGCCCAGAGCATCGCGGACAACCTCGAGTGGCCGCGCGAGTCGGGCCTCTTCGTGATCTCGTCCGAGGCGGTCGCCCGCACGACCGTGCCGACGTACCAGGTCAAGGTCGGCCTCGAGAAGCTCGCCGAGGGCTTCCACAGCGTCTTCTGCGACCTCGGGAACGGCATCAAGAGCCCGGGCAACCTGGGCGCCGTCGAGATGGCCGACACGCTCGTGTTCATGGGGAACGTGAACAGCGCCGACTCCGTCGTCGACTTCGGGCGCGACGACCCCACCGACGAGGGCGACGACCTGAAGAACACCATGGACGCCTACGCCGGCCTCGGGATGCCGGAGAAGGTGAAGCGCGGCATCATCGTCATCCTGGGCGCGAAGCGGGGCGACCGCAAGCGCTACGCCGACCACTACGGGACGCCCGTCGAGCGCGTCTTCATCGTCCCGAACAACCGGTACATGAAACGGGGCCATGCGCTGCGCAAGAACCGGCTCCCGCTCGGCGTGCGCGTGGTCATCTACGAGATCCTGGTCGCGATGCTGCGAGCGCCGGCGCCGCCGGCGCACGAGCTCAAGCGCGCGACCCCGGCGGAGAAGGAGCAGTTCGAGCGCGGCGACCCCGTCCCGGCCGGGGAGCCCGACTAGCTCCGGGCGGTCGGTGGCGCGGGGCGGCTACGACCCGTGACAGCGCTTGAACTTCTTGCCGGAGCCGCACGGGCACGGGTCGTTGCGGCCGACCTTGGCGCCCCCGAACCGGGCCTGGAGCGACGGCAGGGCGTCGACGGGCGTCGTCGGCTCGCCGATCTCGCGCGCCATGCGCACGCCCTCGAGCTCGCGCAGCTGCTCGTCGTCGAGCGTCAGGACGAGCTCGACCGGCTCGGGCTGCGCGACCGGCCGCGGCGGATCGCCCGCCACGAGCCCCAGGTCGGCGAGCAGCGCCCAGCAGTCCTCGGGCGTCAGGCCGTCCGCGCTCGCGGGGACGTCGATCCGCGACGGCGCCACGAGGGTGAAACGGCTCCAGCGTTCGCGGCCCGCGTCGTCCGGGCCGTTGGCGAGCCGTTTCGCGAATGCACGCTTCCCGGCGGCGTTCCCGTCGAGCGCCTCCATCGCGGCGACCAGCTCCGACGGGAGCCACGCCGCCCACCCGGAGTCGATCAGACCGCCCACGCCCTCAGGATAGTGGCGCCCGCTGCGGGCGCGCCTCCTCACCCGCCGGTCGCCACCGGGCCGGCCGGTGCTCGACCGCCCGCCCCATGGCCGCGAGCCGCTCCAGGTGCGAGATCGCCTCGACGAGGGCGAAGCGCTGCTCGTGGAACCCCAGCGGCTCGTCCTTCCAGATCAGTTGGGCCGTCTCGAAGGCCGACTCGGCGCCCGCGGCGAGGGCGCCCGCCGCGACGTCGAGGCGCTCGTCGTGGTGGCCCGCGATCTCGGCGGCCCGGTCGGCGGCGGCCCGGATCACCGGCCCGTGGCCGGGATACACGACGGCCGGCGCCAGCCCGGCCAGCCGGCGCAGGGTCGTCAGGTAGCGGCCGAGCGGATCCGGCTCGGTGTCGGGCCAGCGGCCGACGTTGGGCGTGATCTCGTCGAGCAGCACGTCGCCGCCGAGGAGCCGTCGGCCGTCCTCGTCGTGGAGGGCGATGTGGCCGTCGGCGTGGCCCGGGAGGTGCAGCACCCGCCAGCGGTGCCCGCCCGCCTCGACCAGGTCGCCCTCGTCCACGAGCCGGGTGGGGACGGCGAGCTCGACGGCGGTGCCGATCTCCGCCCGCGTCGATGCGGCGGCCAGGTCGGCCGGCATGCCGTGGTCGCGCAAATAGCGCTCGAACCCGGCGTCGTCGGCCTCCTCCCAGCCGGCGACCGAGAGGGCGCGGTCGAGCCGGCCCTGGACGATCTCCCGGGCGCCGGTCAGCCGCGCGAGCCCCGCGCTCGCCCCCAGGTGGTCGGGGTGGTAGTGGGTGAGCACGAGCCGGGTCACGGCCGGCCTTCCGAGCGCCTTCAGGGCCTCCTCCCACCACGCCAGCGTCCGGCGCGAGCCGAGGCCCGCGTCGACCAGCGTCCACCCGTCCGCCGCCGCCAGGGCGTAGCAGTGGACGTGGTCGAGCGCCCACGGCAGCGGCATCGTCACCTGCACGATGCCCGATTCGAGCTCGGTCAGCGTCGGCTCCGGCATGGGCGGAGTATGTCCGGGCCGGGGACAGTCCCCGCGACGCGAGGACTGTCCCCATGCCGGCTAGCGGTGGTGCCGGGCCTTCGGCGGCACCCAGTAGGCGTGCCGGTGCGGCGCCCCCTCGAGCGCGTTTCGGATCGCGTAGTAGGCTGGCTTCTTCTTCAGGTTCTCGTCCCACGGGCAGGGCCGGCGCGAGACGCCGTCGGGCCGCGGGTTGTCGTCGTTCTCCTCCGTCCAGCGATCGGACAGGCCGTACTGGACGACGGAGATGACCGCCTCCTCCTCGAGCACCGTGTCGAGGTAGCGCTTGTACACCTCGGCCACGCCGCGATCGCGTGGCCCGATGGCGGGCGGGAGCCCGTCGTCGAGCACGTCCATCTCGGTGATGATGATCTTGAGGCCGCGGTGGGCGAGCTCGCGCAGGAAGTGGCGGAACTCGCGCCGGTGGAAGCGGTGCTTGAAGTCGGTCGCCAGCAGATGCGCCTGGATGCCCATGCCGTGCAGGGGCACGTCGTGCTTCAGGAGGTGGTCGATCACCTCGAGCGCCGCCCGCTGCCTCGGCACCGGCTGGTCGCCGTACTGGTTGACCGTGTCGAACCCGAACTCGTTCAGCATCAGGAGCGCGTGCGGATCCTGCTCGTGCGCCTGGTGGAAGGCCTCGGCGACGTAGCCCGGGCCGATGGTGTTGTACCAGGGCACGTCCGTCCGCAGCCCGCGCTTGCCCTCGGGGTCCGTCACCTCGTTGCAGACGATCCATGCCACCACACGGCCGCGGTAGCGGCGCACCATCGCCCGCACCGTCGAGAAGAGGACGTGGCTCGCGCGCTCGTGGGACATCCCCCACAAGTCGTCGTCGGTCCAGCCGGGCCCGAAGCCCTCGTCCCACACCAGGCCCGGCGCGCCGATCACGAGCTGCCCGTTGCTCTCGGCGAACTCGACGATCATGTCCGGGTAGGTGAAGTCGAGGCCGGACGTCGGCGACGGCCGCAAGCGGTACCAGAGGAAGTCGTCCTCCGGCCACAGCATCGCCACCTGGCGGCCGAAGAGCGCCTTGTACGCCGGATCGTCGGCGTACATCCAGGTCGAGATCGAGCCGCCGTACACGATGCCGCGCTTCTGGGCGATCTGCCACAACGGGCGGTGATCATGGTGGTGCCCCCGGGCCGCCTCCGCCAGCGTCGGGCCGGCGCCCGAGAGGACTCCGGCGGCCGCCACTCCGGCCGCGCCCTCCAACAGCCGACGGCGGGTCGTCCCACCACTCACGCTGCTCATACTTCTCCCCCTCCTGGTTCGCGGGCGCCCGGCGTGAACCGTGCCGGCGTCCTCGCGTCTTGACACCTGCCGCGCACAAGGATAATCGATCGCGCGGTTCTGGAAAAGCGCAAGCTACGATCGAGGGATGGAGCCCAGCGCACCCCGTGTCGACCCGGCGGCCCCGCTCGTGATCCTCTCGCCGCACCTCGACGATGCCGTCTGGAGCTGCTTCTCGCTGCTCGCCCGCGAGCGCGACGTGCTGGTGGCGACCGTCTTCGCCGGGATTCCCGGCGGCGAGCCCGGGTGGTGGGACGCCCAGTGCGGCATCACCGACTCGGCTGCGCACGTCCGCGACCGGCGGTCGGAGGACGCGGCGGTGCTGCGATCGCTCGGGCGCGCCGCCGTCCACCTCGACCTGCTCGACGGCCAGTATCGCGAGAAGCCCGTGCCGCCGGACGAGATCGTGCGCGCCCTGGCCGAGCGCGTGCCCGCCGTCCGCCACGTGTACTCCCCCGGCGGGATCGGCCATCCCGACCACGCGCTCGTCCGCGACGCCGGCGCGCTGCTGCGCGAGCGGGGCGTCCCCGTCACGGTCTACACCGACTACTGCTACTCCACCCGCGAGGGCTGGCCGACCTTCGTCCGGCCGGACGGGCGGCCCGAGGCAGACGAGCAGTGGCGGGCGTCGATCGGCCGTCTGGTCGGCGACCGGCTGACGCAGCCGCGGGTCGTCCGCCTGACGGACGACGAGTCGGGACGCAAGCTCGAGGCGATGCGCGGCTACGTGACCCAGTTCTCCAACATCGAGGCCGAGGAGCCGAACTGGCAGGTCGACGGGACGGGGTCGGCCGACCCGGAGAAGCGCGCCGTCGAGGTCTTCTACGACCTCTCCGCCGCGTAGACCTCAGTCCAGCCGCGCGATCCGGTCGCTGAGCCAGTCGCCGAACCCGGGCACGATGTCGGTCGCCACGCGGGCGTTCGCGGGCAGCCCGGTCGTCCCGTTCAGGTCGCAGATGGTGCGCCCGCGGCCCACGGGCCCGCAGTCGACGTCGACGTGGCACTCGGTCAGGGTGAGGAGGCCGGGGTCGATCACCTGCGCGACCGCGACCGCGTCGTGGATGGGGCTGCCGGCCCAGCCGGTGTGCGAGCGGCCGTAGTAGGAGACGAGGTCGGCCGTGAGCTTGCCGGCGCGGCCGGCCCGCAGCAGCCGCTCGCAGTGGGACGGCTCGATCAGGGCCCGGTGGGTCACGTCGAGGCCGACCATGGTCACGTCGAGGCCGCTCGTGAACGTCCGCCGGGCGGCGTCGGGGTCGGCCCAGATGTTGAACTCGGCGTTCGGGGTCACGTTGCCGAACCCGGCCGCCCCGCCCATCAGGACGACGCGGCCGACCCGGGCGGCCACGTCGGGGTAACGCGCCGCGAAGAGCGCGATGTTCGTGAGCGGCCCGGTCGGCACGAGCACCAGCGGCTCCGGCGACGCCTCCACCTGCTCCGCGATCAGGTCGATCGCGTGCGCGGCGGCCGGCTCGCGTGACGGCGGGGGCAGGTCGGGCCCGTCGAGCCCCGTCGGCCCGTGGACGTCGCCCGGCGTGAACGGGTCCTGCACGAGCGGGCGGTCGGCGCCCGCGGCGACGGGGATGTCCGGCCGGCCGGCGTGGTCGAGGACGCGGATCGCGTTTGCGACGGTGTGGTGGAGCGGCGCGTTGCCCGAGACGGCCGTGACCGCCCGCAGCTCCACCTCGGGGCTCGCGAGGGCGAGCATGATCGCGATGGCGTCGTCGTGGCCGGGGTCGCAGTCGATGAGGATGGGCACGGCCATCGGGCGGGCCCAGTATGCCCCGGCGATTGGCTAGTGGGTCGTCAGGTGACGTTGGTGGTGTCGACGGCGAGCGAAACCCGAGCAGCGCAAGGACGCAGGGAGGCCCGATATCGGGAATATCGGGCCGACCGAGGACACCGCGATGCGACGGGTTGCAGCCGCCGGAACCCG
>JAICJC010000044.1 GCA_025928655.1 Thermoleophilia bacterium | reverse complement strand
GCCGCCGCCTCGCCGAGCTGCCGCCGCCGGCCGGCGACGACGCCCGGGCGCTGCTCGACCGCGCCGTCGAGGGGATGCTGCTCTCCGGCCGCGGCGCCGACCGCGCCCGGCGGGTCGCCGCGACCATCGCCGCGCTCGAGGGCGCCGAGACCGCGTCCGGCGACCACATGGCCGAGGCGCTCTCCTTCCGGGGGGCGGGAGCGTGAGCGCCGAGGCCGCCCTGCGCGTCGTCATCGCCGGCGCGCGAACCGGCATCGATCCGGGCGCGATCGCCCGCCGCGCGGGCGGACCCGAGCGGCTGCTGGCGGCGGCCCCGGCGGCACTCGACCGGCTGGGCGTCCCGGAGTCGCTCGCACGGGAGCTGCGCCGGGCCCGCCGCGCCGACGTGGGGGCCTACCGGGCGGAGCTGGCCGAGACCGGCACGGTATGCGCCACCGTCGACGAGCTCGCCTATCCGGCGGCGCTGCGCGACCTGCACGACCCGCCGCTCGCCGTCTTCCTGCGCGGGGCGCTCACCGCAGCCCAGCCGCCTGCGCCGGGCAACACGGTGGCCATCGTCGGCGCGCGCCGACCGACCGACGCCGGGCTTCGCATCGCCCGCCGCCTGGCGGCGTTCGCCGGTGGGGGAGGGGTGACCGTCGTGAGCGGCATGGCGCTCGGGATCGACGCGGCGGCGCACGGCGGCGCCCTGGACGCGGGCGGGCCGACGATCGCCGTCCTCGGGTGCGGGACAGACATCGCCTATCCGCGCCGGCACCGGGGTCTGTACGAGCGCATCCTGGAGGTCGGGATGGTCGTTTCGGAGTACCCGCCGGGGACGGCGCCGGCCCCGTGGCGCTTCCCGGCCCGCAATCGTCTGATCGCGGCGCTCGCCGAGACCCTGGTGGTGGTCGAGGCCAGGGCGCGCAGCGGGGCGCTGATCACCGCCGACCACGCCCTCGATCTCGGCCGCGACGTCGTCGCCGTGCCCGGCGCCGCGGGGTCGTCGGCCGCCGCCGGGACGAACGGGCTGATCAAGGCCGGCGCGGGGCTGGTCGAGGACGAGGCCGACCTCGCGGTCTGGCTCGGTCTCGACGAGCCCGTCCTGCATCCGCCGCCGACCGACGACGCGGCGCGCGCCCTGCTCGACCGGCTGAGCGCCGCGCCCGCCTTCCCCGACGAGGTCGCCGGTCCGGGCGCGGCCGGCCGCACCGCGGCATTGCTCTCCCGGCTCGAGGTGGAGGGCTGGCTCGCGCGCGACCCGGCCGGCCGGTATACCCTGGCCCGCGCATGGACGCCGCCCGCTTCGCCACCTTCGACTGCTACGGCACCCTGATCGACTGGAACGCGGGCATCCGCGGGACGCTCGCGCGGCTGTTCGGGGAGGGGGACGCGGATGCCCTGCTCGTGCGCTACCACGAGCTCGAGCCCGGGGTGGAGGCGGAGCGCTACCGCACCTACCGCGAGGTGCTCGACCTCGTCACCGCGATGCTCGCGCGCGAGCGCGGCGGCGAGCTCGGAGTCGGTGACGTGCATGCGATGTCCGACTCGCTCCCGGGCTGGCCGGCATTCCCCGAGGTGCCGGGATCGCTGGCCGAGGCCGACCGGCGGGGATGGCGGCTCGTCATCCTCTCGAACTGTGACCGCGATCTGATCGCCTCGTCCGTCCCCAAGCTCGGGGTCGACCTCGCCGATGTGATCGTGGCCGAGGACGTCGGCTCCTACAAGCCCGCGCCCGGCCACTGGCGCCGGTTCGACGAGCGCCACGCCGAGTCGCGCGGCCGCCACGTCCACGTCGGCGCGAGCCGCTTCCACGACATCGCTCCCGCGTCCGAGATGGGGCTCCCGTCGATCTGGATCAACCGGCTCGGCGAGCCGAGCGACCCGCGGGCGACGGTCGAGCTGAGCGACCTCTCCGGCCTGCCGGACGCCCTGGACGGCCTGCTCCCCGCCTGACCGCCGGTAGAATGCGCCCCCGCGAAGGGGTGTAGCTCAGCTGGTAGAGCGGCGGTCTCCAAAACCGTAGGTCGCGGGTTCGAATCCTGCCACCCCTGTGTGTCAACCAAGCCGAAACCCGTACTACTACACGGATTCAGCCTGATCGGCGATTCCACCGGCGTCCACCCCAATCCACCCGCGGTGGGCGGCGACTGGCGGATTACTGGCGGATAGCGATTCGGCAAGATGCTCGACGATCTCCACCACGAGGACCTCCAGCGGGTCCTATCGTCAGCGCCGATCCTGGACGTCGCGGCATGGGCGGCTCATGGTGCCCACAGAAGCTTCCGGCTGATCCTCGAGGGCGGCATCGGCGCACTTGCGAAGCCCGAGGACGGTATCCAGGACGGCCCGACCCTCGTCCGCCGTGAGGTGGCCGGCTGGCTCATCGCGCGTGAGCTCGGCTGGCACGACATGCTCGCGACCACCGTCCTCCGCACCATCCCCTCCCCCGACACCGGCGGTGAGGTCGCGGCGAGTCGGTGGCCCGATTGCCTTCCCGATGCCGACCCGTCGCACTTCTCAGACGAGGAGATCTGGCAGGCCGCCGTCTTCGAGCCCTGCGCTGCCGGAGGGGTGCCGACGTGGCGGGATCGACGGCTAAGTCGAGTCGGAGCTCTGGAAGAACGTGGCAATGGCGCCGGCTGATCCGGCGACGACCGTGACGGCCCAAAGTTCCAGCGCGATGTCGATCACACGGCCCGGTACAGTCAGCGGATTCTTGATCTGCGACGAGACGGTCAGGAGCTGGACGGTCGTAAAGAACGCCGCCTGTCCGAACGTCTTGATCTCTGTGCCGCTGGCGTGGCGTTCCAGCAGGTACATCGCGACGGCTGCGAGCAGGTCGACGACTGCAGTGGCGATGACGATTAGCGCAAGGCGGGCGAGCAGACGGCGGTGGCGTTCCTCATAGGTGAGGAGCCGGCCGAGTTCCTCTCCGATCGCGCTCACACCCGCATCTTCCCAGGCGGTGCGGCCGGATCAATACGACGAATACGCCGACGGGTCGCCTAGTCCGCCTGCGCTGTGAGGACCTTCTTCGCTTCTTCGCGCGTCCGTACCACTGGCATGTCGGGTGCCATGTCCATCAGTATCTTGACAACCCTCGCGATCGCGGCTGGTACGGGCTCCGGCACAACGAGCGCGACCGGCACCTTGCGAGCGGCGCGAGCGTCCATCACCGCGCGGATGACCGTCGAGTCGATGAACGTCGCCTTCGACACGTCGACCACCAGTGGGTTCCCCGAGTCGATCAACTCGGACAGCCTCGCGGCGAGGATCTGATCTGTCGCCAAGTCGTGCTCACCAAGCAGGCGGACGACCGAAAGGCCGTCTTCGAGCGCAACCTGGACTTCTCCCGGCTCATACATCTCGGTCACGAGGCCAGCCTAATCCGGCCGTCACAGGGCGTCAATCGCCGAGGCGCGAGGAAGCGCCCGCGTGAGGTCAAATCACCCACTTCGGGTGACCGAAGCGCACCCACAGCAAGTAACGTAGGGGCCGGAGGCGGGGTGTCCGGCAAGCGCACTGGCGTCGGGCAAGAGCAGTCCAGGTGCCGGCCGCGTCCCGTCAAGTGGTGTATGAGGGTGGGGTCATCCTCGGGTGGTGGTTATGCGGCGATCACGTCGACGACCTCCGGGGTTTGGGGTTCTACGAGTCGGCGGGTGGTGGTGATGACGTCGAGGGAGAGGTAGCGGCGTTCGCTGGTCAGCCATTCTTCGTGTTGCTCTGCGAGCACGGCGCCGATCAGGCGGGTCGCGGCGGCGCGGTCGGGGAAGATGCTGACGACGTCGGTGCGGCGTCGGATCTCGCGGTTGAGCCGCTCGAGCGGGTTCGTGCTCCAGATTTGCTTCCACAGCGGCTTGGGGTAGGCGGCGAAGCTGAGCAGGTCCGGCTTGGCGTCCTCGAGCAGGTCAGCCGCGGCGGGGAAGCGCTCCGCGAGTTGGGCACAGACGCGCTGGTACTGCTCGTCGACCTGGTCGTGGTCCGGGCTGGGCGAAGATCGACCGCACCAGGGTGGCGGCCGCGGGCTGGGCCTGCTTGGGCACGCGGTGAGCAGGTTGCGCATGAAGTGCGTGCGGCACCGCTGCCACGACGCCCCCGGCAGCGTGCTTCGGATCGCGTCCACGAGGCCGGGATGCGCGTCTGAGGTGACCAGCTGCGCCCCCGACAGGCCGCGCGCGACCAGACCGCGCAGGAAGCCCAGCCACGAGGCGCCGTCCTCCTGGGTGACGATATCGAGGCCGAGGCTCTCGCGGTATCCCTCCGTGTTGACCGCGGTGGCGTGGCAGACGCAGACATTCACGATCCGGCCGCCCTCCCTGACCTTGACGACCAGGGCGTCCACCATCAGGTACGGGTACGGCCCCATGTCCAGCGGGCGGGTGCGGAACCCTTCGACGATCTCGTCCAGCTCGCCGGCCAAGCGGCTGACCTGGCTCTTGGACATGCCCTGGATGCCGAGCTGGCGCACCACCTTGTCCACCCGGCGAGTGCTGACGCCGGCCAGGTACAGGTCGGCGACCACCGAGACGAGCGCCCGCTCCGAGCGGCTGCGCGGCTCCAACAGCCAGTGCGAGTAGTAGCTGCCCTCGCGCAGCCTTGGGATCTCCAGGTCGATCGTGCCGACGCGCGTGTCCCACCGCCGCGGCCGATACCCGTTGCGGCTATTCACCCGCTCCGAGCTGCGCTCCCCATACGTGGCGCCGCAGATCGCGTCGGCCTCGGCGCTCATCAGCGCGGCCACCACACCACTCACCAGCTCGCGCACAAGATCACCATCCCCGCCCACCAACTGCTTGCGGATCACGTCCATGCCACGCATCGTGGACTCGGCCATCGGGAGCTCCTCTCTCTTCATCGTCTTGTCAGGACTTGAAGAGGATGACCCCGATGGCCGCCGTGCGTCCACCAGCGGCCCTACGGGCCGCCCGCCGCAGCTCCGCCAGCTCTCACACGGAGCGCTGCGCTGCGACGGAAACCCGCCCGTACACCACATACGGGGACACTAAGAGAAGCCGGGTCGACCGTTCGGAGCACGTCCAGCAGGCGACCAGACCTCTCCGACCCACCACTCCCGCGTGATCGGGATCACCATTCTCGACGGGCGAACGAGACGTTCGGCAGCTTTGCCGGGGAAGGTGCACCGATGTTGCCGGCGGCGGTGATCAGCAGCGACCGACGAGCGCTCCTGAGGGCCGCAAAACCGCTTACCGATTTTGCCGACCAGCGGATCACCCACGCGGATCGGGAACCCAGCCAGCCGCCGCCGACTCTCAACCAGCTCGATGCCTTCATCGACCACTTCGGGGGACTCGTGCAGAAATACTCCTTGATCCTGAACGGGTCGACGTTGGTCGACCTGATCCCCACGAGTCAGGAGGACTGGAAGGCGCCGTTTCGTCTCGCCTGGCTCGCGCCAGACTCTGAGGCGTAAATCCGCACAGCACGGCGTGTGCAAAATCCCGTCCAGGACGTGTGCAAATAAGCGCAATCGGCTCGTGCACTCGGCAGCTGCGGGTAATCCGAAACAGTCGCTGCTGGATAGCCAGGCCGTAACGAGTCCCAGCTCAGCGGCCCACCCAAGAGCGTCAACGGCGTTGACCGCGTGGTGAGCCTGAGCCGGGAGGTTCCCGCCGCTGGCTCAGGGGGGCGCGATCCGGTATTTGCTGACGACCCGCGGTGCGCCGGGGGGCGGTTGACCGGCCGGCATCTCGCAGATCGTCGCTGGAAACTGGCTGGACTCAAGCTCGCGCACGCGCTGCTTGGCCTGGTCGAACGAGTCGTACAGGTCCTGCGCGAGCCTGTCGCCCGTCACGTTCACCGCGTATTTCACACGCCCATCCTATGTGACGCACGATCCGCTCGCCGAGCCGCGCGGTTTGCACCCGGATCCGAGGTGAGCAGGAACGGGCCGGCTCTCGCGATTCGCGCGGTGTAACGTTGCACGCCGCGGCCTCGGTGTACCCACACATGGGCTACCTGCGCCCGGAGCAACCGATGAACGAGAACCGGTCCGATGCATGGCTCGACATCGAGCGCGTCGATGACGCGCGGGTCGTCACGTTCCATGGCGAGCACGACATCTCGACCGTGGATCTCGTCCGCGAGCGCTTGCGCGACGCCGCGGTGGGCGAGGGCGTCATCATCATCGACCTGGCGGACGCCACCTTCATCGACAGCAGCGTCGCCGGGGCCCTGTTGGAGGCATACCGTCGCGAGACGCCGCCGCGGATGCGGTTCGTCGTGGCTTCGGGAACGCCGCCCCGCGAGCTCTTCACGGTGCTCGGGTTCGACGGCTCCGTGCCGATCTTCGAGCGGCGGGAAGACGCGCTCGCCGCGAGTCGCTGAGCCGGCGATCGTCCTCAGCCGTCGCGCTGGACGAGCAGCATCCGGTTGCCGTCGGGATCGCGGAAGTAGACCATGGGCGGCACCGGCGGCGGCAGCCGCATGGGCTCGTCGAGCTCGACGCCGCGGCCGGCCAGCACGGCCACCGCCGCGTCGAGATCGTCGGTGTCGAACGAGAACGGCGCCATGGCCCCCGGCTCGAAGCCGGGGCGCTGGTCGCTCGGCCCGTTCAGGGCGATGACGGTCGTCGATCCCGGCGGAGCGACCTCGATCCAGCGGACGCCCTCGCCGTAGGTCGTGTCCGAGCGAACGTCGAAGCCGAGCTGGTCGCGGAAGAACGCCAGGGAGCGGTCCTGGTCGGCGACGGGCAGGAAGACGGTCGCGACGCGCATGATCGGGTGGTCGGCCACGGGAGTGTCGAGCCTACCGCGCCGGTACGATCCCGCGCCATGCCGCGCGGGGACGATTCCGCGGGCACGGCACTCGTCGTGCTCGCCCATCCGGAGCCCACCTCGTTCGCCGCCGCGCTCGCGCACACGTCCGTCGCCGCACTCGAGGGCAGCGGCTGGGACGCATCCCTCCTCGACCTCTACCGCGAGGGCTTCGACCCGGTGTTGTCCGAGCGGGACTTCACCGAGCGCGCGATCCCCGCACGCCTGCAGCCGATGGACGAGCAGCTGCACGCCGCGGACGGGCACACGTTCGCCGCCGACCTCGCCCGCCATGTCGAGCTCTTCACCGCGTCCGACCTGCTCGTGCTCGTCTCGCCGATGTGGTGGTTCTCGGTGCCGGCCATGCTGAAGGGCTGGATCGACCGTGTCTTCGCGAACGGGGTCGCCTACCGCTATCCCGATGCGCCGGCCTGGTCGGATTTCCTCGGGGCGAAGCGCGGGATGCTCGTCATGACGTCGAGCTACGAGGCCGAGCAGTTCCGCGCCGGCCGGGTGGGGGAGCTCCATCAGGTGCTGCACCCGCTCCTGCACGGGACGCTCGCCTACACGGGCATGCAGGTGCTCGAGCCGTTCATCGCCTACGCCGCCGACTCGGTCGACGACGAGGTGCGCGCCGGATACCTGCGCGCGCTCGACGAGCGGTTGCGCTCCCTCCCCCCGAACCGATGAGGTTCGCCCGCCGCGCGGGTCGTACACCTTGACGCATCCGTCCGCCCCGAGGAGGTACGCATGAGCCTGCCCGACATCGCCGACCGCGCCGAATGGCTCGCCGCCCGTCGCGAGCTCCTGGCCCGTGAGAAGCAACTCACCAGCATGCAGGACGCCCTGAACGCCGATCGCCGGCGCCTGCCGATGGTGCGTATCGAGAAGGAGTACGCCTTCGCGGGCCCGGACGGCCGGGTGAGTCTCCTGGACATGTTCGAGGGCCGGCGCCAGCTGATCATCCAGCACTTCATGTTCGACCCCGAGTGGGAGCACGGCTGCTCGGGCTGCACCGCCTCCGTCGACGAGATCTCCGACGGCGTGATCGCGCACCTGCAGGCCCGTGACACGACGTTCGCGCTCGTGTCACGAGCTCCGATTGCAAAGCTCGAGGACTACCGGCGCCGCCGGGGATGGACGATTCCGTGGTACTCGTCGACCGGGAGCGACTTCAACTACGACTTCCACGTGACCCTGGACGAGTCCGTCGCCCCGCTCGAGGTGAACTACCGCACGCGGGCCGAGATCGACGGTGCCCCCTCTGCGGCATGGGCGCTGCAGGCGAAGCAGCCGATCGAGATGCCGGCGGTGAGCGCCTTCCTCCGGGACGGGGACGCCGTGTTCCACACGAACACGACCTACGCCCGCGGCACCGAGTACCTGGCCGGCGCGTACACGTTCCTCGACCTGACGGCGCTCGGGCGACAGGAGGAGTGGGAGGAGCCGAAGGGCCGCGCCGCCGCTCCGCACGACGCGGCCCCCGACTTCTCGTAGAGCCCGCTCAGCCGGGCAGCGCGACGCCGATCTCGCTGAACGCCGGCGGCGTGTAGGACTGGCCCGGCGTGCCGCCGATCGCGAGCAGCTGGGCCGGCTCGCTGCCGGTCGTGATCTGCCGCCGCTCGCCCGGGCCGACGCGTGCGAAGACGCCCGGGACGAGCCGGTGCTCCCGGTCGCCGACCCGGAGCGTGGCGCTGCCGGAAAGGACGGTATAGACCTCCTCCTGGCCGTCGTCGGCGTGGTCGTGCTCGGGGTGGTGGAGGAAGTTCGGCGGGAACTGCTCCACCTGCATCCCGAACGCCGTCACGCCGAGGCTGGCGCGGGCGCGGCAGAAGCCGCCGCCGTTCGGTGTGTCGAACTCGTCGATGCGCATGACGGTGACGTCGGACATGGCGCTCCTCCTCGTTGTCTGACCGGCCGGATGGCCGGGGTGGAGGGAAGACGAATGGGCGCCCGCGAAATCGACACCGCCATCGCAATTGGCGGACGCGGCGAATGTCAATTGGCAGGGAGCGCGCCCACACCCGTGGCCCAGGCGAACGCCTTAATCGTCGCGCAGCTGGACGATCTGGGTCGTCGCGTTGATGAGGTCGATCCGCCCGATCGGGATGACCTCGGTCTGCGTTCCCGTGAGGCCGTGGCGCACGACCGCGACGGCCTCGGGCGTGTCGACGTCGCTGCCGTAGATCAGGTGCGAGACACGGCCGATCCGGCGCTGCTCGGAGCTGTAGACCGCGAACCCCTCGCAGTTGTGGAGGTCGACCGGCCGGAGCATGACCGAGTCTGCAGCGATGTGTCTCAGGAATCCGATCTCGGGCCCCCTCGCCCCGTGTTCCCCGGCCGGCATCCTGCCCGGCCGCTCGTGCCCCGACCCCGCCGGCGTCCCGGCCCAGGCACGTCCGTGATCCTATGCCCGCCGCCGCGGGATCGTCAAGCGGCCTACGACACCGCGGCCGTCTCCCAGACGACCGGGAAGAGCGGGTGCTCCATCGGCGCCCCCGCGGGCAGCTCGTCGACGAGCCCGGGAAACGGCGGCGAGGTGCGCCACTCGCGCGGTGCATGGACGACGTCGTCGCCGAGGAACCGGACCGAGAACGCCCGCCGCCGCGTCCGCGAGCCGGCGGCCGCGTGCAGCGTCAGCATGTGGAAGAACACGGCGTCGCCCGGCTCGAGCGCCCAGCCGACGATCGGCGCCGTCTCGCGGTCGATCTCGGGCAGCTCCTCGAGGCTGCCCTCGGGAAACCACTTCGCCTGGTCGTCCATGAACGACCGCGGCATCAGCCACGGGCCGAGGTGCGAGCCGGCGACGAACTCGAGCGTCGCATCCCGCGGCACCGGATCGACCGGCATCCACATGCTGCAGGTCTGGGCCCCGTCGACGTTGTAGTACGGCTGGTCCTGGTGCCAGGGCGTCGGCTGGGCCGTCCCGGCCTCCTTCACCAGCAGGTGGTCGTGGTAGAGCCGCACCCGCTCCGAGCCCGTGAGCGCCCCGGCGATCGCGGCCGCCGGCGACTCGCGGACGAACCGCTCGTACTCGCCGATCCGGTCCCAGTTGCAGAAGTCCTCGAAGAAGCGGCCCGCGTCCTCCTCGCGGCTGGCCACGATGCCGCGCGGGCTGGGGTCGGCGAGGTTGCGCTCGATGCCGTCGGCGACCAGCTGCACCTCGCCCTCCGAGAACGCGCCGCGCACGCAGACGGCGCCGTCCCGGCGGAAGTCGTCGATGAGCGAGCGGGAGATCGCGGAAGTCATGAGCGCCGAGTGTAGTTCGCGAAGACGGCTTGAAAATTCTGTAAGTGAAGTCGAAGGACCGTCGCGCCCGAGCCGGAGAATCGGTACGGTGCCGCCCGTCTTGCCCTCGCCCTCGCGCACCCAGCTGCTCCGGTGTGCTGCCCTGACGGCGGTGGCCGCCGCGTCTGGAGTGACGGCGGCCCAGCCGGCGTCGGCCGCCCGAACCCCCGCCGTCGAGCCCGTCCGGGCATGGCAGGTGCTCGCGCCCGGCTGGACGCAGTCGAACAAGGAGCTCGGCCGCGTCGACGACATCGTCCGCGCCGGCCGGTGGGTCTACCTGGGCGGCAACTTCACGGTCGTCGCCAACCACAGCGGCGGCACGAAGGCGCGCATGTACCTGGCGGCGGAGCGGGCCGGCACCGGGAAGCTGCGGCGCGCCTTCCACCCGAAGCTGAACGGCCGCGTCTACGGCCTGGCCGTCTCCCCGAACCACCGGTTCCTCTATGTCGGCGGGCAGTTCTCGTCGATCGGCGGCCATCCCCGCCACGGCCTGGCCGCCTTCAACCTGCGCACCGGCCGGCTGGCGCCCCGGATCCCCGATCTCGGCATCACCGGCACGGTCCGCACGATCGCGGTGTCGCGCATGGGTCGCATCTACATCGGCGGCAGCTTCGGCCACGTCGGCGAGCGGCGGCGCCAGAACCTCGCCAAGCTCGTCATGCGCGGCGGGCGCTTCCGCGTGAACACGCGCTGGCATCCCACGACGAACCACGAGGTGCGCGACATCGTCGTGTCGGCGCGCACGTCCCGGGTGATCGTCGGCGGCCTCTTCACGTCCGTGAACGGCCACTCCGGCCAGGACAAGATCGCCGCGCTCGGCCAGGGCCGCGGCCGGCTCCTGCGCTGGGCGAGCCACCCGCACTCGGACATCCTCGACCTGGCCCTGTGCGGCAAGCGCCTCTACGCCGCCGAGGGCGGGCCCGGCGGGACGTCGCTCGCGTACGGGCTGAAGGGCCACCGCAAGTGGTACTACATGACCGACGGGAACATCCAGGCGGTCACCTGCCTGGGGCGGCGAGGCGTCTTCGGGATGCACGGCGACTACGTCGCGCCGCGCAAGAACGCGAAGCTCGTCGAGCACGGCCACAGCAGGCGGGTCGAGCGGCACAAGCTCTTCATGCTCTCGTTCAAGGGCAAGCTCCTGCGCTGGAACCCGAACGTGAACTCGACCGCGGGCGTGCTCGGGGTGTGGGCGCTCGCGTCCGGGCGGGGCAACGTCTACGTCGGCGGGGATTTCACCGGCATCCACGGCGTCGCCCAGCAGCGCTTCGCCATCCTGCATCACCGCTGATCCGCCTCCGCGGCGGTAGCGTGCCCCCATGCGGACCGCCCGGCCCCGCTACCGCGCCCGCGGCATCCTCTTCGTCGCCATCTGCGTCGGCATGCTCGCCATCGCGGTCGCCGCGGGCCGGGCGGGCGAGTGGATCGTGACCCTCGCCGCCGGGGCGATCGGCCTGTGGATGGCCGATCTGGCCCGGCGCGACCTGGGGCCGCGGCGGGGGTGAGCGGGAGGGCACGGCCCGTCCCCGGCGAATCCAGACGCTCTAGAGTCCGAACCGCACGATGCAGGTAGCCAGCCCCGTGATGGAGCCCCTGGAAGGCGAGCCGTTCGCCGCGTACCTCGACTGGATGCGCGCCCGCGGCGCGTCCCCGGCGACCCTGCGCGCCTACGCCGCCGACCTGCGCCAGCTCGGTCGCTGGCTGTCCGCGGCCGGCATCGCCCCGCAGGACGCCGACACCCGCACGCTGCGACGCTACGCCGCCCACCTGGGAACGCTGCGCTACGCGCCCGCCACGGCCGCCCGCAAGCTGAGCGCCGTGCGGGGGATGTACGCGTGGATGCACGACCGGGGAGCGATCGCGCGCAGCCCGGCGACGCTCGTGCCGGGGCCGAAGAAGACGCGCACGTTGCCGGCGACCCTGTCGGCGGCCGAGGTGGAGCGCCTGCTCGACGCGCCGGCCGGCACGTCGCCGCGCGACCTCCGCGACCGCGCGCTGATCGAGCTGCTCTACGGCTGCGGCCTGCGCGCGGCCGAGGCGTGCGACCTCGACCTTCGGGACGTGCGGCTGGACGCCGAGCACGTGCGGGTCACCGGCAAGGGCGGGAAGCAGCGCGTCGTCCCGCTCGGCGGCGCCGCGACGGCGGCGCTTCGGCGCTACCTCGCCCGCGGTCGGCCGCGGATGGCCGCCGCGCCGTCGGGACGCCTGTTCGTCAGCGTGCGCGGCCGCCCGCTGCACCCCTCCGACGTCCGCCGCGCCCTCCTGCGGGCGCTGGGGCGGGCGGGGGTGGCGGAGCGCTCGCCGCACGCGCTGCGGCACACGTTCGCGACCCATCTGCTCGAGGGCGGCGCCGACCTGCGCAGCATCCAGGACCTGCTCGGCCACGCATCGGTCGGCACAACCCAGGTATACACCCACGTGAGCGTTCGCCATATGCGGCAGGCGCATGCGAGCGCGCATCCACGAGCATGACGATGACCGCCGACTCAGTCGACATCTGGACCGAGTACAAGCGCACCGGCGACAAGCGGCTGCGGGACCGCCTGATCCTCACGTACGCGCCGCTCGTGAAGTACGTCGCCGGCCGGCTCGGGACGGGCCTTCCGGCCCACGTCGATGAGGGCGACCTCGTCAGCTACGGCCTGCTCGGGCTGATGAATGCGATCGAGCGCTTCGACCCGAACCGCGACATCAAGTTCGAGACGTACGCGATCACCCGCATCAAGGGCGCGATCATCGACGAGCTGCGCTCGCTCGACTGGGTGCCGCGGTCGGTGCGCAGCCGCGCGCGCGAGATCGAGCGGGGCGTCGTCGAGCTCGAGCACAAGCTGCACCGCCCCCCGACCGACGAGGAGGTCGCGGGCCATCTCGGCATCACCGAGGAGGAGTTCCAGGACAGCCTGGCCCAGATCTCGCGCTCGTCCGTGGCGGCGCTCGACGAGCTGTGGACGATCTCGTCCTCCGGCGGCGACACCGTCGCGCTCATCGACACGCTCCAGGACCCGAACGCCGACGACCCGTCGCTCGAGATGTCGCGCACCGAGATGCGCGACTCGCTCACGGGCGCGATCGGCCGCCTGCCCGAGCGCGAGCGCACCGTCGTCCAGCTCTACTACTACGAGGAGCTGACGCTGCGCGAGATCGGGGAGGTGCTGGGCGTGACGGAGTCGCGGGTCTCGCAGCTGCACACGAAGGCGATCCTGCGCCTCAAGGGCAAGCTGTCGGGCAGCCTCGAGCGCGCGTCCGCCGACCGCCTCCGCTAGGTCGGTCCCGGCGGCCGCAGGGCCTGCGGTAATCTGACCTGCACCGACGAGAGACACGCAGCTGGAGGAGTGCATGCCCAACACGGAGACCGGCAAGATCCGAAACGTGGCGGTGGTCGGCCACCGCGGAACCGGGAAGACCTCGCTCGTCGAGGCGCTCCTGTACGAGTCGGGGACGACCAACCGGCTCGGCAGCGTGGCCGAGAAGTCCACGGTCTCCGACTACGACGACGAGGAGCGCCGCCGCGGGATGTCGATCTCGGCCACCGTCACCCATCTGGAGTGGCGGGACCGCAGCATCAACCTGATCGATACGCCGGGCGAGCCCAGCTTCCAGGCCGACGTGCTCTCGACGCTGCGGGTGGTGGAGGGGGCGATCGTGGTCGTCTCCGGCGTGGTGGGTGTCGAGGTGGGGACGGAGCGGCTGTGGCGGCGGAGCGAGGAGCTCGGGCTCTCGCGGCTCCTGCTCGTGAACCTGCTCGACCGCGAGCGGGCCGACTTCTTCACGACGCTCGAAGGGCTGCAGTCGCGCCTCTCCGGCCGCTGCGTGGCCGTCGAGCTGCCGATCGGCACCGAGCACGAATTCCACGGCGTCGTCGACCTCGTCCACATGGTCGCCTACATGCACGACGGCGACGCCGGCGTCCACGACGAGCCGGCGGAGATCCCCGACGACCTGAAGGCGGTCGCGGACGAGTACCACGACAAGCTCATGGACGTGGTCGCCGAGACGTCGGACGAGCTGATGGAGCGCTACCTGGAGGGCGACGAGATCACGCGCGAGGAGATGGCGACGGCGCTCAAGAAGCTCGTGACCGAGGGGCAGCTGTTCCCGGTCGGCTGCGGCGCCGCGACGCGCAACATCGGCTCGCACGGCCTGCTCGACCTGATCGTCGAGGGCCTGCCGTCGCCGGCGCGGGCGCGCAACGTCCCCGAGGTGGGGGGCGCGTCGACGCTCGCGTACGTGTTCAAGACGATCGCCGACCCGTACAGCGGCAAGATC
Organism: Thermoleophilia bacterium; assembly: GCA_025928655.1. Taxonomy (GTDB): domain Bacteria; phylum Actinomycetota; class Thermoleophilia; order Gaiellales; family JAICJC01; genus JAICJC01. The sequence continues at coordinate 11,955 of JAICJC010000044.1, read as the reverse complement.
AACCTGCTGCGCGTGTTCGCGGGCACGCTGACGTCGGACTCGACGCTCACGAACAACCACACGCACTCGAAGGAGCGGATCGGCCAGCTGCTCTCGCTGCAGGGCAAGGAGCACGCGCCGGTCGACGGGCTCCCGAACGGCGCGATCGGCGCCGTCGCCAAGCTGAAGGAGACCGGCACGGGCGACGTCCTCTCCGACGTCGACTCGCCCGCCGAGATCGAGCCGCTCGCGTTTCCCGCGCCGGTCGTGTCGTTCGCGATCGAGCCGAAGCACAAGGGCGAGGAGGAGAAGATCCACACCTCGCTGCGCCGCCTCCAGGAGGAGGATCCGTCGCTCGACGTCCACCGCGACGCGCAGACCGGCGAGACGATCGTCGCGGGGCTCTCGCAGATGCACGTCGAGGTGACGCTCGAGCGGATGGCGCGCCGGTTCGGGGTCGAGGTGAACCTGCATCCGCCCCGCGTCCCCTACATGGAGACGATCCGCAAGCCTGCCCGCGCCCAGGGCCGGTACAAGAAGCAGACCGGCGGCCGGGGCCAGTTCGGCGACTGCCACATCACGCTCGAGCCGCTCGCGGAGCACGAGGGCTACGAGTTCGTCGACAAGATCGTCGGCGGCGTGATCCCGCAGGGCTTCCGGCCGGCCGTCGACAAGGGCATCCAGGAGGCAATGCAGCAGGGTGAGCTGGCCCGCTGCCCGGTCGTCGGGGTCAAGGTGACGCTCGTCGACGGCTCCTACCACACGGTCGACTCCTCGGAGATGGCGTTCAAGATCGCCGGGTCGATGGCCTTCAAGAAGGCGTTCGCCGAGGCCGACCCGGTGCTGCTCGAACCGATCGTGCGGCTCGACATCTCCGTCCCGGACGAGAGCGTGGGGGACGTGATCGGCGACATGACGTCACGCCGCGGCCGCGTCGGCGGCATGGACCCCGCCGGCGGCTCGACCACCATCCACGTCGAGGTGCCGCTGGCGGAGGTGCTCACCTATGCCCCCGACCTGACGTCGATGACGGGCGGCCGCGGCGACTACCAGATGACCCTCCTGCGCTACGAGGAGGTCCCGGCCCACGTCGCCCAGCACGTCATCGCCGAGGCCAACAAGGAGAAGGAGCTCGCCAAGGCGTAGCGGCACACCATACGGGGTCAGACCCCTTTTGGTGCACGGTGGCGTGAGCGGCCCCTGCCAGGCGTCGCCCCTGCATACCCGGTGCCAGGCACCGGCTATTCAGGCCTAGAGGATCTCGACCTGCACCTCGGCCCATCCACCCAGCCCGATGACCTGGGCGGCGTGGGCGGAGAGGTCGAGCACGCCGCGGCCGAAGGGGCCGCGGTCGTTCACGCGGACGACGACCGAGCGGCCGGTCTCGAGGTCGGTGACCCGCAGCATCGTGTCGAACGCGAGCCAGGGGCTGGCGCAGGTGAGCTTGCTCGGGTCGAAGATCTCGCCGTCGGCGGTGCGCTGGCCGGCGAAGCCGGGGCCGTACCAGCTGGCCTCGCCGGTGAAGCCGCCGCCCCCGCCCAGCTCGGGAGGAGGCGAGGCGCCGATCGAGGTCGCGAGGCCCGACCGCCGGGAGCGCTCGGCGGCGAGCTGGCCCGCGATGGTCGCGTCGATGCTCCGCAGGACGGACTGGCGATCGGCGATCGCGCGATCGAGGCTCCGCTCGGACGCCGTCAGGCGGGCGACCTCACGCGTGCGCGCGTCTGCCTGCGTGCTGAGCTGGGCCCGCTCCCGGCGCAGCGTCCGCTGGGCCACCCGGATCTCCCGCAGCAGATCCGCGGAAGACGAGTTGATCCGGGCCACCTCATCGACCCGCTGGATCAGGTCGGAGAACGAGTCGGACGCGAGCACATAGGCGGCGGAGTCGGTGCTCGTGCCGCTCTTGTAGTCGCCGACGAGCGCGGCGGCGAGCGCGTCCTGGTCGGCCTGGAGGCCGGCCTGCTGGGAGGTGATCGCCTCGCCGATGTTCCGGATCGACCCGCGCAGGTTGCGCAGGTGCTCCTTCACGCCCGCCGCGACCGTGCGCAGGTGCGAACGGCGCCAGTTGAGCACCTCGATGCGGTGCAGCACGAGCGCCGCCTGCGTGCGCTGGCTCGAGACGGATGCCGCCGACGCCCCGGCGGGCGCGATTCCGGCGCCGGCCGCGGTGAGGGCCATCAGCATGATCAAGGCGATGCGTCTGCGCGTCTTCGCGGTGGTGTCGCCCCCCTTCAGCGCCGGGACCCTACCCCGCCCGTCCGGGCCCGGCAACCGCCTCCCGTCGCTCCCGGAGCGCGTTTGCGCCCACATGCGGCGGTTTCTTACAGGTTGCTCCACGACCCGGAATACCGATCGTGCGCGACAGAATGCAAGATTTCGGGCCCGCGAGCATCGCGGGCGGCCGGGAGCGCCGGTATACTCGGCCCCTTGGTGGCCCCCCTGCCGGAGCCCCGGGAAATGATCGATATCCGCCGGAACGACATCGAGACAACCTGTGCCGTCTGTGGGCGGACGCTCCTCCTGGGCGAGCGCCTCGTGGCGTACGAGAGCCCGGACGGAGCCGACGCCCGCGTCTGCGAGCTGTGCGTGGACCAGGCAGACGCCCTCGGCTGGATCCGCGAGGGATCCCTGAGCGTGCCGCTCCAGCTGCAGTCGGCCCGCACTCGCCCCCGCGGCCTCAAGGGGTTCCTGGGAGGCTCGCGCCAGCGCCGCGGCGTTCCGGAGCCGTTCTCACCCGAAGCGCTGCCGGCCGACCCGCGCGACGCGGTCGAGGCCGGCCTCGAGCTCTTCAACGAGAGCTACCACCCGCGCACGGTGTGCGGGATCTCCCGCACGCTCGGCGACCCGCGCGTGAGCGTCGTCATGCGCAGCCACCGCGAGGTGGTCGTCACGGTGGTGTGGGATCTGTCCTGGTACCAGTTCCGGGTCGACATGCTCGGCCCGCAGCCCGTGACGCTGCAGCAGCGCGGCGAGGACGTGGCCGAGATCGACAGCCGGTTCCAGGACTGGAACGCGCAGGCCGAGCCCGACGGCACCCTCGCCCTCGCGGTCTGACCCCCCTTCGGGGCCGCGGTTCGGGGTCAGACCCCGAACAGAAGTGTCACGAACTCGACTCACCCGACGTTCGGGGTCTGACCCCGGGGTGGGGTCAGGCGTCGGGGTCGAACGCCTCGGCGCGGGGGAAGGTGCCCATCGCGCGGGGGCGGCGGCGGTCGCGGATCTGGCGGCGCTCGTCCGGGGCTCCCTGCTCGCCCGCGCGGCGGTCGCCGGCGCGGGCGCGGCGGTCGACGATCACCTCGACGTTGGGGTTGTCGCGGTAGTACTCGAGCATCCGGGGCAAGAGCTCTTCCTCGAGCTCCCGCGGGATCACGCAGTAGATCACTGTCCTCTAGTAGACACCGCCTGAGCCAGCCCCGTCAAGGGGTATGCTCGCGGGGTGGCGGTCCCCAACGCGCTCGAGTGCCTGCGGTGCCGGCGGCGCTACCCCGTGGTCTCGATGCCCGGCGGATGCCCGTCGTGCTCCGCGGAGGGAACGCCGGCCAACGTGGCTCCGATCTACGGCCGGGTCGCGGCGCTCAAGCCGGGCAAGCTGACGGGCCGCGGCCTGGCCCGGTTCGTGTCCCAGCTCCCGATCACCCGCGACCGGCTCGTCTCGATGGGGGAGGGGGACACGCCGCTCGTCGCGACCGCCGCGCTCGGCCAGCAGCTGGGCCTGCGGCGGATGATGCTGAAGGACGAGCGCCGCAACCCGACGGGCAGCTGGCGCGACCGCTTCTCGGCGCTCGCCGTCTCCCAGGTCGAGGACACCTCGACGACGATCGCGAGCGCGGGCGACGAGGCGCTCAGCGTGTCGCTCGCGAGCTACGCGTCCCGCGCGGGGCTGCGCTGCGTCAGCCTCGTCGAGCCGGACGCGGGCGCGCGCACACGCGACGCCATCGAGGCCGTCGGCGGCCGCGTCGTCGGCGTCGCCTCGAGCGAGGCCCGCTGGCCGCTCCTCGCCGACGCGGAGCGCTCTCTGGGCTGGCGGGCGGTCTCGAACCGGGCCTCGCCGCCGATCGGCAGCGACCCGCTCGCGATCGAGGGCTACCGCACGATCGCCTACGAGATCGCCGAGGAGCTGCGCTGGTCGGCGCCGGACCTGGTGCTCGTCCCGGCGGCGCTGGGCGACGGCATCCAGGGCATCTGGCGCGGCTTCCGCGACCTGGTGTCGTGGGCCGTGATCGACCGCATCCCGCGCATGGTCGCCGTCGAGGTGGCGGGCGCGGTGGCCGCGGCGCTCGCGTCAGGCAAGGACTGGGTGCCGCCGTCGAGCCCGATGGACACGCAGGCCCGCTCGCTGGCCGGAGTGACCGGCACCGTCCAGTCGCTGCACGCCGTCGTCGAGTCGGAGGGCCTGGTCGTGCGCGTGTCCGAGAGCGAGCTCGAGCACGCCCGGATGCAGCTCGGCGAGCTCGAGGGGCTGTGGGTCGACCTGGCCGCCGCCGCGCCGGTCGCCGCCGTGATCAAGCTGGCCCAGCGCGGCGACGTCCCCGCGCGCACGCTGGTCGTCCCGGTGGTCACGGCCGGCGGCGCGCTGGACGAGTCGTCGACCGCCTCCGGCCAGCTCGAGACGGTCGATGCGCGCGTGGACGAGCTCCTGCGCGTGCTCGCCGTGCGCGGCGAGTAGAGTTCGCGGCCGATGGCGGTCGCGGCCAACACCTACCGGAATTACATCGACGGCGCGTGGGTCGATTCCGAGAGCGGCGAGCAGTTCGAGGACACGAATCCCGCCACCGGGGACCTGATCGGGTCGTTCCCGCGCTCGACGACGGCCGACACCGACCGGGCGGTCGCCGCCGCGCACCAGGCGTACGCCAGCTGGCGGCTCTACCCGGCGCCCAAGCGGGCCGAGATCCTCTTCAAGGTGGCCGAGCTCCTGCGCGACCGCAAGCCCGAGCTGACCCGCACGATGACCCAGGAGATGGGCAAGGTGCTGACCGAGGCCGGCGGCGACGTGCAGGAGGGCATCGACATGACCTACTACATGGCCGGCGAGGGCCGGCGCATGTTCGGTCAGACGGTGCCGGCCGAGATGCCCGACAAGTTCGCCATGAGCGTGCGCCAGCCGCTCGGCGTGGTCGCCGTGATCACGCCCTTCAACTTCCCGATGGCCATCCCCACGTGGAAGCTGATGCCGGCGCTCGTGACCGGGAACACCGCCGTCTTCAAGCCCTCGGGCGACGTGCCGCTCCTGGCCGAGATGCTCGTACAGATCTTCGAGGAGGCCGGCCTCCCGAAGGGCGTCGTCAACATCGTCCACGGGGGCGGCGCGACGGTCGGCCAGCGGCTGCTCGAGCACCCCGACGTGAAGATCGTGACCTTCACCGGCTCGAAGGAGACCGGCATCCACGTCGCTCGCACCGGCGCCGACACGCTCAAGCGGATCCACCTCGAGCTGGGCGGCAAGAACGCGATCATCGTGATGGACGACGCCGACCTCGACAACGCGGCCGACGGGATCCTCTGGAGCGCCTTCGGCACGAGCGGCCAGCGCTGCACCGCGGCCAGCCGCGTGGTCGTGCACGAGCGCGTGTACGACGGGCTGGCGGCGAGGCTCGTCGAGCGGGCCGAAGCCTTGAGGATCGGGAACGGCCTCGACCCCGAGGTCGACGTGGGCCCGCTCATCAACCAGGCCGCGCTCGACAAGGTCGATCGCTACACCGGCATCGCCCGCGACGAGGGCGCCGAGATCCTCACGGGCGGCGAGCACTACACGAACGGCGAGAAGGGCTTCTTCTACCGGCCGACGATCTACGGGCGGGTCGAGCGCGACATGCGCGTCGCCACCGAGGAGATCTTCGGCCCGGCCACCGCGCTGATCCCGTGCCGCGACCTCGACGACGCGATCGCGATCTCGAACCGGGTCGAGTACGGCCTCTCGAGCGCCATCTACACCGACGACGTGAACGCCGCGTTCCGGGCGATCCGCGATCTGGACACCGGCATCACCTACATCAACGCGGGCACGATCGGCGCCGAGATCCAGCTGCCGTTCGGCGGCACGAAGTACACCGGCAACGGACACCGCGAGGCCGGCACGGCCGCCCTCGACACCTACACCGAGTGGAAGGCCGTGTACGTCGACTACTCCGGCAAGCTGCAGCGGGCGCAGATCGACAACCAGCCGTCATGAGGCTGACGGAGCTCCACGCCGACCTGCAGACGCTGCGGGAGAACCTGGCCACCGAGCTCCAGTCGATCAACCGCTACGAGGCCCAGGCGTTCTCCCTCGCGGACGAGGGCGCCCAGGAGGTCGTGCAGCGGATCGCCGACGACAAGAAGGAGCACGTCGCCCGCCTGCTCGATCTGCTGCGGCGCCTGGACGTGAAGCAGCGCGAGAAGATCGAGCGGGCCGGCCCGCCCGCGTGATCGCGCGGATGTGGGTGGACGGCGGCGCCCGGGGCAACCCCGGCCCGGCCGCCGTCGGGTACCGGATCGAGGACGAGGCCGGCGCGGTGCTCGCGGAGGACGGCCACGCCATCGGCATCGCCACGAACAACGAGGCGGAATACCGGGCGCTGATCACCGCGCTCGGGCGGGCGGCGGCGCTGGGGGCGACCGAGGTGGAGGTGCGGTCGGACTCCCAGCTCCTGATGCGGCAGATGACCGGCCGCTACCGGGTGAAGAGCCCGCACCTGCGCACGCTGTGGGACGAGGCCCAGCAGGCGGCGGACGGGTTCGAGCGGGTGCGCTACGTCGAGGTGCGCCGCACCGAGAACACCGACGCCGACCGCCAGGTCAACCTGGCCCTCGACCGCGCGTAGCCCCCGGGCCCGCCGGGGAGCGCGGGTATACTGACCGCTCGCTTGCGGCTGTAGCTCAGTTGGCTAGAGCGTCTGCTTGCCATGCAGAAGGTCGAGGGTTCGAGCCCCTTCAGCCGCTTTCTTCCCTGCGCCTCACACGACGTCCCGGCGGGCGGATGCGAGCCCGCCGGCTCCCTCCGACGGGGGAGCGCCGGCCGGGAGGCTGCGCCGATACGAGTCGGGATGATCACCGCCGAGCAGCTGCCCGTCGAGGCCCCGCCCGCGCTCGCCAAGCACCGCTATCCGCTTCCCATCGTGCTGGCGGTCGTGATCACGCTGGTGGCGGCCGCCTATTCCTTCGCCCGCGCGCCGGCGCTGATCCATGCGGGCCACGAGATGCGCGCGGGCCAGGCCGCGCTCGCCCGCGGCGACTACGACACGGCCGTGCGTCAGCTCCGTGCCGCCGACGCAAAGGCGTCCACCTCGCACGACATCACCATCTCGCTGGCCGAGGCGGAGTTCGCCGACAGCGACCCTGCCGCCGCCATGCGGCTCCTGCGCGGCGTCAAGCTCGACCGGAGCGAGTGGACGGCGCTGCAGCGGTACATGCCGGCGCAGTACCAGCGGTATTTCGTGCACACGAGCTAGGAAGGCCGATGTTCTTCATTCCCGGATGGCTGATCGCGCTGGTGACCTTCCCCGGCGTCGTGGTCCACGAGATGGCCCACCGCTTCTTCTGCGACGTCACCGACACGCCGGTGTACGAGGTCAGCTACTTCCGGCCCATGGGAAACCCGGCCGGGTATGTGATCCACGGCCGTCCCCGGACGCTCCGGGCCGGCCTCCTGATCGCGGCCGGGCCGCTCGTGATCAACACCCTCCTGTGCTCGATCCTGACCGTCACCGTCGCCTACCAGGTGCTGGTGCTGCATGCCGACCTGCGCGACCCGGTCCTGATCGGTCTGGGCTGGCTCGGCTACTCGATCGGCATGCACGCCTTCCCCAGCCGCACCGATGCCGCGTCGTTCACGGCCCAGGTGCGCGACGCCCACGGGGGCGGCGTGACGCTGCTCCTGGCCCGGGCCGCCTCGGGGCTGATCACGCTCGCGAACGGGCTGCGGATGGTCTGGTTCGACGCCATCTACGCCGTCGGCGTGAGCCTGCTCGTGCCGGCACTGCTCGGCGCCTTCTGACCTGGCAGCCGTCGGCCTCCCGGCCCGCCGGCGAGGTACCACGGTACTGCGGAGGTCTCGAAGGCGCCGCTCATCCCGGCGGCGCGACCGTCGCGTCCTGACCCGAGCGCTCGAGCGCGGCGGCCACGAAGCCGCCGGCTTTCAGCTCCTCGACCGCCTCTTGCAGAAACGCCGTCGCGGCGCCGCCGCGCGGCCTGGGGGTCGCCACCGCCTGGCGGATCTCCATGAAGCGCGGCTCGAGGATCCGCAGCCCGCCGTGGCGAGCGACCACCCGGGCGAGCGGCTGGCGGATGCCGGCGGCGACGTCGAGGTCGCCCTCCAGGAAGAGGGCGATCCCGTCGTCGCCGCGGACGATCTCGGCGTCCGTCAGCGTCCGGCTCAGGAAGAGGTCATACGCCGAGCCGCGGTTCACCCCGATGCGCACACCGAGCCGGTCGACCTCGGCCGCGGTCGCGAACGGTGAGTCATCGCGCGCGAGGTAGACGCCCTCGATCATGACGTACGGCGCGGTGAATGCGACCTCGGCCTCACGCGCCGGCTCGATCGCCAGGAACCCGACGTCGGCGGCGCCCGTGGTCAGCGCCTCGAAGGACTTGCGGGCCGCGTCAAAACATGCGAACGAGACGGGAACGCCGAGCCGGCCGGCAAGCTCGCGAGCCATGTCGACGGTGACGCCGGCAGGATGCTCCGGGTCGCCCTGGGCCAGAACCGGGTTCCCGAGATTGATCGCCGCCCGCAGGACGCCCGTCGGCGCGAGCTCCGCCGTGATCGAGTTGCCGCTCACCGTGCCGAAGCTTAGGATCGCGCGGTGCCGACGGAGCGCATCAACGGCGTCGACCTCCACTACGTGCAGGCCGGGGAGGGGGACGACGCGCTCCTGCTGTGCGGCCTCGGCGACGACGTGACCGCGTGGAACGGCCAGCTCGGGCCGCTCGGCGAGCGCTACCGGGTCACGGTCGTCGACAACCGCGGCGTGGGCCGCTCGTCGCTCCCGGACGGCGAGTTCACCGTCCGCGACCTGGCCGCCGACGCGATCGGGCTGTGCGACGCAGTCGGGATCGAAGGAGCGCACATCATGGGCTTCTCGATGGGCGGCGCGATCGCCCAGGAGCTCGCGATCGCCCGTCCGGACCTCGTCCGCAGCCTGGTGATCGTCGGGTCGTGGGCGTACTCCGACCGGCTCTTCCGGACGTTCATCGAGAGCTCTGCGTACTTCGCCGGGATCGCCGACGACGAGCGCAAGTTCCTCATGTACTTCCTCGCCTCGACGTACTCGCGGGCGGTCTTCGAGGATGGCCGCATCGACGCGTTCTGCGAGGCGACGCTGAACAACCCGCACCCGCAGTCGACGGAGGCGTTCCAGCGCACGGCCCGCGCGATTCTCGGCCACGACACCCGCGACCGGCTCGGCGCCATCGCGCGGCCGACGCTCGTGATCTACGGCGAGGAGGACGTCATCTGCCCGCCCCGGCACTCGCGCGAGATCGCGACCCTGATCCCGAACGCGCGCCTCGTCGGCATCCCGGCGCAGGCGCACCAGCCGTTCCAGGAGGACCCCGCGGCGTTCAACGAGACGGTGCTCGGGTTCTGGGGCTCCCTGTAGGCGTAACGCCCGGCTCTACTCTACGGGGGTGATCGGACCAGGGAGGGTGCTGTGATCGCACGGATCTGGCGGGGAGCGGTGCGTCCGCAGGACGCGGACGAGTACGCCGAGTACATGCGCGTCACCGGCGTGGGCGCGTACCGGATGACGCCGGGGAACCAGGGGGCGTGGATCCTCCGCCGGCCGCTCGGAGATCTGACGGAGATCGTGGCGTTCTCGTTCTGGGACAGCATGGACGCCGTGCGCGCCTTCGCCGGGGACGAGCCGGCGCGGGCGGTCTACTACCCCGAGGACGACCGCTTCCTGGTGCAGCGCAGCGACGTCGTCGAGCACTACGAGGTCGACTGAGGCAGGCGGCGCCGAGGCGGGGTGATCCGGCCGGGCCTCCGATGGCCCCGGCGACCCCTCAGGCGAACGGCAGCCCGTCGAAGCTCTCGGGCGGGCCCGGCTCGAAGTCGGGGAAGGGCGCGTACGCGTCGCGCGCGTTGCCGGTGTCGGCCTCGACTCCGACGCCGAGGCGCAGCGCGTTCTCGTTCCGGGGATAGAACGCGCTGCCGCGGTGGGCTCGCGCGCCGGCCATGAAGATCACGCAGGGATCCGGGCCCGCCCCGACCAGGATGTGATCCGTGCCAGCCGGGCAGTGGAGGAAGTCCCACGCTCGCAGCCGTCGCTCGCGGCCCTCCACGATGGCGATGCACTCGCCCGCGAGCACGAGGAAGTCCTCCTGGTCGTCCTCGCGGTGGTAGAGGCCGCTCGAGCCGCCCTCGCCGAGCACGGCGATCGTGTACCCGATCTGCGGAAACGACACCTGGTCGCTCTCGATGACGCACACCGCGCCGAACTTCGTATTGCGCATCCAGGCGGCGTCGCGGACGTTCACGACGAACCAGCCCTCCGTCACCGGCGCCCGGCCGTACTTCGTGTCCTCGAGCCGCGCCTCGTCCACGAGGTCACGATAGCGATCCTCTGGCACCATTGGCGGTCAGCCACCGTACGCGCCGTAACAGCCAATTTCTGCCAGCATCCCCCGTCCGGGTGTCGGAGCGGGGGCCGGTTGCACGGACACTGAGAGTGGAGGCGCCCACCCCGGGGCGCCCCAATTCCCCGAAAGCTCCCGCCCCGTGACAGAACGGCCCCTGCCCCAGCGCGACCTCGCCGGGCGCCTCGCGTCCTACGAGACGCTCTTCGACATCTCACGCATGCTGCTCGTCTCCGTGACGGTGGACGAGCTGTTCGAGCGCATCTCGTCCGAGCTCAACCGGCTCGTGCCCGTCGACGCGCTCACGATCTACCGTGTCGACGAGATCGCCCGCCAGATCGTCCCCGTCCACGCCCACGACAGGTGGGCCGACGAGATCATGGCCGCGCCGCTCGCGCTGGGTGAGGGGCTGACGGGCTGGGTGGTCGAGCACCGCGAGCCGGCCAATCTGACCGCGGCGGAGAGCGATCCCCGGATCGCCGTCGTCCCCGGGACGCCCGAGGACGAGCCGGAGGCGATCATCTCGGTGCCGCTCGTCGTCCACGATCATCCGATCGGCGCGCTGAACACGTACCGGCTGGGGGAGGGCGTGGAGTTCTCACACGACGAGTTCGTGCTGGTGCAGCAGTTCGCCGCGGTGGCGGCGCTCGCGCTCGAGAACACGCAGAACCGGACCCGGCTGCTGCACGAGGCCCAGACCGACTGGCTGACCGGCCTGCACAACCACCGCATCTTCCACGAGCGGCTCCAGGACGAGGTCGAGCGGGCCGAGCGCTACGGCCGCCCGGTCTCCCTGATCACCTTCGACCTCGACGACTTCAAGCTGCTGAACGACGTGCACGGCCACCAGGAGGGCGACCTCGTCCTGCGGCGCGTGGCCGCCGCCGCCCGCGAGGAGCTCCGCACGAGCGACCTCGCCTGCCGGGTCGGGGGTGAGGAGTTCGCGATCATCCTGCCCGAGGCGGGCAAGCGAGCCGCGCGGGCGGCGGCCGACCGCCTCTGCGCCCGCGTGCGCGCCCTGCCGGGCGTCCGCGCCGTGACCGTCTCGTGCGGCGTCGCCACCTACCCCGCCGACGCCGCCGGCGTCACCGAGCTCGTGGCCGGGGCCGACGCGGCCCTCTACGCGGCCAAGGAGCGAGGCAAGGACCGCGCCGCCAACTTCACGACCGCCGTCCTCGCCCACCGCGCCCGCCAGGCCCCCCGCATGCAGCCCGAGGAGTCGCTCGCGTCGCTGCGGCTGCTCGGCGCCGTCGCGCACGCACTCCCCGGCATCGCCGCCGCGGCCGAGGAGCCGACCACGCCCCGGGCGGTGGCCGCGCGCATCGCCGAGGCGGTCTGTCGCGCCACCGGCGCCGACGCGGCCCTCGTCCTCGGCCCCGGGCCGGGCGGTCGCGACCGCGTGCTCGCCGCCCGCGGCAGCCG
>JAICJC010000147.1 GCA_025928655.1 Thermoleophilia bacterium | reverse complement strand
GCCTGCGCACGGGCGGCGACCCGGTCCGGCTCGCCCGCCGGCGGCGGCGGACCGCTGCCCGCCGGCTGGTGATGCTGTGCGACATCTCGGGCTCGATGGAGCCGTACAGCCGCGCGTACCTGCAGTTCCTCACCTGCGCCGCCGGCGCGGGGCCGAACGCCGAGGCGTTCGTATTCGCGACCCGGCTCACCCGGCTCACGCGCGCGCTCGCGTCCCGGTGGCCGGAGCGGGCGATGCGGCGGGCGGCCGCGGCGGCGCCGGACTGGTCGAGCGGGACGCGGATCGGCGAGGCGCTGCGCGAGTTCAACGATCGCCACGGGCGCCGGGGCATGGCCCGCGGCGCCGTGATCGTGATCCTGTCCGACGGCTGGGAGCGCGGCGACCCGACCTCGTCGGCCGCGAGATGGCGCGGCTGGCGCGGCTGGCGCACCGGATCGTGTGGGTGAACCCGCGCATGAGCGCGGCGTCGTTCTCGGTCCGCGCCGGCGGCATGGTGGCGGCGCTGCCGCACTGCGACGCGCTCGTGAGCGGGCACAGCTTCGCCGCCCTCGAGGAGGTCACGCGCGCGATCGCCGGCGAGCGGTTCCTGCCGGACGCCCCCGCCGGCGAGGAGCCGGAGCCGTGGGCGAGCGCGACCCCGGTGCCCGGCAGCTCGGTGGCGATGCCGAGCGGCCACGGCCCGCGCAAGGGCAACACGACGCCGGGCTGGGTGACCGGTGCCTGAGCCCGCGGGGCCGAAAATGTGCATCTACCCGGGTTGCGACCGGCCGGCCGTCGCGGCGCATCCGCAGGGCGGGCCCCAGCCCGCGTTCTGCGACCTCGAGGAGCACAACGCCCTGCGCGCGCACCAGGAGCGCCAACGGCGTGCGGCGATCAGGAGCGATGACCATGACGCGGGGCCCGGCCCCGCGGAAAGGAGCACCTAATGGCGAACGAGGCCTACCGCGCGGTCTTCCTGCGTGTGCACCCGACCGGCAAGATGGTGCTCAGCCTCACGACGGACGCGGACGGCAACGAGCCGGCGTACGCCCGGCTGGTGGCGGATGCGCTGGGCGTGCCCGCGCTCGACGTCAAGGTCGTCCCGGCCGACACCGACCGCTTCGGGAACGGGCACGGGTACAACGCCGCCCCGTCGCCGGGCACCGCGGCGGCCGTCGCGAGCGCGGCCGGGAAGATCCGGGCCAAGGCCCGCCTCCTCGCCGGCATGCAGCTCGGCGCGCCGCCGGACTCGCTGACGTGGTCGAACGGGGCCTGGGTGAAGGGCGACGGTGGAGATCCGACCGGCGTCGGGACGATCGCGGACATCGCGATGTACGCCCACGGCTCCGGCGAGCTCCCGCCCGGTGTCGAGGGCGGCCTCGACGCGCAGACCGTCTACCGCGACTGAGCCAGGCGGTAGCGCAGATAGACGACACCGCTCGCGAAGCGGTGCTCGCCGGCGAGCTCGAGATCGACGCGCAGGCCGTCGGGCAGCGCCCGGGCGCCGCCGCCCACGGAGACCGGGCAGAGGAACAGCCGGCACTCGTCGACGATGCCGGCCCGCAGCGCGTGGGCCGCGAGCTTCGGCCCGCCGATGGTGAGGTCGCGTCCGGCCGCCGCCTTCATCCCGAGCACCGCCGCCGGGTCGAACTCGCGCTCGATCCGGGTCCGCGGCGTCGCCGGCTCGGCCAGCGTCCGCGAGTAGACGACCTTGTCGGCGGCGCGCCAGATCTGCGCGTAGTCGCGGATGGGCTCCGGCTCGTCGGAGACGTCCATCGTCTCCCAGACGGCCATTGTCTCGTACATGCGGCGGCCGTACAGGTACGTGCCGGCCTCGCGCTCGAGGTCGTTGACGAACCCGTGCACCTCGGCGTCGGGCGCCGCCCACTCGAAGCTGCCCGACGCGTCGGCCGTGTAGCCGTCGAGCGAGGCGATGGCCGAGTAGATCAGCCGGGCCACGTCGCCGCCAGCGACACGCGCACCTCGTCGGCGACCTTCAGCGCGCCGAAGAGGGCCGAGTAGGGCTTCATCCCGAAGTCGGTCTGGCGCACGACGCCGGCGGCGGTGACCGTCCCGTCGGCGACGGCGAGATCGAGCGAGAGCGGCGCCGTCCGGCCGAGCAGGGTCAGGTCGCCCGTCACCCGCAGGCCGTCACCGGCCGCGGTCACGCCGGTCGAGCGGAACGTGATCCGGTCGCGCCGCAGCACCTCGTCGTCGATCGTCTGCTCGATGTTCGCCTTGTCGTCGTCGTCGAGCGCCTGCATGCCGCCGGTGCCCTCCTGCACCTTCAGCGACCCACCGTCGACCCGCACCTCGAGCCGCGTGTCGTCGCCGACCTCGAGCGTGCCCTCCCAGTCGGTGACGCGCAGCAGCAGGTCGTGGCCCGCCTTGGCGACGGCGCCCGTGCGGCCGGTGTTCACCGAGAGGGTGGCGTTGTCCGGGCCGAAGCGATACCTGCCAGCCGGGATGGACACGCCCCAAGCCTATAATTCCCGCCTGTTTTCGGCGACCCACCGGAGGACCCGATGGCCGTAGTGCTCGACCACCCGTTCACGACCGTACGCCAGCTCGACGACAGCTTCGCCACGATTCTCGACGTCGAGAAGGTGATCCCGTGCGTCGAGGGCGCAACGGTTCTCGAGCGCACGGGGCCGGAGTCGGCGAAGGCCGAGATCAAGGTCAAGATGGGCGCGATGTCGCTCACGTTCACGGGCACGCTCGAGGTGACCGAGCAGGACGCCGCCGCCCACCACGTCGTGATGACGGTGAAGTCGCGCGAGGCCGGCGGCCAGGGGCATGCCAACGCCACGATCGCGTTCGACCTTGAGGACGGCGGCGGCACCATCCACACGAACGCGCAGATCACGGGCAAGGCGGCGTCGATGGGCGAGGGCGTGGTGAGCGGGGTCCTCGACGCCCTCGTCAAGGACTTCGCGGGCAAGCTTGGGAAGCTCTGAGGCGGGCCGTGGCGCGGGTCGTGATGCGTGAGGTGCGCCCCGGCGAGGTGCCGAAGGACGGCGGGACGGCCGTCCAGGAGGACCCCGACCGGCCCGTGTTTCACGGTAACGGCCCCGACGACTTCGTGTGCGCCGGCTGCGGGAACGTGCTCGCCGCGGCGATGGACGCCGGCTACATGACCTACCGCGTGCGGGTGCGCTGCGCGGCCGCTGCCGGACGGTGAACGTGTCGGCCACCGACGAGCACGATCCCGGCAGGCGCAAGCGCTGATCAGCGGGGCGCGAGCGCCGCGAGCGCGTCGCGGTGGCGGGCATACGCGGCCGCGCCGTCCGCGTCGGCCGCGGCGATCCTGACCAGCGGCGGAAGGCCCATCGCCGGTGCGCCCAGGTCGCGGAGCGCGTCGTGGTAGGCGCGCTGGCGCAGGACGCCCCCGAACCCGAACGCCTTCGCGGGCAGGCCGCGCGAGAGCAGGTCGGTGCGGCCGCGCAGGTCGCGGCACAGCGCCGCGTGCTCCGCGATCGCGAAGCCGACCGGCGCGCCGGACGGATAGAGCTCGAGCGCCGCGAGCCGCGCCGAGGTGAAGTGCTCCGGCCCGTCGACCTCGACGATCGTGCCCGTCGGCCCATGCACGAGGTCGCACGGCAGCAGCAGGTTCCCGCGCGCGGCGTGCAGCACCGTGACGTCGCCCCGGAGGTGGGCCAAGATGCGCCCGAGCACCGCCAGCGCCGCGATCGCCGGCGCCACGATCGCGGGATCGCGACGGGCCCTGGCGACCCGCTCGAGGCCGACGTGGCCCTGCTCGCACAGCCAGTCGAACGAGGTGCGCTCGAGGACGATGCCGTCCGCCGCAGCGGCCTCCGCGAACGCCGAACGCATCTCCGCGCCCATGGCCGGATGCTACGACTCGTGAGCCGGCCTCGGAGCCCGGTTGCGCGGGCCCGCCGGGACGGCTAGGGATCAGCCATGCACGACGGGCACGATGGGCACATGGACGCGGGTGGCGGGTGGGGCACCGCCATCTCGGCGACGCTGCACTGCCTCACCGGTTGCGCGATCGGCGAGATCCTCGGGATGGTGATCGCGACGGCGCTCGCACTCGGAAACGCCGCGTCCATCGCGATCTCGATCGCGCTCGCATTCCTGTTCGGCTACGGCCTGGCGGTGCGGCCGCTGCTCGCCGCCGTCACCCCACGGCGGGCCGTCCGGCTCGCGTTCGCGTCGGACACCGTGTCGATCGCGACCATGGAGGTCGTCGACAACGCGTTCATCGTCGTGGTGCCCGGCGCTCTCGCGGCCGGGCTCGGGGACGGGCTGTTCTGGTGGAGCCTGCTCGTGTCGCTCGGGATCGCGTTCGTGGTCACCGTCCCCGTGAACCGGTGGCTGATCCGCCGCGGCAAGGGACATGCCGTGATCCACGCCTACCATCACTCATGACGGCGGCGTCAACCCCCGTATGAAGATGGCCCTGAGCGCATCCACGCCGTCACCGGTCGATCGCACCAGGAGGGCGGTCTCGCCGGCGTCCTGCTCGACCGACCAGTCGGCCCAGGCGCAGCAGTCACGCTCGGCGGCGGCCAGCTCGCGCAGCTCCGCGGCCGCCTCCGGGGCGGCGCGGAACCGCAGCCGCACGCCGTCGGGGGTCGGCTCCCGGGCGACGCAGGCGGCGGCGATGAGGCGCTCCCAGCGCTCGCGCCGGGACGCCAGGCCGGTGGGGGAGAGGGTGCACGCGATGTCCATGACCGCATGGTGCCACCTCGCGCGGTGCCACACCACCCGCGCCGCCGCGCCGCGAGTGCGAGGATGGCCCCGATAGACCGGATCAGGGTCGACAGGTGGCTGTGGGCGGCGCGGTTCTTCAAGACCCGCGCCCTCGCGCACGACGCGGTCGCCGGCGGCCACGTGCGGGTCAACGGCGAGCGGGTGAAGCCCGCCAGGGACGTGCGCGCGAACGACGTGCTCGAGGTGCGCGCCGGCGACGTCGTGCGCACCGTCGTCGTCGTCGGGGTGACGGAGCGGCGCGTGCCGGCCCGGGTCGCGGCCGGGCTCTACGAGGAGACCGCCGAGTCACGGGCCGAGCGCGCCCGCCAGGCCGAGGAGCGCCGGGCCGAGGCGGCGTTCGGCGGATTCCGGACGGGTCGGCCGACGAAGCTCGACCGCCGCCGCACCGATGCGCTGCGGCGTCGCAGGCCACGCCGCTAGCGGCGGCTCGCCCCGTAAACTCGCGCGATGTCGCCCGGCAGGTGGACCCGCAGCCTTGCGCCCGGCGAATGGCGCCGTCTCGGGTGGTTCGCCGCGGCGATCGTGCTCATGCACGTGGCCGGATGGGCGCTCTTCCTCGAGTACGCTCGCCGGTACCCGCCGCTCGCGGGCGCCGGCCTCACGGCTTACCTCTTCGGCCTGCGGCACGCGTTCGACGCCGATCACATCGCGGCGATCGACAACACGACCCGCAAGCTCCTCTCCCAGGGACGGCGGCCGATGGGCATCGGGTTCTTCTTCTCGCTCGGCCACGCGAGCGTCGTCTTCGGGCTGGTCGCCGGCCTGTCGCTCGCGACCCGCGCCGCCGACACCCGCATCCCCGCGTTCCAGCACTACGGCGGCGACGTCAGCGCGGGCGTCTCGGGCACGTTCCTGTGGATCATCGGCCTCCTCAACCTCGTCGTGCTGCTCGACGTGGTGCGCATCTTCCGGGATGCGCGGCGGTCACTACGACCGCGAGCGGCTCGAGAACCGCCTCCTCGAGCGGGGGATGATGAGCCGCTTCTTCGGCCGGTTCTTCCGCCTGATCGACGCGAGCTGGAAGATGTACCCGCTCGGCCTGCTGTTCGGGCTCGGGTTCGACACCGCGACCGAGGTCGGTCTGCTCGCGCTCGCCGCCGGCGTCGCCACGGACACGCTGCCGCTCCTCGGCATCCTCTCGCTGCCTGTCCTGTTCGCCGCCGGCATGGGAATGATGGACACCCTCGACGGCGCGTTCATGGCCGGCGCCTACGGGTGGGCGTTCTCGAACCCCGTGCGCAAGGTCTACTACAACATCACGGTCACGAGCCTCTCGATCATGGTCGCGCTCGCGATCGGGACGGTCGAGCTGCTGCAGGTGCTCTCGGCCCGGCTCGCGCTCTCCGGTGGGTTCTGGGACTGGCTCAACGGGCTCGACTTCGAGACGCTCGGCTACGCGGTCGTGACGCTCTTCCTGCTCATGTGGGCGGGCTCCGTCTCGATCTGGAAGCTGCGCCGGATCGAGGATCGCTGGGGCCGGTAGCCGCGCGTCGCACCCGCCAACTGGCGTTCGCCGCGGATGCCAATTGCGAGGGTTCCGGGAACCATCCGCGGATCGCCACCGTCGTACCCACCGTGAGGGCTTCACTCGTGATCGCCACCATGGCGGCGATCGGCGCCGCTGCCGCCGGGTGCGGGTCGGGAACCGGCGGCCACGACACCCGCATCGCGATCCGCGCCGTCGTGCGCGCGGGCTGCTCCGCCGGGCCGATCACGGCCGGGCGGCCGTACCCCGGGGCGATCGTCGTCACCGGGGCGGGGAAGAGGACGGTCGTGCGGATCGGCGGCCGTGACGTCGCCCGGGTCGCGGTCGACCCCGGCGGCCACCGGGCCGGGGCCGCGTGGGTTGCCGGGGGCCGGCTCGTCGCCGCGCGCGTCGACGGGCGACCGGCCACGGTCGCCCCGAACGGCCAGGTGCGCTTCACGGCGCCGGCCGGGGCCGAGACGGATCTGCGGCTCGTCGTGGCCCTCCGCCGGCCGGAGTGCACCTCGCCCGATGCGGCGGGCTGACGCGTCGTGAGCGCCAGCCCGCCGCGATGAGCGCTAGCGGATGCCGATCTTGAACAGGCCGCGGCCGTGTGTCGCCGCGACGACGTAGCTGCGGCTCGGGCTGACGGCCAGGTCCCAGGTGGCGACATCGGGCAGGCCGTGTCCGAGGCGGGCCCAGTGGTGGCTCCCGTCACGGGCGACGAACACGCCCAGGTCGGTCGCGACGATCAGCTTGTGGTGCACGATCGCCACATCGTCCGCCGGGTTGTCCGGCAGGTTCCCGCTCATGTTCTTCCAGGTCTGCCCGCCGTTCCACGACTCGAACACGTGGCCGACGCCGCCCGCCGGGATCCAGCGGCGTGAGAAGCCGCCGAACGTGACCACGACGTGATTTGCGTCGTTGCGGTCGACGTCGAACCCGGTGATGAAGCGGTTGGGCAGGTTCGGCGCGTGCACCGTGTGCCACGTGCCGCCCGCGTTCGTGTCGATCCCGGACGTGAACGGCACGCCCGAGGCCGGGTTGCACGGCAGGGCGCACCATCCGGCGTAGATCGTGCTGCCGTTGACGGCCAGCGCCGTCGTCGACGCGTGGGTGTCGTGCACGATCTTCCAGTCGCACGCCGTCGCCGAGCAGTGGGTGTTCCACCCGGCGTGGTCGTCCCAGATGAACTCGCCGCCGGTGACCCAGTGCGTCGGGTTGTTCACGTCAGCCTGGAGCGGCGTGATGAACTGCGGCGCCGGGTCGCACGGGTTCGGTGTGTACGTGAACGCGCCGCAGGCCGGGCTGATCTCGCGGTAGTGCTTGCCCGCGTCGGTGCTGAGCGCCGGATCCATGTCGACGTACTCGTTCACGACGTGGTTGGCGTCGTTCGGGTCGACGATCACCTTCCCGCCGTCGCCCGTGAACCCCTGGGTGACCAGGGGCGAATGCGGGCGAACCAGCGTCGCCCCGTTGTCCTGCAGCCCGCCCCAGTAGGCATCGCCGCCGTCCATCTTGCCGATGCCGGCGCCGTAGTACTGGATCGTGTGCAGCGTCGCGTTGAGGTCGACCCAGCCCGCCTGGTTTCGGGCCGAGAGCGGCCGTCGCCACACGCCGCCGTCGCTTCCGGTGTAGAAGGTGTGGCCCACGATCAGCGCGGCGTGCTGGTCGGTGTGTGCCGTCGGCGGGCAGTGGCACGCCATCAGGTAGTCGCCGTAGGGCGCGATCGTCGACCAGGTCTGTCCGCCGTCGAAGGACTGGTAGACCTCCTCCAGGCCCGCGTACACGTGCAGCGGGTTGTGCGGGTCGACCGCGATGTACTCGTTGTACCAGGTCTGCGCCCCCGGCCACTGGCCGAACAGCGGCGGCTCGGCCGAGCCGGAGTTCGCGAG
>JAICJC010000137.1 GCA_025928655.1 Thermoleophilia bacterium | reverse complement strand
GTTTCGTCGCATGCGCTGGAGAGGACTTGAACCTCCACGACCCAATCGGGTCACAAGGCCCTCAACTAGGCGGGTATGCGTCATTTGAGTCTCTGAGGCACAGATCATTGCTTTGTTCTTGGCTGAGTTGCCAGCCGCTTCCATCGCTATGCGCCGGGTTGACCAATCTGAATGCAAAATGCCCAACCGGCCATGAGCGCAAAAGTCGGAGCACAAGGCTCGTCCTTACTTCTTAGTTCGCAGTCAGAGCCTCACCCGCTCGCTACCTGCCGCTACGAGTCGCCGGTGCAGGCTGGCGAACCCGCGCCTGCGCCGGTCGGGCTGGAACGGAGCGAGCGCCACGCCGGCGCATTCGGACGGCCTGCCAGTCGTCGGCCATCGACCCGGTGGCAGCGAAGACGACCAGCACCAGCAGGCCGCCGAGGATCGCGACGAGGGGCGGGGCGAAGATCGCCAACGGCACGACGAGGACGGCACCGGCGATGAAGGCGACGAACAGCGCGATCAGCGCGAGAAACCCGCGGGCAAGGTTGCAGATCACCCGAATCCAAAGGGGCGGCTGAAACTCCATCTCGACCTCCAGTCGCAGGAACATCCGGCTGAGATGCGGCCGGTGCTCTCAACCTAGGAGCGGTGTGGAAACGGCATGTGGGTCGAACGACCTATCTTTGGTCGTCGGCCGGGTCGACCTGCCGATGGAGGTCGTGCTGCATCGCAAAGAGCGTCGCAGCGGCACGCGTGGAGACGTCCAGCTTTCGGTAGATGTGCTGGATGTGGTGCCCGACGGTGCGTGGTGAGACAACGAGCTGCCGGCCGATTTGCTTGTTCGTCTTGCCCGATGACAGCAGCGCGAGCACTTCGACCTCGCGGGTCGTGAGGCCTGCGGGCCACTCCCGCCGGCGCCGCGGTCGCGCCTGGCCGGCGGTCAGCATCAGCGCTACCGACGCTCCGTCGAGCCGACCCGAGGCGACCAGCCGCCGGAGCTCGGCGGCCGCCCTGTCGTCATCAAGGGCGGGCCGGTGAGGTCGCGGCTCGCTCAATGCCTGACGAACATCGGCCGCTGCAAGTATCCGCTCCTCGAGGGAGAGGTGCGCCGCCCCGACCCCACGGTGGTAGCCCGAGCCGTCGAGGCGCTCGTGATGCGAGCCGGCGACGCGGGCGACCTCGAGGAGGTCGGGTACGCGAGCCAGCATCCGCTCGCCGAGGTAGGCATGCAGGCGGACGCTCTCCCACTCGGATTCGGTAAGCGCGCCGGGTTTCTCCCAGATGCTGTTCGGCACCCCGGAGCGGCCCAGGTCGTGCACCAGGCCGGCGCGCCACAAGAGGTGCACGCGGGCATTCCCGAGCCCGGCCGCCTGCCCCGCGGCGGATGCCCGCTTGGCGACAGCGCGCGAGTGACCGGTGAAGACCGGCGTCTTCAGGTCGACGAAGTCCGCCATCGCGGTGAGCGCGACATCCAGCTGGGATTCGGTCAGATAGCGGCGGGTGACCGGTTCGGCGGCGATCGCGGCGTCCCAGGACGGCGTCTGCTGGATCGAGTCGAAGAGGTCGCCGGCGCGGTGCAAGAACGCGTCGGCGAGCTCCGGGTCATATCGCCCTCCGGCGCGGCGCTCGACCATCGCCTGCGCGGCCCCCAGGCCTGCAAGCCGATGGAAGATCTCCGCGTCGCCGACGAGCGGCACGATCCGCGCAGACAGGCGAAGCTCCCGGCCGGGGACGCCCGCGGGAACTCCGGAGCCGTCCCAGCGCTCGTACAGCTGGTCGAGGGCGGCGATGACGTCGGGCCGAAAGCCGAGCTCGCCGGCCAGGCCGCGCGCGACCTCGCAGTGCGCGGCGGCCGATCGCGCCTGACCCGACGGCAGGCTTGGCAGAGCCGCTGCCACGGTCCGTAGCCGCTGAAACGGTGGCCGGTCGGCGCCGATCCGACGCAGGGCGAATCCGGCGAAGTGGACTTTGCCCGTGTAGTCGAGCGCAGAGATCTCGCTTCGCACGCGGAGCTCGTCGCCGAAGAGGTGCGAGGCTTCGTGCGCGTCGCCGACGCATCCGATCCGGCGAAGGAGTGCGACGTCATAGATCTCCGCGAGCTCTTCGTCGTCAGCACCGAGGGCGCGGCCGAACTCGACGGCGAGGAGACAGGCACGAAGGGCGTGCTCCATCGGCTGGCCGATGCCGAGGTCGGTGGCGAGGGAGAGGGCTGCTACCAGCTCCGCCAGATGGGTGGAAGTGCGTCGCCCCCGGGCAGCGGCCCGGTCGTCCTGGGCCATGCTGGTCATAGCCGATTCGCCGGCCGGGGGATGCTCGCGGGCGCACGCAGGCCGGCGGCCGCAAAGGCGACGAACCGGGCGCTAGCGGATTCGATGTCACACGGGTCGAAGAGAGCTCTGGCAGTGCCCTGCGCCGCGAGCAGGTAGGTGATGATGGCGACGACGCAGCGAAGCCGCCAGCGAAGCTCGTCCTCGGAGACGTCCGGAACGGCGAGCGCAAGCGCGGCCAGAAAGCGCGCGCCGACCTCGCTGAAGAGGTCCGTGATGATCCGGGAGACGACCTCCTCCGGCTCCGTGTAGGAGCGTCCCGAGAATCGCGCCATGATCGCTCCCCGATCGCCAAGTCCGGCGATCAGCTCGAGGTCGGGCCGGATGAACGCCGTCAGGATCGACTCGACGGAAGGAACCTGCTCGAGGGCGAGCACCTCGTCCAGCTGACGCAACCGTTCCTCGTTGACCGGGCGAACGATCCGCTCGAGGGTGGCCCGCAGCAGCGCCTCCTTCGATCCGAAGTGGTAGTGGATCGAGGCCACGTTGACCCCGGCGGCGCGCGTCACGGAGCGAAGCGATGCCCCGTGGAACCCGTGCGCGGCGAACTCACGCTCGGCGGCATCGAGTATGCGCTCCGTGGCGTCCACGGGACGCAATCTTGGCCCTCCGCGGCCGCCATGTCAAACAAGTGTTTCAAACACCTGTAAGAAAATAGGTCGAAGAGCCGATGCGGCCGGCGGCGGCGATCGCTTTCCTGGGGAGCAGCAGCATCCCAACCTCCCAGGAGCACCAATGGAACAACTCACCGCGAACCGGTCCTTCGAACCCCCGTCGCGTACAGCCCTCGCCGCGCGCACCGTCTCCGTAACCGACCTGCGAAAGACGTATCCCGGCGGAGTCGACGCCGTCCGCGGCATCTCGTTCGACGTTGCACCCGGTCAGGTCTTCGGACTGCTGGGGCCGAACGGCGCCGGCAAGTCGACGACGATCGGGATGCTCACGACCACGATCCGGCCGACGGCAGGCGCAGCCCATCTCGGGGGCATCGATGTGGCTCGCGACCCGATCCGCGCCCGTGCGCTTTCGAGCGTGGTCTTCCAAGACCCCGTCGTGGACCGCTCGCTCAGCGGTCACCGGAACCTCGACATCCACGGCCGGCTTTGGGGTGTCTCAGCGTCCCGGGCCCGGGAGCGGACACGGGATCTGGCAGAACGCCTGGACATCTCGGAGCTGCTCGCGCGACCGGTCGCAACCTACAGCGGCGGCCAGCGCAGGCGCCTCGAGATCGCCCGAGCGCTTCTCAGCGACCCGGACATCCTCTTCCTGGACGAGCCGACCGTGGGGCTCGATCCCCGCATCCGCCACGAGCTCCTCGACGTGATCGGCGACCTCCGCCGACACAGCGAGATGACGATCGTGCTCACCACCCACTACCTGGACGAGGCGGAGCGGCTCTGCGATCGCATCGCGATCATGCACGAGGGCCGGATCGCCGCGCTCGACAGCCCGGAGGCGCTCCTCGCCGGTCTCGGTCCCGAGATCGCCGAGCTGCGGATCGCCGGCGACCCCGACGACGCGCTCGAGACGCTCACGCGGGAACGGCTGGCCGGAGACGACTCGTTTGTCGTCGGCGCCAGCGTGGTCGTGCCACTTCACGAGCGGGGCGGCTCGGAGCTGATCAGCGCCCTCGAGCGACTCGCCGTCCGCACGGCGGCGACGGCGATCCGCCCACCCACCCTCGACGACGTCTACCTGCGGCTGACCGGGGATCGCCTCGGCGGCTGACCCTTCTCGAAGGAGCACCAATGGCAACCATCGCCACTCACATCCCGGCGCCTCCGACGCGGCGTGTGATCAGCACGCCCGCGGCCCTGACGACGCTGGCCAGGCGGCGCTTCGCCCTGACGGCCCGCACGCCGCGGGAGATCTTCGTACCGCTGATCACGCCGATCCTGTTTGCGGTCGTCATCGCACCGGCGCTCAAGAACGCCCTGCACGCCGGCGACGCATACCAGTCGTATGTCGCCGTGGGGACGATCGGCCTGCTGATCCCGTTGAACATGATGTTCTCGGGGATCGGCGTACTCGTCGACCGTGAAAGCGGCGCCCGGCGGGAGTTGCTGGCGGCGCCGATCTCGCGCTCACTGCTCGTGCTCGCCAACCTGGCGGTCGCACTGCTCGTCACCGGCTTCCAGCTGGCGGCCCTGATCGCTGCTGCGCTTGGCCGTGGAATCGCGTTCCACACCAGCGCGACCGGCGTCGCCTGGACGGGCGCCGCCACGGTGCTCTTCGGCGTCGGGATGTACGGCATCGCCGAGACGCTGGCCAACCGGATCCCGCGTCAGGAGGAGTACATCGCGCGGCTTCCGGCAGTTGCGATTGTTCCGTGGTTCCTGGCCGGATCGCTGTTCCCGATCACGGCCCTTCCCCAGGTTCTGACCGACGTCGCGAAGCTGCTTCCACTGACCCACGCCCTTGCGCTGATGCGCTACGGGCTGCTCGACGACCCGTCGGCCCTCTCGAACATCTGGGGGATGAACAACACGACCGCGATGGCAGCGCTCAGCCTCGGCGTCGTTGCCCTCTTCGCGGTCGCTCTGACGATGGCGTCGATTCGCGTCTTCCGCCGCATGGCGGTCGGCTGACATCGATCCCGAAGGAGACATTTCCATGCTCACCGTTGCCCGGTGGTCCGTGAGCCACCGCCGTCCGATCATCGCTGCCTGGATCGTCGCCCTTGTTTTCCTCATGGGCGTAACCCACATCGTCGGCAACAAGTTCGCAAACAACCTCACCCTCCCCGGTACCGACTCGACCCGAGGCGTCGATCTGCTCAGGTCGGGCTTCCCACGCGCCTCCGGAGACCAGGATCAGATCGTCTTCCACACGACCGGCGGGCCGGTCACCAGCCCCCGCGCCCGCGCTCGGATCGCCCGCACGATCGCCCGCGTTCGGCATCTGCCCCACGTCGTCTCCGTCGCCAGCCCGTTCGCCCAGCCGGGTGCAGTGGCACATGACGGTCGCACAGCCTTCGCAACGCTGACATT
This sequence comes from Thermoleophilia bacterium, assembly GCA_025928655.1. Classification (GTDB taxonomy): domain Bacteria; phylum Actinomycetota; class Thermoleophilia; order Gaiellales; family JAICJC01; genus JAICJC01. The sequence goes on along the minus strand of JAICJC010000137.1, from coordinate 4,264 downwards.
TGACGAGCAGGCGGGCGACCTCCCCGCGTCGTCCGTCAAGCAGGTCATTGCGAACGCCCAGGGTGAGGCAACCCGGAACTTCGACGTCCAGCTCGACGGCTTCGCCATCACCTACGCCGAAAAGCCCTCACTGGGGGCGGCGACCGCGATCGGGCTCGCTGCCGCCATCGTTGTGCTCCTCCTGACGTTCGGTTCGCTGCTGGCGATGGGGCTTCCCATCGTCACCGCCCTGTTCGGCCTCGGCTGTGGTATCGCCCTGGTGACGCTCCTCGGCCATGCCGTCGACACGGCCTTCTTCGTGCCGCAGATCGCGGCAATGATCGGCCTCGGCGTCGGCATCGATTACGCCCTGTTCATCGTCACACGCTACCGCGATGCCTACGCCGCGAATAACGGCGACGGCGACGCCGCGCTCGAAGTGGCGATGGCGACCGCCGGCCGGGCGGTTCTCTTCGCCGGCGCCGCCGTCGTCGTGGCGCTGCTGGGCATGCTCGCCCTGCAGATCAGCTTCCTCTACAGCATCGGCATCGCCAGCGCGATCGCCGTCGCCCTGATGATGACCGGGTCGGCGACGCTCCTTCCGGCACTGATCGGTCTCGCGCCCGACCGCCTCGCCAGGCGCCGCAGCTTCGGCCGGAAGACCGCTCCAGGCTTGACGCTGATTCCCCGTTTGGTCGCGGCCGTACAGCGACACCCATGGGTCGCGGCACTCGCGGCGACCGCGCTCATGCTCGTCCTCGCCGCCCCGGCAGCATCGCTTCGGCTCGGCCTGTCCGACTCGGGCACCGATCCCGCGCACACGACGACCCGCAGGGCCTACGACCAGCTCGCGGCGGGATTCGGACCCGGCTTCAACGGCCCGCTCCAGATCACCGCCTCCATCGCCGGCGAGCCTGGGTCGCTGGCCGCCAAGATCGAAGCGGCGCTTCATGCGACCGCCGGCATCGTCTCGGTCACCCCGGCGCGGATTTCGCCCGATGGGCATATCGTCGAGCTTCTGGCCTATCCCCGAACCGCGCCGCAAAGCCAGGCGACAACCGACCTCGTCCATCACCTGCGCTCCGACGTGCTCGGCCCACTCGCAACGCGAAACCAGGCGGTGATCCACATCTCCGGGCGCACTGCGACGGCAGTGGACTTCGCCAACACCATCTCTCGGAAGCTGCCGATCTTCCTCGCCGTCGTCATCGCCATCTCGGCGCTGATCCTGCTGGTGGTCTTCCGCTCTCTGGTTGTCCCGCTCCAGGCCGCGGCCATGAATCTGCTCTCGATCGGTGCATCGATGGGCGTCGTCACCGCGCTCTTCCAGAAGGGCTGGTTCGCAACTCAGACAGGCCTGCAGGCCGGGCCGATCGACGCATACATCCCGGTCGTCGTCTTCGCGATCGTCTTCGGGCTCTCGATGGACTACCAGGTCTTCCTGGTCAGCCGGATCCGGGAGTTCTGGATGGAGCAGGGGGACGCATCGGCTTCGGTCACCCGCGGGCTGGTCGCAAGCGGGCGCGTCGTCACAGCCGCCGCTGCGGTCATGATCGCGGTCTTCCTCTCCTTCGTTGGAGGAGATCAGCGACCGCTGAAAATGCTCGGCGCGAGCCTGGCCACCGCCGTCTTCCTGGACGCTGTGGTCATCCGCATGGTGCTCCTGCCTGCGGTGTTTGAACTGCTCGGCCGCCACGCCTGGTGGATGCCACGCTGGCTCGAAGGGCGCCTTCCCCGGCTGGCAATCGAGCCCACCATCATGCCCGAGCCGACCCCGGGAGCGGGTGACTGATGACCACGCACACTGACCTGGCATCGTTCGACCTCTACGTCCTCGCCGTCTCGCGCCACCGACTTCTGACCAAGCCCGAGGAGCAGTCACTCGCCAAGCGTGTCGAGGCCGGAGACCGGGAAGCCAAGGCGCAGATGATCCAGGCGAACCTGCGACTCGTCATCTCCGTCGCCAAGCGCTACCGCGGCCACGGTCTCGACCTTGCCGACCTCTGCCAGGAAGGAAGCATCGGACTCATCCGGGCGGTCGAGAAGTTCGACTGGCGTCGAGGCCTCAAGTTCTCGACGTATGCCGTCCGTTGGATCCACCAGTCGATACAGCGGGCAGTCGCGCAGCGCAGCCGTGTGATCGCCCTTCCCGTCCACGTCAGCCAGGAACTGCGCAGGCTCGAGGCGGCCGAGCGCCGACTATGTGGGCGCGGCGGTGACCCGGGCGACCCCGCTGCTCTAGCACGAGAGACCGACCTAGCGGAGCGACGGGTACGGGCGTTACTTACCTGGCGCCCTCCGTCGGTTTCGCTGGATGCTCTACACCACACCGGTGCCGGGGTGATCAACACGACGCCCGGCGAAGCGCCGCCGGGGACGCCGGCAACCGAGCTCGAACGGAATGCCGACCGGCAGACGCTTGGCGAAGCGCTGAGGCGACTCCCCCAGCGAACCAGAACGATCATCGCACTGCGCTACGGGCTGGTCGATGGCCGGCCGCGCACGCTTCAGGACGTTGCGCATGTCGTTGGTATGCGTCCCAGCCGTGTGCGCGAGCTCGAGGAACAAGCATTCTCTGTTCTTCGTCATGACCCGATAGTGCAGGCACTTGCCGCCGCCTGAGATCGTCAGCCGCAGCCGCAGAAACGCCGAAAGCCGCTCAACCGAGCGGCTTTCGTGCATGCGCTGGAGAGGACTTGAACCTCCACGACCCAATCGGGTCACAAGGCCCTCAACTAGGCACGCATCTGTCATTTGAGTGTGTGAGCCACAAATCATCACGTTCGTTCCTGGCTGATAGTCCGACTGGAGGCGATGGACAGGCGCTCTTGCTACTGCGGCTGCTACCACCCCGACCGCGTAACGGGGCGTCAACGTCTATCGCGACTCGGCGAGGAAGTCAACGACGCCGCCCGTCATGAGTGTGAGCGCAGCGTTCGAGCGGATGCTGATGCGCGTGCGATGGGCTGTTCGATCGACTCGGGCTCAGCCGCCGATGGCCACCTCGCCGTTTGGCCCACCTGCCGGCGGTTGAGACGCGACGGCCAATTCCTTCGGCTTTGACCGACAGCCGGGTGGGATCGGCGACAAACATGTCTACGGTGGGCTGTCAAGCGCCGCTTCTACTAGGGCCGTGGCCTCGTCGAGCAGACGGGCAGCGGACGTGAAGTCGTCCCATGCCCGCTCCACGTCAGCCGCCAGATGATCGGGAATGCCCGGCACGCGAAGACCCTCGACACGGCGCGTGCACAAACGAGGAGCCGCAGAGTTGACGTGGCGGTCACGCGACCATTGAAGCTCGCTCTCCATCGAGCATCCGCTGTGCGCTGTACTCTGACGCGACTCGAGGAGGAGAGCGCAGCCATGAGCGACGTGTCGTTTCTAGCCGAGCCCCAGCCGGACGAGCCGCAGCCTGTGCTCGACGTACCCGTGGTCGACATGACTGCGCCAGCGAAGCCGGCCGGGATCTCGGCAGGAGCAAGCACCCCCGTCGTCTTCCGCGTCGAAGCGCCGCCGGCCGAGGGCCGCCACGAGACCAGGTCGAGCCGGCAACGCGCCATCCCCTCGGCGCTCGCGGCGGCGCGGCGAGCTGGCGCCCGCTTTGAATGCGGTGACCGAAGCTGTCGAGACTCTGGCTCGTGCGGCCAAGGCTCAGGAGCGGGAGATCGTCGAGCTGCGCGCCAAGCTCGACGGCATCAAGTCCGTTCTGGGCTAGGTTTCACGACGCGGTGCCGCGGCGGCCACTGCCGTCGGAGCCGGCGATCTCGACCCGGTACCGAATGCGAACACATAGCCTGTCGTGTTCGCGACTCGCGTCGATTGCGCCGCGCGGATATCGCGGCCGTCAGCGCAGCGTCCCAGCGGGCAGGTAGCCGTCGTAGTCGGGCACGAGCCGGTACGCCAGCTGCGCGGCGGGACGCTCGCCAAAGCGCTCCCTGACGTCTTCCATCGTGAGCATGAACCTGACGCTCGCTGCGATCTGCAGGTCAGCTGCGATCGGGGCGTCCTGACCGAGGACGCCGTCGGCGATCAACTGGTCGATAGTGTCGAACGCACGCGGTACCTCATCGATGGCCTGCGCGATGGTCGAGGCGTTGATGTCGTGGATGCGCGACTCACCCCAGATCACGAGCGGTGCAGCCATCGTCGTGACGAACGCGGGCATCCGCAGCTTCGCGTGCTCCTGGAAGGACGCGAGCGACCGCCATCGATTACGGGCCGCGCCGAAGACCAGTCGCCTCGCGATCATCTGCAACACGTCGCTGCCCCACGCCTCGGCTTCTGC
>JAICJC010000001.1 GCA_025928655.1 Thermoleophilia bacterium | reverse complement strand
GGTGAACGCGTATCCGAACCCGAGCGCCATCAGGTTGATGGCGAAGGCCGAGTAGATGAAGGCGTCGAACACCGACCACCCCTTCACCAGGCCCGTCGCCTTGCGCACGAACATGGTGCGCTCCATTGGCGTGTCCGCTGCCGCCATCCCCTCTCCTTTCAGCCGCTGGTGAGCACGAAGTTCTTCACCTTCTTGCCGTTGAGCTCGATCAGGGCGCCCATCAGGTCTCCCTGCTCGTAGGCGCTGCCGGGGTTGATGCAGAGCGTCGGGCCGATGCGCGTGTGGCCGCGGGCCTCGTGGATGTGGCCGTGCAGCGACAGCACGGGCCGGGTCTCCTCGATCGCCTCGCGCACCGCCGTGGAGCCGACCGGCTCGGGGGCGTGGCCGCCGTGCTTCGGCTTCAGGTCATCGTCGAGGCCGGGGGCGTCGTCGAGGCCGGAGCCGAACGGCGGGCAGTGCAGGTTCAGGATCGTCCGCTCGGGCGCCGCCGTCAGCTGCGAGGTCACCGACCGGATCCGCTCGAGCAGGACGTCCTCGGGCTCCTCCCGGTACGTGTGCCACGGCGTCGGGTTCGCCCATCCGGTCGAGGCCATCTGGAAGCCGTCGACGTCGACCACGCGGCCCTCGGCGAGCTCGACCCGGCGGGCGGCGCCGAGGATCTCGTCGACCTCGAACTGGTCGTCGTTCCCGGGGCACACGAACATGCGCTGGGGCTGGCCGGCCAGCTTCTCCTCGGCCATCTGCATCCACCGCTCGACGGTGCCGAGCATGTGGCTGTGGAAGAGGTCGTCGAGCCGCTCGGAATCGGCCTCGAGCTCCGCCAGCTCGTCCGGCGTGGTGCGGAACGGGTAGTAGCCGCGCCGGATGACGTCCTGCTCGAAGGCCGTCACCTCGTCATCGCCCGTGAGCTCGCGGCGCTGCTCCTGGAGCGTGCCGTGCCAGTGCCCGTTGCCGTCGTGGATGACGGGCACCAGGGCCTTGCCGGTCATGTCGCCCCCCAGGATGAGGACGTCGGCCTTGTAGTGCGTTCCCGAGTTCAGGAACTTGCGCCAGCACGTCTCCGACCCGTGGATGTCCGTGGCGAAGAAGACCCGCACGTCTGGGGATTGTTGCCGGGAGTCAGGACGGAAGTCAAGGCGGCGGGAAACACCCATCTTTGCCGGCCTCTGCCCGGGTCGAGACCGGGGACTGTCCCCGCATGGGGACAGTCCCCACTCGCCTCGGTAAAAGCGGGGACCCTCCCCGCATGGGGACAGTCCCCACTCGCCTCGGTATAGTCGGGCACCCCGTGGCTGCCCACCAGCGCTTCGACATCCTCTTCGAGCCCGTCCAGATCGGGCCGAAGACGCTCCGCAACCGCTTCTACCAGGTGCCCCACTGCACCGGGTTCGGGGTCGAGAAGCCGTGGTCGCAGGCGGCCCACCGGGCGGTGAAGGCGGAGGGCGGCTGGGCGGCCGTCTGCACCGAGTACTGCACGGTCTCCGCCGACGCCGACGAGACGCCGTACATCTCGGCCCGCATGTGGGACGACCACGACCTGCGCCACCTCTCCATCCTGTGCGACGCGGTGCACGCGCACGGCGCCCTGGCCGGGATCGAGCTCTCGCACTCCGGCGCCCACGGCGAGAACTGCGAGACGCGCCTCCCGCCGCCGGCGCCGTCCCAGATCGCGAGCGACTTCTCGAACATCACGCCGAAGCGCATGGAGAAGCTCGACATCGACCGGATCGTCTCCGACTGGGTGCGCGCCGCCGTCCGCTCGCGCGACGCCGGCTTCGACATCGTCTACGTCTACGGCGGCCACTCCTACCTGCTGGGGCAGATGCTCTCGCCCTTCTACAACCAGCGCACGGACGAGTACGGCGGCTCGCTCGAGAACCGGGCCCGGATGTGGATCGAGACGCTCGCGGCCGTGCGCGAGGCGGTCGGGTCGGACTGCGCCATCGCCTGCCGGATGGCCGTCTCGGCGGCCGGCGGCCCCGGCGTCGAGCTGGACGAGGGGCTCGAGTTCGTGCGCATGGCCGACCACCTGGTCGACCTGTGGGACGTGCACATCGGCTCGATCCTCGAGTGGTCGAAGGACTCGGGCGCGTCGCGCTTCTTCGCCGAGGGCTGGCAGCTCGAGTGGACGGGCCACGTGCGCGAGGCGACGGCCAAGCCGATCGTCGGGGTCGGCCGGCTGACGACGCCCGAGCGGATGGCCGAGATCGTCGAGTCCGGCGTCTGGGACCTGATCGGCGCCGCCCGGCCCAACATCGCCGACCCCTTCATCCCCGAGAAGATCCGGGCCGGCCGGCTCGGTGACATCCGCGCCTGCATCGGCTGCAACATGTGCATCTCGAAGGGCGACGTCCGCCGCCACATCGGCTGCACCCAGAACGCGACGGCGGGCGAGGAGCACCGCCGCGGGTGGCACCCGGAGCGGTTCGACCGGGCGGCCAACGCCGACCGCGAGGTGCTGGTGGTGGGCGCCGGCCCGGCCGGCATGGAGTGCGCGCTGGTGCTCGGCCGCCGCGGCATGCGCCGCGTACGCCTCGTCGATGCCGCAGGGGAGCCGGGCGGGCTCACCCGCTGGGTCCCGCGCCTGCCCGGCCTGGGGGAGTGGGATCGCCTGCGCACCTGGCGCCTGGGCCAGCTGGCGCAGCTTCCCAACATCGAGATCGAGACCGGCGCGCGCATGGACGCCGCCGCGGTGCGGGCGGCGGGCGCCGACCTGGTCGTGATCGCGACGGGCGCCGCCTGGGCCGGCGACGGCCGCAACGGCGTCACCCGGGGCCCGATCCCGGGCGCGGACGCGTCGCTCCCGCACGTGCTCACGCCCGAGCAGATCATGCTCGCCGGCAAGGCGGCGCCGGGCTCGCGCGCGGTCGTCCTCGACTGCGAGGGCTATTTCACGGGTGCCGGGATGGCGGAGCTGCTCCGCTCCCGCGGCCACGAGGTCGAGCTGATCACCTCGTGCGAGAAGGTCGCCCCGATGTGCGACGAGACGCTCGAGGGGCCCATCCTGCGCCGGCACCTGCACGATCTCGGGATCGGCATGCGGGCCGAGGCCTGGCTGACCCGGATCGCGCCCGGGGGCGCCGACGCCGAGACCGAGCTCGGCGACACGTTCACGGTCGAGGCGGACGCGTTCGTGCTCGTCAGCCAGCGCGTCTCCGACGAGGCGCTCTATCTCGAGCTCACCGCCGGGCGGGACGCGCTCGAGGCGGCCGGGATCGAGGGCGTCTACCGGATCGGCGACTGCGTCGCCCCGCGCCTGATCGCCGACGCGATCTGGGACGGGCACCGGCTGGGGCGCGAGATCGACTCGCCCGACCCGGCCCACCCGCTGCCGCACCTGCGCGAGCGGCCGGGGCTGGAGCCGGACCAGCTCGCGGTGCGATAGTTCGGCCAGTGGCCGCGCCCGACCACCCCGCGATCACCTACTCGTCGTACCTGCACCTGGACGAGCTGCTGGCCTGCCAGGAGCCCGTGTCGGAGGGGCCCGAGCACGACGAGATGCTCTTCATCGTCATCCACCAGGTGTACGAGCTCTGGTTCAAGGTGCTCCTGCACGAGCTGGAGCGGCTCCAGGACCGGCTCGAGATCGGCGACCGCGGCTCGGCGCTCATGACGATGAAGCGGATCCTGACGATCCTGAAGACGATCGTCGCCCAGATCGACGTGCTCGAGACGATGACGCCGCTCGGGTTCTCGAGCTTCCGCGGCCGCCTGGAGCGGGCGAGCGGGTTCCAGTCGGCCCAGTTTCGCGAGCTCGAGGCGGTGCTCGGCGGGCGCGACCCGGGCGTGCTCTCCCACCATCCCGCCGGCCCCGCCCGCGATCGCATCGAGGCGGCGATGTCGCGCCGCAGCCTGTGGGACTCCTTCCTGCTCCACCTCGACCGGCTGGGCCACTGGATTCCCGAGGACGTGAAGGGTCGCGACCCGTCCAGGGCCCTGGAGCCGTCGCGGGCCGTGCAGGACGTCCTGGTCGAGGTGTACCAGTCCGACCCCGCCAGCGCCCAGGTGTGCGAGCGGATGGTCGACATCGACGAGGGCGTCCAGGAGTGGCGCTACCGGCACGTGAAGATGGTCGAGCGCACGATCGGCCGCAAGACGGGCACGGGCGGCTCCTCGGGCGTCGACTACCTCGCGGCCACCATCGGCCGCCAGGCGTTCCCCGACCTGTGGGCGATCCGCAACCGCCTCTAGCCCGGGTCGAGCGGCTGCGCGAGCGGTGGGGCCTGACGCTGGGCCCGCCGTACGCCGCCGGAGCGGGCGGCTACGCGGCGCCGGCCGACCTGCCCGACGGGACGCCCGCCGTCCTCAAGCTGATCGATCCCCACCGCGAGGCCGAGCACGAGGCCGCCGCGCTCGCGCGCTGGGACGGGCGGGGCGCCGTGCGCCTGCTCGACCGCAGCGACGACGGCTGGGCGGTGCTGCTCGAGCGCTGCGAGCCGGGCACGCCGCTCTCGGCGGCCGGCCCCGAGACGGCCCTGGACGTGCTGACGCACCTCCTCCCGCGACTGTGGGTCGCCGCCGGCGAGCCGTTCCGCACGCTCGCCGACGAGGCGGCCTGGTGGGCCGCCTACCTGCCGGACGAGTGGGAGCGGGCGGGGCGGCCGTTCGAGCGGCGGCTCCTCGACGCGGCCCTGGACGCGCTGCGGTCGCTGGCGCCCTCGCAGGGCGAGCGGGTGCTCCTGCACCAGGACCTGCACGGCGACAACGTGCTCGCCGCCGTGCGTGAGCCGTGGCTCGCGATCGACCCCAAGCCGCTCGTCGGGGAGCGGGAGTTCGCCGTCGCGCCGATCGTGCGCTCGCCCGAGCTGGGCCATTCTCGGCGCGCGGTCGTGGGCCGGCTCGACCGGCTCACGTCCGAGCTCGGCCTCGACCGCGACCGCGCCCGCGGCTGGACGATCGGCCAGACCATCGCGTGGGGCGTCGACGGCGGCCCGCAGCACGCCCAGGTGGCCCGCTGGCTTCTCGGTGAATAACCGGGGATCAGACCCCTTTCTCTTCACGCTGGATGAAGGCGGCGGCCGGCTCGGCCAGGGACGCGCCGATCACGGCGCCGTCGCGCGGGCCGCCGGCGACGCGGAACGAGTGGTCGCCGCCCGTGATCTCGACGTACTCGGCCCGCGGGCGCAGCCGCGCGATCACACCGGCGAGCAGGTCTGGCCGCGCGAAGCTGTCGCGCGAGCCCTGCAGGAAGAGCATCGGCACGGGCACGGCGTCGAGGTGCGCGTCGCGGATCTTCTCCGGGCGCCCGGGCGGGTGCAGCGGATAGCCCAGGAACACGAGGCCCGCGGCCGCCATCCCCTCGGCCACGGCCATCGAGGCGATCCGCCCGCCCATCGACTTGCCGCCCGCGAAGGCCGGCCGGCCACCCGCCCGCTCGACCCCCTCGGCGAAGGCCTCGCCCCAGGCGTCCAGGAGCACCTGCGGCCGGTCTGGCGCGCGCCGGCCCGCCTGCATGTAGGGGAACTCGAACCGCAGCGTTGCGACGCCCAGGCGCCCGAGCTCCTCGGCGAAGCCGGCCATGAAGGGTGAGCGCATGCCGGAGCCGGCCCCGTGCGCGAGCACGAGCACCACGTCCGCGCCGGGCGGGTCGATCCACATGGGCGGGATCGTACGACCCTTCGGAGCACCCGACCAGCACTCACTTTGGATCCAAAACGTGGCATTATGCATCCCTCGCACCGCGATGAGACCGAGGAGGCCCCCATGGCCCGATGGACGCCCGACCCGACGTTCTACCCCTCGCCGCGCCTCGCCGGCGACGCCCCGCCCGAGAAGTTCGCCTACGTCGCACTGCTCGAGCCCGACCAGAAGTCGCGCCCGGACGCGCTCGGGGTGGTCGACCTCGAGCCCGACTCGAGCAGCTACGGCACGATCGTCTCGACGCTCGAGATGCCGAGCCCCGGCGACGAGTTGCACCACTTCGGCTGGAACGCCTGCAGCGCCGCCCTGTGCCCGTCGTCGCCCCGCCCGCACGTCGAGCGGCGCTACCTGGTCGTCCCCGGGCTGCGCTCGTCCCGCATCCACATCGTCGACACGAAGCCCGACCCGCTGGCGCCGAAGATCGCCCGCACGATCGAGCGCGACGAGCTGGTCGCCCGCACCGGCTACACCCGCCCGCACACGACCCACTGCGGGCCGGACGCGATCTACATGTCCGCACTCGGCGGCGCGAACGGCCCCGACGAGGGCGGCGGAGTCCTCCTGCTCGACTGCGAGTCGTTCGACCCGCTCGGCGCCTGGGAGGTCGACCGCGGGCCGCAGCGCTTCTCGTACGACTTCTGGTGGCACCTCGGCCACGACACGCTGCTCACGAGCGAGTGGGGCTCGCCGTCGATGTTCGAGGACGGCGTCGTCCCCGAGAAGCTGCTCGGCCGCGAGTACGGCCACGCGATGCACGTCTGGGATCTGCGGCACCGCAACCACCTGCGCGCGCTCGACCTCGGCGACGAGCACCAGATGGTGCTCGAGCTGCGGCCGGCCCACGACCCGCGCAAGGCCTACGGGTTCGTCGGCGTGGTCGTCTCGGTGGAGGATCTGTCCGCGTCGATCTGGCTCTGGCACCGCGAGGGCGGCGACTGGAAGATCGCCAAGGCGATCACGATCCCGGCCGAGCCGGCCGACCCCGATCTCCTGCCCCCGCTGCTCAAGGACTTCGGGGCCGTCCCGCCGCTGATCACCGACATCAACCTGTCGCTCGACGACCGGTTCCTGTACGTGTCGTGCTGGGGGACAGGCGACTTCTACCAGTTCGACGTCAGCGACCCGTTCACGCCGAAGCAGACGGGGAAGGTGCGGCTGGGCGGGCTCGCCAACGCGGGCTCGCACCCGAAGGCCGGAACGCTGCAGGGCGGCCCGCAGATGGTCGAGGTCAGCCGCGACGGACGCCGCATCTTCGTCTCGAACTCGCTCTACTCGTCGTGGGACAGGCAGTTCTACCCAGGCGGCCTGGACGGCTGGATCGCGAAGCTCGACGCCGATCCCGACGGCGGCATGAAGGTCGATCCCGAGTTCCTCGTGACCGAGTTCGACGGCCGGGCGCCGCACCAGATCCACCTCGAGGGCGGCGACGCCTCCTCGGACTCGTACTGCTTCCCGTGAGCGGCGCCGACCTGGGCGGCATCGCGGCGCTGGGCGCCTTCCACGGCCTGAACCCGGCCATGGGATGGCTGTTCGCCGTCGCGCTGGCGCTGCAGGAGCGCTCGCGCCGCGTGCTGGCGGCGGCGTTCGTGCCGCTCGCGGTCGGCCACGCGGCCGCGATCGGCCTCGCCGTCGTCCTGGTCGAGGAGCTGCAGGCGGTGCTCTCGACCGGCACTTTGCGGGTCACCGGCGCCGCCGCCCTGGCGGGGTTCGCCGCATGCAAGCTGATCCGCAACCGCCACCCGCGCTGGGTGGGCTTTCGGATCCGTCCGCCCGAGCTGGCGCTGTGGTCGTTCCTCATGGCGAGCGCCCACGGAGCGGGGCTGATGCTCCTGCCGTTCCTGGTCGGCGTGCACGTCCCGGCCGGCGACGGGCCGATCCCGGGCGGGCTCGAGTTCGGCGCCGCGGCGGTCGTCGTCCACACGCTGGCGATGGTGGCGGTCGCCGGGGCCATCGCCGTCATGGTCTTCGAGGTGGTCGGCGTGGGCATCCTGCGCCGGGCCTGGGTCAACCTCGACCTGCTCTGGGCGGCCTCGCTGCTCGTGGGCGCCGGCGCGACCCTCTTCGGCTGAACCGGGGTCAGACCCCGAACGGAAGCGCCACGGAACAGTCACAGCCAACGTTCGGGGTCTGACCCCGGTTGTGGCTCAGCGTCGCTCTCTGACCGTCACGGTGATCCGGTGGACGGCGTTGTTACGGTAGCCGCCCCGGTTCCAGACGGGCTCCTCCGGTTGCGTGCCGCCGGCCGCGTCGCGGGCGCGCACGGCGATGGTGTGCCGTCCCGGCTCGGCCGTGAACGGGTGCTCGAAGCGGGTGCGGCCGTAGAGGCCGCTGCGGCCGGTGACGGCCGCGCGCTGCCACTCGCCCCCGTCCACCTGCACCTCGACCCGGGTGATCGCCCCGCCTCCGCTCCAGGCGATGCCGCGGACGGCGGCCGGGCCGGCGTCGAGGGCCGTTCCGGGCGCGGGGTCGGTCACGAGCGAGTGCACGGGAACGCGCTCCATCCGCTCGCCCGGCCCGGGATCGTCCGCGGCCGCGAAGCGGTACTCGATCGCCTGGAATGGCCCGCCGAACTCCTCCGCCGTGACCTGGATCCGCTCGAGCCACTTGACCGAGTCGGTCGCGTACCAGCCGGGCACGATGGCGCGCACCGGGCCGCCGTGCACGGCCGGGATGGGCGCGCCGTCCATCTCGTACGCGAGCAGCGTGTCGGGGTCGATCGCCTTGCGCAGCGGCAGCGAGCGGCCGTAGGGGTGGCGGCCGCCGTCGCCCTCGAAGGGCCCGCGGTCGGCGCCGGTGAGGACGACGCCGGTCGCGCGCGGGTCGGCGCCTGAGCGCTCGAGCAGGTCGCGCAGCCGGGCGCCCGTCCAGCGCGCCTCCGACACCGCCCCGACCTCCCACTGCAGCCCCGGGACGGCCGGCGCGAGCTCGGCCCGGCGGTGGCCGGCGCACTCCAGGACGACCGGCAGCGTCCGCGCGGGCAGCGCGGCCAGGTCGGCGAGCGCCAGGATCGCCGGGGTCTCGACGAGCCCGCCGAGCACGAGCCGCCATCCCTGACGGTCGACGTCCGGCGCGGGAAAGTGCTCGCGGCGGAAGTGCTCCGCGGCGGGCATCGTGGCGGCGCCAAGCGCCTCGATCCGGGCGGCGGTGTTGTGCACCTCGGGCGCCGGTGATTGCGGGGCGGCGGCCCCGGAACTCGGCTGGACGTGGGGCTCTGGCATCAGTGGATCACAATCTCCATCATCCTGCTTGACAATATAGGCGTGGTTCTCCGGGGCGTCAACCCCGAACCGCCCAGACGCATTATCGGTCTACATTGGGCCATCGCTGAACCTCCTTCCCCTCCCCTCGAGCTCGCCGGCCACGGCCTCACGCCCGCCGATGTCGCCGACGTCGCCCGCCGCGGCCGCCGCGTCGAGATCGCGCCCCCGGTGCGCGAGCGGATGGCGGAGTCCCGGGCGGCGCTTGACCGCGCGCTGGCGGAGGAGCGGCCGGTTTACGGCCTCACGACCGGGCTGGGGGCGCGGGTGGTCGAGGCGGTCGCGCCCGATCGGGCGGCGGAGCAGTCGGCCCGGATCGTGCGCGGGCGGGCCGCGGCAGTGGGCGAGCCGCTCCCCGCAGCCTCGGTGCGGGCGGCGATGCTGGCCCGCCTGAACGGCCTGTGCGCCGGCGGCAGCGGCGCGTCGCCGCACGTCGCCGAGCTGCTCGCGGAGATGCTGAACGCGGGCGTGCACCCGGTCGTCCCCCGCAGCGGGTCGATCGGCTCCGGCGATCTGTGCCTGCTGGCCCACGTCGGGCTCGTGGTCATGGGTGAGGGCGAGGCGGAGCTCGGCGGCGACCGGCTGGCCGGGGCCGAGGCCCTGCGGCGGGTGGGGCTCGAGCCGGCCGCGCTCGGCCCGGGCGACGGTCTCGCCCTGGTCAGCTCGCCGGCCGTGGCGGCCGGCGTCGCGGCGCTCGCCCTGGAGGCCGCGGAGGGCTTGCTCGAAACGCTCGCGATCGCGACGGCGCTCTCGATGGAGGGGTTCCGGGCCTCGCCGTCGCCCGTCGACGCGAACGTCGCCGGCGCTCACCCCGCACCCGGCCAGGAGTGGGAGGCGGCCGGCCTGCGTGAGCTCCTGCGCGGCGGGACGCTGCTCGAGGGCCGCGGGCGGCGGCTGCAGGACCCGCTCAGCTTCCGCTGCGCAAGCCACGTCCACGGAGCGCTGCGCTGGGCGCTGGACGTGCTCGCGACCGCCGTGGCGGCCACGATCAACGGCGCCGGTGAGAACCCGCTCGTGCTCGCGAGCGGCGAGGTGGTCTCGACCGGGAACTTCCACACCCCGGCGCTCGCGCTCGCGCTCGACACCTGCGCGATCGCCGTCGCACAGGCCGCCGGCCCCGCCTCGGAGCGCCCGGCCCGGCTCGCCACCGAGCGCCTGAGCGGCCTGCCCGCAAACCTGAGCCGGGCCGGCGACGGCCGTTCCGGCGTCGCGCCGCTGCTCAAGACGTCCCAGTCGCTGGCCGTCGACATCCGCCACCTGGCGGCGCCGCTGGCCGCCGACCCGCGGTTCGGCGCCGACGGCGTCGAGGACGACTCGACCAATGCCGCCGCCGCGGCCCTGCGCCTCGAGCGCCAGCTCGGCCTGCTGGAGCGGGTGGTCGCCGTCGAGCTCGTCTGCGCGACGCTGGCCGTCGACCTGGCCGCCCCCGAGCGGATGGGCCGCGGCACCGCCGCCGCCCACGCCTGCGTGCGCGAGCTGGTCGAGCCGCTGGACGACGACCGTCCCCTGGGGTCCGACGTCGAGCGGGTCGCGCGCGAGCTGGTAGCGTCAGGGGGGCTGCGGAAGCGGATACGCGAGGCGGTGCGGTGGCAGGAATCGAGCTGACCTACCTGAGCGGCGCCGACGTCGACCGGCTGGACATGGCCGGCGACGCGATCCTCGACCCGGTGGCGGACGTCCTGGCGGCCCAGGGGCGCGGCGAGGTGGTGCTCGAGCCGCGCGTCCACCTCTTCCCCGGCGCGGGCGCCGAGGGCCACTTCAATGTCCTGCGCGGGTCGCTGCCGCGCGACGGCGTCGCCGGCGTGAAGGTGGTGGGTGACTTCGTCGACAACGGCCGGCTGGGGCTCCCGTCCGAGCTCGCCCTGCTCCTGCTGCTCGACCCCGCCACCGGCGTGCCGATCGCGATCGTCGACGCGACGGCGATCACGGCGATGCGCACAGGCGCGGTCACGGCCACCGGCGGGCGCCATCTGGCACGCGCGGACAGCCGCGTCCTCGGCCACATCGGCAGCCGGGGGACGGCGGAGTGGAACGTGCGCCTGCTCTGCCACGTGCTACCCGGCATCGAGGAGGTGCGCATCCACTCCCGCACGGCCGAGAGCCGCACCGCGCTCGCCGAGCGACTGGACGCGGAGCTGGCCGCAGACGTGCGCGCGGTCGACGGCTGGGAGGAGTGCGTGCGCGGCGCGGACGTCGTCGTGGAGGCGTCGCGGCTGGGGGCGCCGGAGCCGCTCCTGCGCACGGCCTGGCTGGCACCCGGCACGCTGGTCGTGCCCTACGGCACCGTCAGCGCCGTCGAGCTCGACCTGACCGACGCGATGGACAAGGTCGTCGTCGACGACTGGGGCCAGGCCCACGCCGGGCCGCTGGGGGCTCTGCGGGGGCACGTCGACTCGGGCCGGCTGACGGCGGAGCGGGTGCACGCGGAGCTGGGCCAGATCGTGTGCGGCGAGCGGCCCGGGCGCGAGCGCGACGACGAGCGCATCCTGCTCTGGCACCGCGGCCTCTCGACGACCGACATCGCCCTCGGCCGGGCGATGCTCGAGCGGGCCCGCGAGCGGGGCATCGGGACGCGCCTGCCCTACCGCTGAAACGCGAACGCCGGCCGGGGAGTCGCCTCCCCGGCCGGCGCGTTGCGCTTGCGACTAGAAGGTGAAGCGCGCGGTTGGTGACCAGTCAGAGTGGTCGCCGTTGCTATTTGTGCGCACCTGGAACTTGTACACCTGGCCGCTGCCGGTCGACCCGGTCGGGGTGTACGTGAACGTCGCGCCACCGAAGTTCGTGGCGATCGAGCTGAAGGTAGTCGCGCCGGGGACTTCCACCTGGATGTCCGTGGTGACGCCTGCCGGAATCGGCGTTGTGCCAACGGTGACGTCGATGTCGGTTCCCGAGCCACTTGCCGTCAACGGTGCCACCTTGATCGTGCCGTGCATGGTGTCGGTGCCGACCGTCGACTTGTACGCGAACGACCCGGCGGTAGCGAACGTGGTGACGAAGTTCTTGCCCGGTGCGATCGAGCCCGAGTTGAACAGGTTCATCGTCGTCGAGTCGGTCACGCTGTGGTGCTTGGCGCCACGGAAGAGCCATTCGACATTGACCGGCGTACCGTTGTTGCTGGCGACCGGGATGCCCTGTGTCACGGGCGAGAACCCGTGGTCGTTCACGGCCACGAAGCTCGTGTGGCCGGGGGCATCCGCCAGCTTGCCGATCCTGTTCTTGCCGGCCTCGCTGAACCAGATGTTGCCGTCTGCGCCCACCGTGATGCCGCTCGGGAGCGACTTGGGGGTCGGGAGGGCGTACTTCTTGACCGTGCGCGGCGCGACGACCGGGATGCGGCCGATGGCGTTGCCGCCCGTACCGCTCTGGAGCGTCACCCACATGAACTCCGCATTCGGGAGCGTCTCGGGGCCGGCCGCGATACCGGTCGGCTTGCCGGAGACGCTGATCTGGTGCGGAGCACCGCCGCCAGGCGTGACGATCGCGACCTTGTTCAGGCCCGGCTCGGTCACCCACAGGTTCCCGTCAGGGCCGGAGACGATCCGCGAGGCCGCGGCCCCTACCGGGAGCCCGATCAGGGAGACGACCTTGCCCGGGACCGTAATCTCGGCGACCGCGTGCTTCTTCGACTCGGTCACGTACAGGTTGCCGTCGGCGCCGGTCGTCATCCGCACCGGGCCGCTGCCCGCGGCCAGGGTCGCGAAGATGTGCCACTTGTGCGTGGTTGGGTCGAACACGCCGATGTTGTGGCTGGAGTAGCCGGCCACGTAGATCCGGCCGTCCGGGCCCGCGGTGATACCACGAGCGCTCTTGATTGCAGCCGGCAGGGCGAAGTGGGTCATGTTCGAGCCCGTCGTCGTGCGCCCGATCGTGTTCGTGGCGGTCTCGGTGAACCAGACGGCCCCATCCGAACCCGTGGTGATGCTCGTCGGGTGGCTGCCCTTCTTGGCCGCGAAGCCCGCGAGGGCGCCGGTGCGGGTGATCCGCCCGATCTTGTTGGTGGCATGGTCGACGAACCAGACGTTGCCGTCGTTTCCGATCGTCATGTCGCCGGGCTGGTTCCCGGGGCTCTTCATGGTGAACTGGGTGATCTTGTGCGTTGCGGCGCCCGCGGGGCCTGCGGCTGCCACCGCGGCCACCGCCAGCAACCCGATCCCCGCCAGCGCTCGGCCGGCGCGTCGACGATGCGACATGTGTGCCCTTCCTCCTTGAGTACTCGCTCGAGCCCCGGAACGTCCATTCGGGGCCTCCAGTCCAAGGGTACGCCTCTCGCGGCGCGCGGCAACCCCCTTGCAACCAACCTTTAATCCCGGCCCGTCCATGGCCGGATGCGCGATGCTAGCCTGATCCCGGGTGGATTGATGCCGTTTCAGCTCGGGATTCCCGAAGTCATCCTGGTGCTCGTGATCGCGCTCGTCTTCCTCGGGCCCAAGCGCCTGCCCGAGGCCGGCAACGCGATCGGCCGCGGCATTCGCGAGTTCCGTGGGGGCATCATGGGCACCGACGACGAGCGCCCCGAGCAGCCCGCCTACGAGCCGCCGACGACCTACATCCCGCCGCCGACCTACGTCCCACCGGCCGAGTCGACCGACGCCTATCGCCCGCCCGCGACGTACGCACCGCCCGTGCCGGTCGCCGCCCGGCCGCGGCGGCACACCGGCCGCCACCGGACGGCGTCAGGCCCGGCGCCAGACGCCGATCCAGTAGCGCAGCTCGAGACGCCGCCCGTCGCCCCGGTCGACGACGCGGAAGACATCCGGGGCGGGGACGCGCTCGGCGAGCGCCCGGGCGATCAGCCCAGCTGAGCCCGGCCCTCCGCTCCCGCGCGCGATCCACTCCTCGAAGTCGATCGAGATCGGGATCTCCTCCTCCCGCTCGAGCACGAGCCCGGCCCGCTCGCCCAGGGCCCGCAGCCGCGCCGGCGGGAGGCAGGCCCAGTGGGAGGGGTCGCGCAGCCGCTCGATCTCCTCATGCCAGGCGGCCTCGCCGCCGTCGGGGGAGGTGACGTGGTCGCCGACCACGATGGCGCCGCCGGGGCGGACGACGCGGGCGAGCTCCTCGACCACGCGGCCGGGCACCGGGATGTGGTGCAGGCTGAAGCGGGTGACGGCCCCGTCGAAGGCGGCGTCCGCGACGTCGAGGGCGGTGGCGTCGCCCACGGAGAAGGTGGCGTTCCCGATGCCCTCGGCCGCCGCCTCGCGCCGGGCGACCTCCACCATGGCGGGCGTCATGTCGACCCCGTGCACCTCGCCGACGCGGGGCGCGAGCCCGCGGGCGACGAGGCCGGGGCCGCATGCGGCGTCCAGCCAGCGCTCGCCGGGCGCGGCCGGGATCAGGTCGACGAGCCGGCCCAGCGTGTCGGCCGAGCGCATGACCGGCGCCCGGTTGAACGACTCCGACTGGTGGGTGAACTCGCGGACGACCTGGTCGGGCTCCATGGCCGTGTTCTACCGGGCGGGCCACGGGGCTCTTGACATGTGACCTTTTAGTCACCTATCATGGTCCGCATGGACGACGATCTCGTCTTCAAGGCGCTCGCAGACCCGACCCGCCGGCTGCTGCTCGACCGGCTGTTCGAGCGTGACGGCCGCACGCTCACCGAGCTCGAGTCGCAGCTCGAGATGACCCGGTTCGGGGTCATGAAGCACCTGAAGGTGCTGGCGCAGGCGGGGCTCGTCGTCTCCCGCAAGCAGGGCCGGGAGAAGCTCCACTTCCTGAACCCGGTGCCGATCCGGCAGATCCACGACCGCTGGATCGACAAGTACCGGGAGCGCGAGGTGTCGGCGCTGCTCGACCTCAAGACCAGCCTGGAGGACACCGCATGACCACGATGACCGCCAACACGACCCAGGTCTACCAGCTCTACATCCGGGCGACGCCGGAGCAGGTGTGGGACGCGATCACCAACCCGGAGACGATCGCGAAGTACTTCCACGGCGCCCGCATCGACCCGGTGGCGCTCGAGGTGGGCGCCTCGCTGCGCAGCTGGTCGCCCGACCGGACGCGCATGTGGGGCGACAACACGATCCTCGAATGCGACCCACCGCGGCGGTTCGTCCACACCTGGCGGAGCCTCTACGACGACGAGATGGCGGCCGAGGACGAGAGCCGGGTGACGTGGGAGATCGAGCCCGCCGACGGCGGCACGTCGAAGCTGACGCTCGTGCACGACCGGCTCGAGGGCGCCCCCAAGACCGCCGCCAGCGTGACCGGGTGGGCGTTCATCCTGAGCAACCTGAAGACGCTGCTCGAGACCGGCGAGCCGTTCCCGGCGGAGTGAGCCGGGCCGGGGACTGTCCCCGCTTCGTGGGGACAGTCCCCGGTCGCCGCGTCTCTGACGCGCAGAGAAGACCCGCGGGGATAGGCTGGCGGACATGTTCGTCGTCACCGGATCGACCGGCCACGTGGGCCGCCTGGTGGCCGGTGAGCTCTCGTCCCGCGGCCTGCGCCAGCGCCTGCTCGTGCGCGACCCGAGCCGGGCCCCCGACATCGCCGGCGCCGAGATCGCGCTCGCGGACTACGGCGACGCGGAGGCGCTCGCCGGGGCGCTCGAGCCGGACGACCGCGTCTTCATGGTGTCGCTGCACGAGGGCCCGGAGCAGCGCATCGCCCACCACCGATCCTTCATCGACGCCGCGGCCGCCGCCCGCGTCGGCCACATCGTCTACCTCTCGTTCGTGAACGCCGGGCCCGACGCGATTTTCCTGCACGCGCGCTCGCACGGCGAGACCGAGCGGATGCTGGCGGAGTCCGGCGTCCCGTGGACGTCGATCCGCAACTCGATGTACGCCGACGAGATCCCGGGCTGGTTCGACGCCGACGGCCTGAACACGGTGCCCGCCGGCGACGCCCGCATGAGCTTCTCGTACGGCCCCGAGCTGGCCCGGGCGATCGCGGTCACCATGACCCAGTCGGGGCACGAGGGCCGGGTCTACGACATCGTCACCCCCCAGGCCGTCAGCATGCGCGAGCTGGCCGAGATCGCCTGGGCGGTCACGGGCCAGAACTACCGCTACGCGCCGACGAGCGACGCCTGGTGGGAGGAGCGCTGGCGGGCGCGGGGCAAGGAGGCCTGGGCGATCGAGGCCGGCCTCACCTCCTACGCGGCCCTGCGCGCCGGCGAGCTCGACGTCACGAGCGGCGACTACCGCGCCCTCACCGGCGAGGACCCGCTCTCGGTGTCCGACATCGCCGCCCTCGTGGCCGACCGTCTGCCGCTGCACGCATGAGCGTCGCACAGGCGCTTGGCGTGCGCAGCTACCGCGAGCTGCTGTCGGGGAGCGAGGCGCGCCGGGTCATCTCGTGGGGGCTGCTGGCGCGGATGCCGATGGGGATGAGCGCGCTCGCGCTCGTCCTGCTCGTGCGCAGCGAGGGCGGCTCCTACGCCACGGCCGGCATCGTCTCGGGCGTGTACGCGGTGGCGTCGGGCGCGGGGGCGGTGATCGGCGGGCGGCTCGTCGACCGGCGCGCGCCGGCGCCCGTCGTGATCACGTACGCGGCCGCCTACGGCACGGCGCTGGCCGTGCTCCTCGCCCTCGCGCACGAGCGCGCGCCCGAGGCCGTCCTCGTCGTCGCCACGCTCGTCGCCGGCGTGCTGGCGCCGCCGGTCGGCCCGACGATCCGGATGATGTGGCCGGCGATGCTGCCGCGGCCGGAGCTGCGGACGACGGCGTACGCGCTCGAGGCGACCATCCAGGAGGTCATCTTCGTCGTCGGCCCGCTGATCGTGGCGGTGCTCGCCGCGTCGATCTCGGCCGGCGCGGGCATCGTCGCCGCGGGCGTCGCGTGCATCGCCGGCAGCATCGGGTTCACCGCCACCCCGGCGGTGCGCGCGCGCCGGCCCGACCCGGCCCACGACCGCCACGGTCAGCACCTGCTCCAGGCGCTCGTCCCGTGGGGGATCCGGCGCGTGCTCATGCTCGGGATCGCCTACGGCGTCGCGTTCGGGGCGGTCGAGGTGGCGATGCCCGCCTTCGCCGAGGGTCACGGCGGCCGCTCGCTGGGCGGGATCACGCTGGCGGCGTTCTCGGGCGGGAGCCTGATCGGCGGCGTGGTCGCCGGCGCCGCCTCGTCGGCAGGGCCGCTCAACCGCCGCCTGCAGATCATCAGCGCGGCGTTCGCGCTCGTGCTGGTGCCGCCGCTCGTGGCCGGGTCGATCGCCCAGATGGCCGCGATCATGTTCGTCGCCGGCCTGCCGATCGCACCGAGCGTCGCCGTGTCCTACAACATGCTCGAGCGGGCCGCCGTGCCCGGGACGCAGGCGGAGGTGTTCGGCTGGATGTCGACGTCCGTGACGATCGGCCTGGCCGCGGGCACCGCCGCCGGCGGCAGCCTGATCGCGCACGCGGGCGTCCACGCGTCGCTCGCCCTCGGCATCGCCGGCGCCGCCGTCGCCTGCGCGCTCTCGTTCACCGCGGACTCCTGACCCCACCCGGGGACAGTCCCCGGGTGGGGACTGTCCCCGATTCCACTAGCTGATCGGGAACGGCGTCGCCGTCCTGGCCGAGTTCAGGCGGGGGACGCCGTAGGAGTCCTCGAGGCCGGCCAGCAGCCCGAAGTGCGTGTAGGCGTGCGAGTCGGTGACACCCTTCCCGGCCGAGCCGCCGATCGCGATGGTCGCCACGTGCTCGTCCGAGCGGTTGCCCTCGTCCCAGGTGACGATGACGAGCGCGCCGCCGGCCAGCATCGCCGGGACGTGCGCCTTGAGCCACGCGTCGCCCGCCTTGATCTCGGCGGTCCTGCTCGACCCGGTGTGCATGTTGTCGTTGTCGTTCGGCACGACGTAGGAGAACGACCGCGGATGCGCCGGGTCGAAGGACGTGTACGGCAGCATGTTCGCGCACGCGGCCGGCTTCGACGTGATGTCCTGGTAGTAGGCGGCCGGGTTGTGCGTCTTGTCATACGGGAGTGGCCCGGATCTCGTGTAGCACGCCTTCGGCATCGACTCCTCGTACTCGCCCCAGCTCTGGCCCGTCCCCTGCAGTTGGTTGAAGAGGTTGTCGGAGCCCTTCGCCGCCGAGGTGGTCGCGACGCCGCTCGTCATCCGCAGGTAGTCGGGCAGGCTGCCCGGCGCGGCCTGGTAGTTCGTGTACAGCGTCCCGCCGGCGATCAGCGACTGGATGTACGGCGCGTTCGCGTTCCCGACGATGCTCGAGTACGTCTTGTTCTCGAGCACGATCAGGACGACCGGCTCCTTCGGCGCCGCCTGGGCGCCGGCGACCGCCCCGGCGCCGGCGGGCGCCGCCAGCGTGCAGGCGAGCGCGGCGAGCGCCCCAATCGCGCGATTCCAGCCAGATCCCACAGCACGACCTCCCCCATGACCACACCTTGGTTTAAGGCAACGGTACGGGCGGCACACCGCGCTCGCTAGTGGCCGGTGACCCTTCAACCGCCGTTCGCCGGGCGTGCGCGAACGTCAGCCCACGGCGGACGGCGCGGGCACGCGGGCAGGCCGGCCGACAGCTGGCGCTCGGCAAAGCCGGCCTTGCGGTACAGGTCGAGCGCGTGATACTCGCGATCGGCGGCGATCACCAGCGTGTCGACGTCGAAGCGCTCCGCTCCCAGTTGTGCTGCTCCGTAGAGCAGACGGCTGCAGATCCCCTGCCGGCGCCAGTCAGGATGCGTGTCGACGTGCTGGTAGCGAGCGATACCACCGCCGACGTCGAACAGGCCCAGCGCACCCGTCAGTGTGCCGTCCCCGGCGCGTGCGCCGAGCCAGAAGCCCCTGCCCGCCTCGATCGCGCGCCGCCTGCGCGCGAGCTGTTTGCGTTGACACTCCCGGTGCCGCTCGACGCCCTCCCTGGCGGCCATCGCGGGGTCGGAGGCAAGGCCGAGCGCCACCACGTCGTCCCCCGCAGCCGCAAGGTCGACCTCGACCACCGCCACGTGCGAGGAGTCCTTCTCGGGCAGGCGGATGTCGCGAGGCGACGCCGCGAGGATCGACGTGCGGTGCAGATCGAAGCCCGCATCCACGAACTCGGCCGACGCGCCCTCCTCTCCGCCGGCCGTGTCCCACTCGAAGGTGCGGTGGTCGAAGCGATCGCCGAAGGTCTCGTCCCACAAGGCGAGCCATCGCTCGAGATCGCCGTCCCGAGGCGGCCCGGGGAACACGAGCATGTTGCCGCCGAAGTGCAGCGGGTTTTGGGGGTTCTCCACGGCGACGAAGCCGTCGCGCACCGTGCAACGCGCGTCGTCGTAGAGCACGCCGATGTCGGTGCGCAGCTCGAGCGTGCGAAAGAGATCGACGGCCGCGGGAGGGCGGTTCATGCTCGGGGTCGCATCGGTGGTTGGGGTCGAGGATATCTGCGGGGACGTGGCCTTGGTCGTCAGGGACGTCACGGACAGGTTGTCGAGACCGGCTGCGAGAGCGGCACCGGGTCAGTCTGGGTGCCCCCGTAGGCATGCACGCGCACGGGGAGCGTCGAGAGCGTGAACGTTCGCCCGCTCATCCCTGGACGACACGCTGTGAATCGCACGAGCACGAACATCTGGTGAGAACTTCGCGGGCTCAGTCTGACTGGGCGGATGGGCCGGAAGCTCGATCCGAGATCACGGACGAGCGTGACCTGCCAGGGCGCGGGCGGTAACCGGCGGGCGTCGATGCCAAGCACGGTGGCCTTCGCGAACCAGGCTCGGTTCTGAGCCATGGCGCACGTTGTGAACGTTCCGCCGCCGCGGAACCTGTACGGGATGGCCGCCTCCCCCGCCCCGAAGGTCGTCCGGGACGGGGGCTGTACCGAGCCCCCGCTGATCGAGCAGGACGCGCCCGCGGCGGCGCCGACCGGGACGAGGTTGACCGCCACGAAGCTGCCGAGGATCGCCACGACCCACGCAGCCGCGAGCCATCGGCCCCAGCGGCGAGTCCTCACCTGCACTCGCGAAGACGCCGGGTCGTCTGCCCGGCGCAGCAGGCCCGCGATCACGAACAGGGCCACCACCCCCGCCCAGTGCGACATCGCCGCGATCACCATGATCCCGCCCGCCGACAGCACCGCGTCTGTGAGCCGCACCCGCACATCGATCACCAGGAACCGAGCCCGAAGACGACGACCCAACCACAGCACGACCGTCCCCAGCGCCAGCACGTCCACCGCCCGGAACCACAGCAAGCTCGGATCAAACGGCCACCGCACCAAGTTGGAAACTCCCGCCAGCGGAGTCGCAGAGCTCCCCGGCACTCCCAACGGAAGCGGAGCCGCGTAGCCGACAAACATCAACGCCACTCCGACCAGGACGAGGATCACTAGCCCGCCCACCAACGACTGCGCCACCGCCCACAAGGCATTCACGTAGGAGACGGGCGGCGGGCTCTGCGGTCGATCGGCAGCGATCGCGCTCACTCAAGCAACCATACTGGCGACGCACAGGCGTTCCAAGGTCACGCAACGGGTTCGCCAGACAGAGAGGCCCTGGCGGCCTCCCCGCGAGTCGACGCCACCCGCCAAAAGGGGTCTGACCCCGATTGGCGGGTCCTAGGGCGCCATGCGGGCCACGATCTCGGCGGCGGGCTCGACCGACGTGATCAGGCCGACGCCGCGGCCGGCGTAGAGGCACATCGCCTCGATGTCGCCCGTCGTCGAGCGGCGCGGCTCGTCGGCCGCGTAGCGCGCGATCGGCACGCCGTCGGTCTCGGCCACGGTCTCGCCCTCGTTTGGGCGCTCGCCCGGCTCGGGGCTGCCGGCCGCCTCCCAGGCGCGGTAGGTGCTGTTGCGCAGCACGCGGTGGGCGGCGCCCGGCCAGCCGCCGTCGAACAGGAAGGTGCGCACGGTGTCGTCGGGGCCGGCGGCGACGAGCCGCTCGGCGTAGCCGGCATGGATGTCGGCCTCGGGCGTCGCCAGGAAGCGGGTGCCCATCACGACGCCGGCGGCGCCCGCCGCCTGCGCGCGGCGCAAACCGTCGGCGTCGGCGATCCCGCCGGCGGCGACCACCGGCACCCCGCCGTGCAGCTGCCGCACAAGCTCGACCAGGGGCGTCTCGCCCTCGACGTGGCCGCCCGCCTCGACCCCTTGCGCGATCAGCGCGTCGGCGCCCGCGTCGACCGCGGCCCGGCCCTCGGCGGCCGATCCCGCCTGGGCGACCACCAGGCACCCGGCCGCGTGCGCGCGCTCGACCAGCCGCGCCTCGACGCCCCACGAGAACGAGACGATCGGCACGCCCTCCTCGCACACGAGCTCGAGCCGCTCCTCCTGGTCGAAGGACAGCACCAGGTTCACGAAGAACGGCCGGTCGGTGCGCCGCCGGATCGCCCGGATCTGCTCGCGCAGGACCTTGGGCTCGGTCCACGACGCGCCCAGGCTGCCGAGGCCGCCCGCCTCGGAGACGGCCGCGGCCAGCTCCGGCGTCGCCGCGGGGCCGACCGGCGCCTGCATCACGGGGACCGTCCAGGGAAGTGCCATCGCAGGCGATCGTAGTGCAGCCGATACACGTCCGGCGGGATGCGCTGGCAGGATGCCGGGGTGCGACGGCGCCAGCTGCTCGAGCGGGCGGCCGCCCTGCCGCTGGCCGGGGCGCTGGCCGCGTGCGCGGGGACCGGCCCGTCCGCGACGCGGGCAAACCCGCCCGCCCCCGGCGGCCGGATGACGCTGGCCGACCTGGCCGGGCAGCTGCGCGGGCCGTTGCTGCGGCCCGCCGACCCGCACTACGCGAGCGCGCGCGTGATCTCGAACGACCGCTACGCCGGTGTGCGCCCGCACGCGATCGCGCGGGCCGTCGTCGAGGACGACGTCGCCGCCTGCGTGCGCTTCGCCGCCCGCTCGTCGCTCCCGTTCACCGTCCGCTGCGGCGGGCACAGCTACGCCGGGTACTCCACGAACGGCGGGCTCGTCTGCGACGTCCGCCGCCTCGACACGATCAGCCTCGCGGCCGACCGGCGGTCGGTGACCGTCGGCGCGGGCGTGCTCGCCATCGACCTGATCACGGCCCTCGCGGCCCACGGGCTGGCCGTGCCGACGGGGTCGTGCCCGACCGTGGGCATCTCGGGCCTCGCGCTCGGCGGCGGCGTGGGGTTCGCCGGCCGCGCCATGGGAGCGACCTGCGATAACATCCTGGCGGTGCGGATCGTGACGGCCGACGGCCGCGTTCAGGTCGCAGACCCGAACACGAACCCCGATCTCCTGTGGGCCTGCCGCGGTGGCGGCGGCGGCAACTTCGGTGCGGTCACGGCGCTCACGCTCGCCACCCATCCCGTCTCGACGGCCGCCTACGGCTTCTGCGACTTCCCCTGGTCGGAGGCGTCCGCGGCGCTGGCCGCCTGGCAGGGCGTGGCCCCGCACGGGCCCGACGAGCTGTACCTGATCTGCGCGCTCGAGACGGGCTCCTCCGCGCCCCAGGTGCGCGTGTTCGGGCAGCTACTCGGAGGTGGCGAGGATGACCTGCGCGCGGCGATGGCGCCGATCACCGCCGTCCCCGGCGCATCGCTCTCGACCGGTTCCGGCAGCTACCTCGACGTGCAGGAGATCTGGGCCGGGTGCGCGAGCGAGTCGGCGGCCGCCTGCCGGACGATCCAGCCGTCCAGCTTCGCCGCCCGCTCGGCATACGTCGCCCGCCCGCTCGGCGCGGACGGGGCGACCGCGATCGTGCGCGCGATCGAGGCCCGCCAGACGGCCGGGGCCGGCTCGGGCGCGGTGCTGCTCGACCCCTACGGCGGCGCGCTCAACCGGGTGGCGCCCGGTGCGACCGCGTTCGTGCACCGCGACCAGCTCTACTCCGCCCAGATGCTCGCGTACTGGGGGGCGACCGGCCAGGGCGCCGCCGCCGAGGAGTGGCTGGACGGCCTCGCGGACGGCCTGCGGCCGCACACGTCGGGGCAGGCGTACCAGAACTACATCGATCCCGGCCTCCAGGGCTGGGAGCAGGCCTACTACGCGACCAACCTGCCCCGCCTGCGCGCGATCAAGCGCAGGTGGGATCCCGACCGGGTGTTCCGGTTCCGGCAGGGGATCCCGCCCGCCGCCGCCTGATGACTACCGTACGCGCGTGCACGAGACCGCGGCCGACCTCGACGCGCTCCAGCGCCTGCTGGACGAAAGCCATGCCGCGGCCGGCGCGCACATGCGCCGCATCATCACCCCGGAGCGGCGGATCGGCGCGGCGGCGCTGGCGGCGCGCCTGACCGGCGTGCGCCTGCTCGCGCTCGCGACGGCGACCAAGGACGGCCGGCCGATCGTCGGCCCCGTCGACGGGATCTTCTACCGGGGCGCGTTCTGGTTCGGCTCGGCGCCCGACTCCGTCCGCTTCCGGCACATCCGGTCGCGGCCGGACGTGAGCGCGACCCACATCGAGGGCGAGCCCTTCGCCGTCACCGTCCACGGCCGCGCCCACATCGCCGACCTGCGCGACCCGGAGACGGCCGGCCTCCGCGCCGCGCTCGTCGAGGTGTACGCGCCCCGCTACGGCGAGGACTGGATCGGGTGGGCCGAGCAGCACCCGTACGCGCGCATCGACGCCCGCCGCATGTACACGTTCGTCTACGAGGAGGGGGCGGGCTGAGGCATGCCCGCGCACCAAAAGGGGTCTGACCCCGTCTGGTGCGTTCGGGCATATCCTCCTGCTCGGATATGCGCGCCCTGGTGAAGAGCCGCGCCGAGCCGGGCCTGTGGCTGGAGGACGTCCCCGAGCCGGAGCACGGCATCAACGACGTCCTGATCCGCGTCCGGCGCACGGGGATCTGCGGCACCGACGTCCACATCGAGCGCTGGGACAGCTGGGCGCAGCGGACGATCCCCGTCCCGCTCGTGATCGGGCACGAGTTCGTGGGCGAGGTGGTCGAGGTCGGCTGCAACGTGAGCGACTTCCACCCCGGCGACCTCGTGAGCGGCGAGGGCCACGTCGTCTGCGGCCGCTGTCGCAACTGCATGGCGGGGCGCCGCCACCTGTGCGCCCACTCGCAGGGCGTCGGCGTGAGCCGGCCGGGCGCGTTCGCCGAGCTGATCGCCCTGCCGATGACGAACATCTGGCACCACTGGCCGGGGATCGACGAGGCGGTGGCTGCGATCTTCGACCCGTTCGGGAACGCCGTGCACACCGCGCTCGCCTTCCCGGTCCTGGGCGAGGACGTGCTCATCACGGGTGCCGGGCCGATCGGCTGCATGGCGGCGGCGGTCGTCCGTCACGCCGGCGCGCGCCACGTCGTCGTGAGCGACCCCAACCCGTACCGGCGCGAGCTGGCGGCGGCGCTGGGCGCGAGCCTGACCGTCGATCCGGGCGAGCGAGCGCTCCCTGACGTGCAGCACCAGCTCGGCATGACGGAGGGCTTCGACGTCGGGCTCGAGATGTCGGGGAACCCCGCGGCCCTGCACCAGCTGATCGCGAGCATGTCCCACGGCGGCCGCATCGCGCTGCTCGGCATTCCCACCGAGGAGATCGCGATCGACTGGACGCAGGTCGTCTTCAACATGCTGACGCTGCGCGGGATCTACGGCCGCGAGATGTACGAGACCTGGTACCAGATGACCGTCATGGTGCAGTCGGGGCTCGACATCTCGCCGGTCATCACGCACCGCCTGCCGTACTCCGAGTTCGCCGAGGGCTTCGCCATCGCGCGCTCGGGCCGATCCGGCAAGGTCGTGCTCGACTGGACGGAGGGCTGATCCGTGGACACCGAGCTGCGCGACGACCTGCGCGGGCGCCTGCACGACATCCGCGAGGCCGGCCTGTACAAGTCCGAGCACCTGATCAGCACCCCCCAGTCCGCCCACGTCGGCGTCGCCGGCCGGGGCGAGGTGCTGAACCTGTGTGCCAACAACTACCTCGGCCTGGCCGACCACCCGGCCATCCTGGAGGCCGCCCACGCGGCGCTCGAGCGGTGGGGCTACGGGATGGCGTCGGTGCGGTTCATCTGCGGCACGCAGGAGGCCCACCGCGAGCTCGAGGAGCGGCTGGCGACCTTCCTCGGGACGGAGGCGGCGATCCTCTTCGGCTCGTGCTTCGACGCGAACGGCGGCCTCTTCGAGGCCCTGCTCGGGCCCGAGGACGCGATCATCTCCGACGCCCTCAACCACGCCTCGATCATCGACGGCATCCGGCTCTGCAAGGCCCGGCGGCTGCGGTTCGCGAACGGTGACATGGACGAGCTCGAGGCCCGTCTGCGCGAGGCCGGCGACGCGCGCCACCGCCTGATCGCGACCGACGGGGTGTTCTCGATGGACGGCTACTACGCCCGCCTGCCCGAGATCTGCGACCTGGCCGAGCGCCACAACGCGATCGTGATGGTCGACGACTCGCACGCCGTCGGGTTCGTCGGCGAGGGCGGCCGCGGCACCCCCGAGCTGCACGGCGTGATGGGGCGGGTGGACATCATCACCGGCACCCTCGGCAAGGCGATGGGCGGCGCCAGCGGCGGCTACGTCGCCGCCCGCGCCGAGGTGGTCGAGCTGCTGCGGCAGCGGGCGCGCCCGTACCTGTTCTCGAACAGCCTGGCCCCGCCGATCACCGCCGCCAGCCTGCAGGCGCTCGACCTGATCGAGGGCTCCGCCGATCTGCGCTCCCGCCTGGCGGCAAACACGGAGCACTTCCGCGGCCGTATGGACGAGCTCGGCTTCGAGATCCTGCCCGGCACCCACCCGATCGTGCCCGTGATGGTGGGCGACGCCGTCAAGGCGGCCCGGCTCGCCGACGGCCTGATCGGCCGCGGCGTCTACGCCGTCAGCTTCTCCTACCCGGTGGTGCCGCGCGATACGGCCCGGATCCGCACGCAGATGTCGGCCGCCCACTCGCGTGAGGATCTCGACTTCGCGATCGAGCAGTTCCAGGCCGCCCGGGGCGAGGTCGAGCAGGAGTAGGGGGACTGTCCCCGGTCAGCCGGGGACAGTCCCCACGCGCGATCTACTCCTTGAACTGGGCGAAGTGCTGCTGTGCGACTCCGCCGGCCTTCGTGAACTGGCCGCCGATCGTCAGCGAGCCGTCACCCGCGGCCATGGCCTCCATGCCGAGGCTGGTGTTCACCGCGGGGTGCCAGCTCTGCAGCGCCCCGGTCGCCTCGTCGAGGGCAACCAGCTTGTCGCGGGAGGCCTGGACGGTGCAGAAGTTGTTCCCCGGGATCGCTCCGCAGTAGCCGGAGAAGTGGCCGCCGTAGTACACGAACCCGTCGAGCACGGCCAGGTCGGTCACGTTGCCGTTCACACCGGAGACGTAGTTCAGCGTGCCCGTCTCGATGTTGAAGCTGAGCAGCTCACCGCCGTTGCCGGTCCCGGCCCCGAAGAGCGTGCTCCCGTCCTGGGTGAAACGGAGCACCTGGAACGGGCGGAACGTCTGCAGGTCGGACGTGTGCCACGCCCACGGAACGGTCGCGCCGGTGTTGGTGTCGACCGCGCCGATCCCGATGAAGGAGGCGCCGTTCAGGGTCCGGAAGAACCCGCCCAGCACGGCGCGCGTGCCGGCCCCGTTGAGGGCGATCGCGTGCACCTGGGCGTCGACCGAGGGGCTCCAGGTCGAGTTGAGCGCGCCGGTCGACGCGTTCAGCTTGGCCGCGAACGACTTCGTCGCGCCGCCCATCTTCGTGAAGGCCCCGCCGATGTAGAGGTCGGAGCCCGAGGGGGTGATGGCGTACACGGTCTTGTTCGGCGTGGGCGGCTTGAAGCCCGTCACCACCGCGCCCGTCGAGTTGTCGACCTCGACGATCTTCTTGTGGGTCGCGCCGCCGACGGTCGAGAAGCCGCCGCCGAGGTACAGGTTCGAGCCCGACGCCTTGATGGTGTACACCGTGCCGTTGGTGACGTTCGGGTTCCAGTTCAGGAGCGCCCCGGTGTCGAGGTTCATGGCGGCCGCCCCGTTGCGGGTGACGGCGCCCGAGCCCGTCGAGCCGGCGGGGAGCATGGCCGTGAAGCTGCCGCCGAGATAGACAGTGTTGCCCACGATCAGTTCCGTGCGAACGGTTCCGTTCGCCTGCCACGTCTTGATCGGCTTCGACGCGACGATCGCCGCGTCGGCCACCGACGCCATTGCCAGCGTGACCACGCCCACCCCGAGCAGGACCACGCCACGGATACCCGTTCTCCTCACACCAGCCTCCTATGTGTTTCGTCCAGAAACGCGCCGCCTATTGAGCGCAATCCTACCCGGTGTTTGGAAACTGTCAATCTCCTGTGACGCCGAAGTTTGCAGCGACGCGCTCAAGGCCCGGAGCCGAACCGCCGATGAGCAGGCGGCATGGATTCCCTGTTCGTCGCCGCGCTCGACTGGCGCGTCCGGGACGCGGCCGGGCTGCTGCACGACTACGCCGGCCGCTTCGGCCCGGACGACCACGCAACCCTCCTCATCCACGGCGGCAGCGCCGCGGACGTCGCGCCCGTCGCAGCGGCGCTCGGCGAGGCCGCGCCGGCCATGGTGCTCGTCGAGGACGTCGCCGCCGCGCAGCTCGAGCCCCGCGTCGACGCCGTCCTCTCGACCGGCTCGGCCGATAGCGCCCTCGCGGAGCTCCCACGGCTGGGCGCCGGCGACCTGCGCGCGCTCTACGACCTGCGGCTGCCCGGGGCGGCGCGGGCGCACCGGTTCACCTGCAACCTGTGCGGCACGGCCGGGATCGCCGAGACCCGGGGGTGGCCGCGCGACACCGCCACCTGCAGCGGATGCGGCTCGGCCGCCCGCTTCCGCGGCCTCGCCGACCTGATCGGCCGCGAGCTGTTCGGAAGCGCCGCGCCGCTCCACACCCTTCCCGTCCGGCCCGACCTGACGGGCGTCGGCATGAGCGACCCGCTCCCGCTGGCGGCCCTGCTCGGCCGGCGCATGGCCTACGCCAACACCTACTACCACTGCGAGCCGCGCCTCGACGTGTGCGCCCCGGGCGACCACGCCGGCCGCTACGACCTGGTCGTCTGCAGCGAGGTGCTCGAGCATGTGCCGCCGCCGGTCGAGCCGGCCTTCACGGGCCTCCACGACCTGCTGAAGCCGGGCGGGCTGCTCGTCTTCAGCGTCCCCTACCGGCCCGACGGCGAGACGGTCGAGCACTTCCCGGAGCTCCACGACTACGAGATCGCGCTCCGCGACGGCGAGCACGTGCTCCGCAACACGACCCGCGACGGCCGGCTCGAGGAGCACCGCGGACTCGTGTTCCACGGCGGCCCGGGCGAGACGCTCGAGCTGCGCTTCTTCGCCCTGCCCGATCTGCTCGCGCGGCTCGAGGCCGCGGGCTTCGTCGACGTGCGCGTCCGCCGCGAGCCGAACTTCGCCCACGGCGTGTGGTGGCCGGGGGCGGACGGCTGGCCCATCACCGCCCGCCGCCCCACCGCCTGAATAGCCGGTGCCCGGCACCGGCTATTCACGTCTAGTGCGCCGCTGAGGCGACCTCGGTCTCGGGCGCCGGCGCGGCCTCGCCCTCGAAGAGGGCCGCGACGCTCGAGTCGATCGCCTCGGTCACGATCTGGGACGCGTTCAGCACCTTCAGGATCGCCTCGGCCTGCGCCACCGCGTCCTGCGAGATCTCGATCACGGCCGCCGAGGAGCCGGGCTGCATCGACGTGCCGAGCGCCTCGAGCTGGCTGTTCTTGAAGCCGGAGTCGCGCAGCTTCGACGTGAGGGCGCCGATGCTGCCTCCAGCCAGGATGCCGATCGGGCCGCCGATGATGCCGATCGCGCCGCCGAGGAGCGCGCCGCGGCCGGCGCCCCAGTCCTTCGACTCGATGAACTTGACCTTGCCGTCGTCGCGCACGACGAGGACGGCGGTGTTGCCGACGCGGTCGGGGAACGCCCCGCCCACCGAGGCCGCGCCGCGGGTGCCGCCGTCGATGGTGGTGAAGCTCGCCGCCAGGATCATCCGGGTGGAGTCGGCCATGTCGCCTCGATTCGGTTGGGAGCACATCACCCTACCCCCGCCCTTTGAAGTCGGGATTAGGATCGGGACGCGGTGAAGATCGACGCCTTCGCACACATCTCACCCGTCCGCTACCTGGAACGGGTCGAGGAGATCCTGGCGGGCCCGGGCGCGAGCGCGGCGGTGCGCGAGCACGGCCCGTGGCTGCGCGAGGATCCGGTGCTCTACGACCTGGAGGCGCGCGAGCGGGCGCTCGAGCCGTTCGACGACTACCGCCAGGTGCTCGTGCTCGGCGCGCCGCCGATCGAGGAGCTCGGCGAGCCTGCCGTCACGCGCGCGCTGGCGCAGCTTGCGAACGACGAGATGGCCGGGCTCGTGCGCGATCACGACCGGTTCGTCGGGTTCGCCGCCGCGCTGCCGCTGAACGACGTCGACGCCGGCCTGGAGGAGCTGCGGCGGGCCGCCCGCGACCTGGGCGCGCTCGGGTTCCAGGTGTACTCGAACGTGAACGGCCGGCCGCTCGACGACCCCCGCTACCGGCCGCTCTTCGCCCTCGCCGAGGAGCTCGACGTCGCGATCTGGCTGCACCCGACCCGCAGCCCCGCCTGGCCGGACTACCCGGCCGAGACGGCCTCGCAGCACGGCATCTGGTGGTCGATCGGGTGGCCGTTCGAGACGGCGGCGGCGATGTGCCGGCTGGTCTACTCCGGCGTCATGGAGGAGCACCCGGGCCTGCGGATCCTGACCCACCATGCGGGCGCGATGATCCCCTACTTCTCGGGCCGGTTCCGCAAGATCCAGACCGAGGACCAGCGGCCTGCGCTCGAGCGGCTGCCGCACGAGCCGCTCACCTACCTCCGCCGCTTCTACGCCGACACGGCCCTCTTCGGGGCGCCGCACGCCCTGCGCTGCACCCTCGACTTCTTCGGCCCGGGGAACGTCCTGTTCGGCACCGACATGCCGCTCGGCGGCCCGGACGTCGTCGGCGAGACGATCGCCGACGTCGAATTGCTCGGCCTGGCCGCCGCCGATGCGGGGCGAGTCTACGAGGGCAACGCCCGCGAGGTGCTGCGGCTGTGACGTGGTGGCGCGACGCGGTCGTCTACCAGGTCTATCCCCGCTCGTTCCAGGACTCCGACGGCGACGGGGTGGGCGACATCCGCGGGATCACGCGCCGCCTGGACGAGGTGGCCGCGCTCGGCGTCGACGCGCTCTGGCTCTCGCCCATGTACCCGTCGCCGCTCGCGGACGGCGGCTACGACATCACCGACTTCACCGGCGTCGATCCCAGCCTCGGGACCCTGGACGACCTCGCGGAGCTGGTCGCCGGGACGCACCGCCGCGGGATGCGGCTCCTGCTCGACCTCGTCCCCAACCACACCTCGATCGAGCATCCCTGGTTCCGCGCGCACCCCGACCGCTACATCTGGGCCGGCGGGGCGGCGAACAACTGGAAGGCGGCGTTCGGCGGGTCGGTGTGGACGCGCGACGAGCGCGCCGGGCGCTGGTACCTGCACTCCTTCTTCCCCGAGCAGCCCGACCTCGACTGGCGCAACCCGGAGGTGCCCGCCGCGATGCGGGACGTCGTGCGCACCTGGCTCGGCCGGGGCGTCGACGGCTTCCGCCTGGACGCCCTCGACTCGCTGGGCAAGCACCCCGACCTGCTCGACGACCCGCCCGCGGCCGGGCCGCCGCCCTTCCCCGACACCCCCGACGCGGCCGGCCTCGAGCGGCGCCACTCCCGCAACTGGATGCCGACCATCCGGCCGGTCCTGGCGGCGCTGCGGGAGGCCGCGGGCGACGCCTTCCTGGTCGGCGAGGTGTACCGGCCGACGGACGAGCTCGGGCCCTACCTGGAGTCGCTCACGTGCGCGTTCGTGTTCGAGCTGCTGTTCTCGCCCTGGGAGGCCGAGGCAGTCGGCGGCGCGCTCGATCGCGCCGCGGGGCTGGACGGCGCGGCCTGGGTGCTGTCCAACCACGACTTCGGACGCGTCGGGGCGCGCATCGGCGAGCGCAACCAGCGCGCCGCCGCGATGCTGCTTCTCACGCTGCCGGGGACGGCGTTCCTCTACCAGGGCGAC
This sequence comes from Thermoleophilia bacterium, assembly GCA_025928655.1. Classification (GTDB taxonomy): domain Bacteria; phylum Actinomycetota; class Thermoleophilia; order Gaiellales; family JAICJC01; genus JAICJC01. The sequence continues at coordinate 54,541 of JAICJC010000001.1, read as the reverse complement.
GAGATCGGCCTGCTGGACGGGCCCGGCGGCGACCCGCCCGTCGACCGCTACAACCGCGACCGCGTGCGCCACCCGATGCAGTGGGACGGCGGGCGGCAGGGCGGGTTCACGACCGGCACGCCCTGGCTGCCCGCCGTCGACCCGGCGGCGCGCAACGTCGCCGACCAGCGCGCCGACCCGGCCTCGCTCTGGTCGCTCCACCGCGACCTGATCGCGCTGCGGCACGAGCTGCGCGGCGGCCTCGAGCTGGTGGCGGCCGAGCCGGGCGGCCTGCTCGCCTACCGGCGCGGCGACGTCCTCGTCGCGCTGAACCTGGGCGGGGACGAGCTCGACCTGCCGGCCGGCGAGCCGCTCCTGCGCACGCATCCGGGCCCCCGCCTCGGCCCGGGTGAGGGCGCGATGCTGCGCGGGTAGCCTACGGCCATGCCGTGGGACACCGGCCTGCACCAGGTCGACGCGGAGACGGACTTCCAGCGGGCGCGGCGGCGGCAGGTGCTCGCCGCCCTCTCGGGTCGGCTCCGCCGCGAGCCCGACGACATCAACCTGATCCTCCCGTTCGACGAGGTCGTGCGCGCCCTCGGCCGCAAGGGCGAGCGCTCGCTCGGCCTGCAGACGATCCCGCTCGCGAGCATCGTCGGCACCGTCGATCGCGCGCGCGACTTCGACCGCCGCTTCCGCCCGCGGTCGAACCGGATGCGGGAGCGGTGGCAGGGCATCGACATGGCGCTGCGGCGGGGGCGGGGCATGCCGCCGATCTCGGTCTACCGCATCGGCGACCTGCACTTCGTCCGCGACGGCCACCATCGCGTCTCGGTGGCGCTCGCGCTGCGCCACTCGGTGATCGAGGCCCGCGTGACCGAGATCGAGACCGAGATCGCGGCGGACGGGATCTCGCGCCGCGGCGACCTCGTCGTCAAGGACTACCAGCGCCTCTTCCGCGGCCGGGTGCCGCTGCCGCCGGAGATGGCGGCGCGGATCCGCGTCGCCGACCCGTGGGACTACGCCCAGCTGTCCGAGGCGGTCGAGGCATGGTCGTTCCGGCTCGTCCAGGACGAGCGCGCGTTCCTCGACCGGCCCACCGCCGCCCGGCGCTGGTTCGAGGAGGAGTACCTGCCGGTGGTGGCCATGCTGCACGACGCCGGGCTCGTCGGCGACGGCACCGACGCCGAGGCCTACCTGCGCGTCGCCTGCGACCGCTACCGGCTCATCCGCACCCACGAGTGGAGCGATGAGATCGTCGCCCGCCTGCGCCCGCGTCGGGGCCGCCGCGCGTAGGCATGGGGACTGTCCCCGGCTATTCGGCCTGCGGCTCGCCGTCGGCCAGCGTCAGGTTCTCGCCGCTCTCGGGGTCGAAGACGTGCACCTTCTCGAGGTCGAGCCAGATCTCGAGCTCCTGATCCTCGGCCGCCTTGCTGGCCGCGTCGAGCCGTGCCGTCACCTGCACGCCCTCCTCGCCTGCGCCCAGGTCGCCCGTGCCGGCGTCGGCCGCGAGCTCCTGCAGGTGCTCCGCCGTCGCCCGCTCGCTCTGGACGGTGAAGTAGGCGAACTTGTCCGAGCCGAGCGACTCGAGCAGGTCGATCTTGGCCTTGACGGTGGCGCCGCGGTCGCGCTTGTCGGCCCCCACCAGCGATGCGTCCTCGAAGTGCTCGGGCCGGATCCCGATGATGACGTCGCGCTCGCCGCCGCCCAGCCCACGGCCCCGGCCGGCGGGCAGCCGCAGCTCGCCGAGCGGTGTCTGCAGCGTCCCGTCCTTCGCCTTCGCCGGCAGGAAGTTCATGGCCGGGGAGCCGATGAACCCGGCCACGAACAGGTTCGTCGGGTGCTCGTACAGCACCTCGGGGCTGTCGACCTGCTGGATCTGGCCCGCGCGCATGACGGCCACGCGGTCGCCGAGCGTCATCGCCTCGACCTGGTCGTGGGTGACGTACACGGTGGTCGTCCCGAGCCGCTTCTGCAGCCGCGAGACCTCGGTGCGCATCTGCACGCGCAGCTTCGCGTCCAGGTTCGAGAGCGGCTCGTCCATCAGGAAGGCGTTCGGCGTGCGCACGATCACGCGCCCCATCGCCACCCGCTGGCGCTGGCCGCCCGAGAGCTGGCCGGGCTTGCGGTCGAGGTGCTGCTTCAGGTCGAGGATGTCGGCCGCCCAGTCGACCCGCTCCTTGATCTTCTCGTCGTCCTCCTTGGCCAGCCGCAGCGCGAAGGCCATGTTCTCGCGCACGGTCATGTGCGGGTAGAGGGCGTAGCTCTGGAACACCATGCCGATGTCGCGGTCGCGCGGCGACTTCTCGTTCGCGACGTCGCCGCCGATGCGCAGCTGTCCTTCGGAGATGTCCTCGAGCCCGGCGATCATGTTCAGGGTCGTCGACTTGCCGCACCCCGAGGGGCCGACCAGGATCACGAACTCGCCGTCGGCGATCGTGAGGTTGACGTCGTTGACGGCCAGGGCGCCGTCCGGGAATCGCTTGGTGACGTGGTCGAGGACGATCTCTGCCATGTGACCCCTAGCCCTTCACCGCGCCGGCGGTGAGGCCGGCGACGATCCGGCGCTGGAACAGCATGACGACGACGATGACGGGGACGGTGATGACGACCGCCGCCGCGGCGATCGACCCGGTGGGCTGCTGGAACTGGGACGCCCCCGTGAAGAACGCGATCGCGGCCGGCACCGTGCGCGCGTTGTTGGTGGACGTGAGCGAGATCGCGAACACGAAGTCGTTCCAGCAGTACAGGAAGACCAGGATCGCCGTGGTAAAGACCCCCGGCGCCGCCAGCGGCACGATCACGCGCCGGAATGCCTGCAGCGGCGTGGCCCCGTCGAGCGCCGCCGCCCGCTCGAGCTCCCACGGGATCTCGCGAAAGAAGGCCGACAGCGTGTAGATCGAGAGCGGCAGCGAGAAGGTCATGTACGGGATGATGAGCCCGATCCAGGTGTCGAAGATCCCGAGCGTCCGCCACAGGTTGAACATCGGGTTCACGAGCGAGATGGCCGGGAACATCGCGATCAGGAGCGCCGAGGCCACGAGCAGGCGCTTGCCGGGGAAGTCGAGCCGCGCGATCGCGTAGGCGGCCATGGCGCCCAGGACGACGCCCAGGATCGTCGAGATGAGGGCGATGCCGATCGAGTTGATGAGCGCGTGCGTGAACAGCGGCTGGTTGAAGATGCCGCGGTAGTTCGCGGTCGTCCACTTGTGCGGGTAGAAGCTGCCGTCGGTGAGCGTGGTCGGATCCTTGAACGAGAGCGACACGAGCCACAGCACCGGGATCGCCGCGATCAGCACCACGACCACGTTCGCGGCGCCCCAGCCCACGCGCTGCCGTGCGGTGACGTTCATCGCACCCCCCTCACGTCCTGGCCGGGGGCGGCCGCCCCGAAGCCCTTGATGTAGCCGAAGGCGATCAGCGCGGTGAAGAGGAAGATCAGCACCGACATCGCCGAGCCCACCCCCAGGTTGAGCGCGGTGAACAGCTGGTCGTAGTCGAGGATCGAGACCGAGCGCGTGTTCTGCGAGCCCTGGGTGAGGATGTAGATGTTGTCGAAGATGCGGAAGGCGTCCAGGGTGCGGAAGAGCAGCGCGACCAGGATCGCGGGCTTCATCACCGGCACCATCACCCGCCAGAAGCGCTGCCACGCGGTCGCGCCATCGACCTTGGCCGCCCGCAGCAGCTCCTCGGGCACGAGCGAGAGCCCGGCCAGCAGGAGCAGCGCCATGAACGGGGTGGTCTTCCACACCTCGGCCAGGATGATGATCGGGATGGCCTGCCACTGGTGCGTGAGCGGCGCCGAGTTCCCGCCCAGGAGACCCGCCAGGTAGCCCGTGCCGGGGGTCCACGCATACTGCCAGCTGAAGGCGGCGACGACCGTGACGATCCCGTACGGGAGCAGCACGGCCGTGCGGACGATCCCGCGCCCGAAGATCGCCCGGTGCATGACGATGGCGGCGAGCATCCCCAGGACGAGCTCGATGACCACCGAGACGACGGTGATCAGCACCGTGACGCCGAACGCCTGCCACCACAGGCTCGTCGACGTGAGGATCGTCGTGTAGTTCGAGATCCCGACCCACGTCTTGTCGGCCGGGAAGCGCAGGTCGTAGCGCTGGAACGACAGGTAGATGGCGTAGATGATCGGGTAGATCGCGACGAGCGCCATGACGGCCACGGCCGGGGCGCACAGCATCCAGGCCAGCTTGCGCTCGGCCCGCTGCCGCTCCGTGAGCATCCGCTTGCGCGGGGGCTGTCCGACCTGCACGCCGGCGTCGGCGACCGCACCCAGCCTGGGCGTCCCCAACGGGGGCCTCACGGCACCAGCCCCTTCGAGTCGATCGCGTCCTGGATGCGCGATTTCAGGGTCCCGAGATCGCTCGCCGAGACCGAGCTCGGCGGCGACAGGGTGTAGGAGATCTGCAGCGACACGCTCTGGTAGGCCGGCGTCTTCGGCCGCACGCTGGCCTGCTTCAGGGTCTGGAAGATGGCCTTCCACATCGGGTAGGCCTTCTGGAACGACGGCTGCGAGTAGATCGACTCGAGCACCGGCGGCAGGCCGCCGAGCACGGCGTTGCGGATCTCGTTCTGCGGGTTGCGCAGGCACTGGATGGCCGCGAACGCCTGCGCCTTGTGCTTGGAGAACTTGCCGACGGCGAGGTCGATGCCGCCGATGGTGACGTGCGTCGGCTCGCCCGGCTTCACCGTCGGGTACACCGTCCAGCGCATGTTCTTGAAGATGTCCGGCACGTCGGCCTTGGCCGACGGGTAGACGTACGGATAGTTGAGCTCGAACGCCGCCACGCCCGCCTCGAACTGGAGCCGGGTCTGGTCCTCCATCTGGTTTCCGATCGACGGGTCGGCGCCCTTGGAGTGCACCAGGTCGTGGATCGTGTCGAGCGCCACCACGGCCGGATGCCCGAGGATGACCTTCTGGCCGTCGTCGCTCATGATCTTGCCGCCAGCCGAGTTCACGAGGGTGTTGAACCAGACGGTGTAGCCCTCGTACTGGGCGCCCTGGATCTCGATGTGGTGCGGCTTGCCCTCCTGGGCGAGCTTGTTCGCCATCGAGATCATCTGCTTCCACGTCGTGGGCGGGTGCGGCACCAGGTCCTTGCGGTACCAGAGCAGCTGGGTGTTCGTGTTGAACGGGGCCGAGTAGAGCTTGCCGTCCCACGTCGCGGTGTCCACCATCGACTTCAGCGTGCCCTTCTCGACCCGCTGGGCCAGGTTCTGCGGCCAGGGCTGGATCCACCCGGCCTCGGCGAACTCGGGCGTCCAGGTGACGTCCAGGCCGAGGATGTCGAGCGAGGAGTCGTCGGCGGCCAGGCGGCGCACCATCTGCTGGCGCTGGCCGTCGGCCGCGTTCGGGAGCGTCTGGATCTTGATGTTGTACGAGCCGTTCGAGTGCGCGGAGCACTGGGCGGCGCTCTTCACGAACGCGCCGGAGAACTCGGGGAAGATGTACCAGTTGAGCGTGACCGGGCCCTTGCCGGTGCCGCTGCTGCTCCCGCATGCGGCGGCCACTGCCAGAAGACCCATGACCCCCACCGCGACGCCCAGAATTCGACGCGTACTCAAGGTGAGGCCACGTTTCCCCGGCTCGTGCCGGACGAAACACTCCATCACCGAGTTCAAGGATCGGGCGTCACAAAGGTGTCGCCCGGGTGCGACGGCGACCGATCGGGGTCTGACCCCGACCGGGTCACATCGTGGTGCTGAAGCCGGAGTCGCCCCGGCGGAGGTAGCCGCCCGCGAAGACGCCGATCCCGTGGGGGTTGCCCGCCACCCGGTTGGCCTCCAGGTACGCGGTCGCGGCCGAATGGGCGACGATGGCATAGCCGAGCCTGCTGAGATCGGACGACGCGGGGTCGGGGCGCGTGCCGGCGACCCGGTTCCCGGCGATCAGGCACTCCGACTGGTCGGCACAGAAGATGCCGATCCCGAGGCCGCCGTCGACGTTGTTGTCCTCGACGGAGCTCATCGACATCTCCGTCACGGTGATGCCGCGAAGCGTGGTGGTCGTGACGGTGTTGCGCTCCACCATCACCCGCGCCGAGTCCGAGACGATCCCCTCCTGGCCGCCGCGGATCCGGCACCCCTCCACCATGCTCATGGGTTGGTCGAACGTGAACGAGATATCGATGCCCTGGGCGAACCGGCTTCGCATCCCGCGCACGGAGCAGTCGTCGATCATGACCTGGGCCCGGCGGACGTGGAAGCCGTCCAGCTCGGCGCCCCGCACGTGCACCCGGTCAAGGACGACGCCGGTGGCGCCCTCGACGGTCACGCCGTCCTGGCCGCCGACGACGGTGACGTCGCGGACGGTGACGTTGTCGGCCTTGATCACGAGCCCGCCGTGGATCACCGCGCCCGGTCGGCCGATGAGCGTTTCCGTGCGGTCGATGACGAGGGGCCCGCGATGGACGCCGGCGGCGAGATAGACCGTCGGCGGCTGTGACACCCAGGCGATCCCACCGGCGGCTGCGACGACGCCGGCAACGGCCAGGGCGAGCGCCGGCCCGGCGCGACCGAGCTCGCCCCCGTCCTCGGCGTAGGACAACCGCAGCATCGGGAGCAGGGCCTGCCCCAGGACAAGCCCCGACACCCAGCCGACCGCGAACAGCGCAATCGCCGGGCGGGCCGGCGCCGCGATCGGGATCACGCGGGCGAGCGCCATCACCAGCCCCAGCTCGAACAGGCCGATCGGGAGCGCCGCCCACCCGGGCTGGTAGTCGAGGGGCCGGTGGTACAGGAGGAGGTCGCACGCGAGGCCCACGCCCAGCATCACCACCGCCAGCTCCACCGGCCACCACACCCGCGTCCACCCCGTCGCCGCCACCGCCACCCCGAAGGCCACGATCCATCCGGCGAGACGCGACTCCATCCGGCCTCTCAGCGTGTACGACATGCCCTCACCCTGCGGAGGAAGCGGCGGGCCGAGTACTTGGCACCGGCCAGCGTGTCCGCGGCCGGGTACGCCCACTGGGCGGGGACGCCGGCCAGCGCCAGCGTCCGCCCGCGGCCCGTCAGCGCCGGCACGGTCGAATCGGGATCCAGCACGATCAGATGACCGGCCGTCTCGAGCCCGTGGTCGTCGACCAGCCTGCTCAGCAACGGGTCGGCCCGGTATCCGCGCGCGAACCCGGTGGCGCAGATGATCTGCGCGGAGCCGTTCACGCTCGGGGCCGTGGCGAAGCGGCCGGCCCGGGCGGCGTCGGCCAGCACCCGGTCGACGTGCCGGCTGGGCGGAAACGACGGTGCCAGCACCCGCTCGAGGGTCGCAAGCCGCTCGGCGGCGGGGGCCGCGTGGAACCGGCCGAGGCCCCGACGCGACAACAGGGATCGGGGGACGTTGAGCGGGCGCCGCACCGGCTCGCGACGGCGCACGGACACGACCGTCGCCCCCGCCGCAAGCGCGTTCAGCCACTCGGTCGCTGCCGCCAGCCCCGCCCCCACGACCGTCACGCTCGAGGCGTACCCGTGGGGCTCGTAGGCGTGCACGGCGCGGGGATCGCCGGCGAGCTCGGCCGGCCGCGCCAGCCCGGGATGCCCCGGCGCGACCAGCACGTGGGCGAACGGCCCCTGCCCGTCGATCTCGAACCCCTCGCCGACGGCGCGGACACGCTCGACCCGCGCGGGACGCAGGCTCTCGTCCCAGCCGCAACGGGCCCGCAGGGCGGACACGTGGTCGAGGAACTCCTCGACGGTCGGGTGGTACCGGTCGAGGACGGTCTGGACGAGCGGCCCCAGGCTGCTGCGCCGGTTGATCGTGCGGATCGCGAGACCGGGGAAGCTCGATGCGAAGCAGTGGCCGTCGCTCTCCGATCGCATCGCCCGCTGGCTGATCGCGTCCGCGCGCCGGCGCCAGGCATGGGCGGGGTCGGCGGTCGGGCCGAACACCGCCACCTCGCCAGGCTCCAGGCCGCCGTGCCGAAGCGTGACGTAGGCGCAGAAGGCCGCGAGCCCCGATCCCACGACGGCGACCGGCTGGTCGGCCACGCTACTTGACCGACCCCGCCAGGAGCCCCTGCACGAAGTAGCGCTGGAAGGCGAAGAACACGATCAGCGGCACCACGAGCGAGATGAAGCTGGCCGGGGCGATGATGTCGACGTTGGTGCCGAACTCGCGCATCTGGGAGAAGATCGCCACGGTGATCGGCTGCGTGTTGCGGGCGAGCGTCAGCGCGACGATCAGGTCGTTCCACGTCCACAGGAACTGGAAGATCGCAAGCGACGCGATCGCCGGCAGCCCGAGCGGCAGGATGAGGCGGATGAAGATGCGCATCTCGGAGGCGCCGTCGATGCGCGCGGACTCGAGGATGTCCCGGGGGATGCCGACGAAGAAGTTCCGCAGCAGGAAGATCGCAAACGGCAGCCCGAACGCCGTGTGGAAGAGCACCAGCCCGAGCACCGTGTCGAACAGGCCGAGATGGTCGTAGATGCTGAAGATGGGGATCAGGGCCATCTGCACGGGCACCACCAGCAGCCCGATCACGACCACGAACAGGATGTCGCGCCCCGGGAACTCGAGCCATGCGAACGCGTATCCCGCAAGCGCGGCGATCAGGATCGGGAGCACCGTGCCGCCGATCGCGATCTCCGCCGTGGTGCGCAGCGACGACGTGATGGTGGAGTTGTCGTAGAGGGCCCGGTAGTTGGAGAACGTCGCGATGCTCGGGTGGGAGAAGAACTTCCACCACCCTTCCTGGCTGACCAGCGACGTCGGCATGATCGACGTGATGAACAGGCCGAATGTCGGCACGAGCCAGAGCAGCGCCACGAGGATCAGGAAGATCTGCAGCGGCGCCTTGGCGACCGCCCGGCCGATCCGCGCCGCAACGGAATCGTGCGGCTCGGCGGGCATTGTCGGCGCCTCGGTCGCGATCTCGGCGGCGGCGGTCATCCTCACACCTCCCTACGGAATCGGCGCACGTTCAGGAGCAGGACGGGTACGACGAGCACGAACAGGAGCACGGCGATCGCCGACCCGAGGCCGAAGTCGTTCACGCCGCCGAAGGACGTCCGCCACATCGCGAGCGCGATCACGTTCGCGTCCGGCTGCACCGACTCGGGGGCGACGGCCAGGACGACGTCGAAGACCTTGAGGACGTTGATGATCATCGTGATGAACACCACCGAGAGCACCGGCGCGAGCAGCGGGACCGTGACCCGCCGGAACACCTGCCATTCGCTCCCGCCGTCCGTGCGGGCGGCCTCCAGGACGTCGCGCGGGATGGCGGCGAGGCCGGCGGCGATCACCACCATCGCAAAGCCCGCCCACACCCACAGGTAGGCGATCATGATCGCCGGCGTGATCAGCTTGGAGGTGAGCCAGCCGACGCCGCCGTAGGGCTTCGCGAACGTCGACGCGCCGATGGCGACGTGGTAGCTGCCCGAGGCGACGCTCGGGAACACGAAGTCGCCGTCGTCGCCCGTCTTGGCGGTCGCCACGGAGTGGCCGGAGGAGTCGCGCAGCTCGACGGTCACGCCGGGGAGCCCGGCCTCGCCGTGCTCCAGGACGCCCGGCTTGCCGCCGCCCGGCTTGAAGTCGCGCCAGACCACGCCCGTGATGCCGCTCGGGTCCGGCTGGGGCTTGACGGCCTGCTTCGACGTCTTCGGGATCTCCGTGATGTTGATGGCCGTCACGCCGAGCAGGGCGACGCTGCCCTTCCGCACCGGCGAGCGGAGCTGCAGGCCGTCCTTCTGCGGGCTGCCCGAGAGCGCCTTGGTGGACGGCGATGCCGTCGACAGCACTCCGGGCGGGCTCACGGCGTTCTTGACCGAGGCGACCGCGGCGTTGATCGCCCCCAGGCTCGGGTCCTGCTGATACTGGATGCGCCAGATCACGCCGGCGGCGAACAGCGAGATCGCCATGGGCATGAACACGGCCAGGCGAAATGCCACCGACCACCGGATGCGTTCGATCAGGACCGCGAACACGAGCCCGATCGACGTGACGAGGGCCGGGATGACCGCGACCCAGATCGCGTTGTTCTTGATCGCCGTGCGCAGGTTGCTGTCGGAGAACAGCGTGCGGTAGTTGTGGACGCCGACGAAGTCGTCCCACCCCGAGGCTCCGAAGAGGCTGCGGACGATCGTGTAGACGGTGGGGTAGACGATCCAGACCCCGAGCACGACGATGGCCGGGGCCAGGAACACGGCCACCATCCCGTACCGCTGGACGACGCCGGGGCCGCCCGGCGCCGTCGGCGCGGGCGGCCCGTCCGCCGTGATGCCTGCGTCGGTCACTTGTATGCGGCCGCGGCCGAGCTCTCGAGCTCCTGGGCGATCCCGTTGACGTTGCTCGGGTTCTTGAGGAAGTCCTGGAAGATCTTGAACTCACCCTGGCCGACCGTCGCGCCGAACGCCGCCGGCTGGAGGTCCGAGAGGTCGAACCGGGACACCTTGGACGTCGCCAGCGTCTGGGCGACCTTCCTCGAGATCGGATCGGAGTACGTGCTCAAGGGCACCTTCTTGTTGAGCGTGCCGAAGCCTCCGCGGCTCGCCCACGCCTCTGCGGCCTGCGGCGTCGCCAGGAACTTGATGAACGCCTCCGACGCCGGCGAGTCCTTGAACATCACGATCTCGTCGCCGGAGACCTCGGTGACCGGCGGCGAGTTGTCGATCGACGGGAACGCGAAGACGTTGTAGTCGGTGACGGGCTTCGCCCCCGTCGTCGCGGTGCCGGGGACGAAGTCGCCCTCGATCACCATGGCCGCCTTCGCGGTCTTGCCGGACGGCACGAGCACGTTGTTGACCGACGTCGCGAAGTCGGTCTGAAGGGCGCCGGACGTGCCGCCGTAGATGTTGCTCGTGTCGCCGATGACCTGCGCCATCGTCTTCAGCGCCGCGATCACCGACGGGTCGGTCCACTTGATCTCGTGCTTCGACAGCTGGTCGTACTTGTCCGGGCCGGCCTGCCGCAGATAGATGTTCTCGAACAGGTCGGTCAGCGTCCAGCCCTCGGAGCCGCCGATCGAGTAGGCGGGCGTCCCCGACGCCTTGAGGGTCTTCGCGTCGTTGAGGAAGTCCGGCCATGTCGTCGGGGGCGTGACGCCGGCGTTCTTGAACGCCGCGACGTTGTACCAGACGGTCGACTTGTTGGACGCCTTGAACAGGAGCCCGTACAGCTTCCCGTTGATCTCGCCGAGCTGCGTCCCGCCGGTGCCGAAGTTCTGCTGGATCGCGCTGCGTGCGAACTCGATCGGCTTGAGGGCGCCCTTCTGCTGGAGCTGCGTCACGAACCCGGGCTGGGCGATGTCGGCGAGGTCGGGCGGATTCCCGCCCTGGACGGCGGTGGAGAGCACGGTCGTGATGTTGTTGCCTGCGGACGTGTACTTGACGTGCACCTTCGGATACTGCTTGTTGAAGGCGTCGATCACGGTCTGGAACGACTTCTGCTCCGGGCCCGACCAGATGCCGACGAAGGAGACGGAGCCGGAGACCGAGCTGGTCGAGCCGCCCGCTCCACCGCTGGACGAGCCGCCGGAGCTCCCGCCGCAGCCCGCGGCCAGGGAGACCGCGCCGGCGGCCAGGACACACGCAAGGGTTCGATGCCGAAGGCTCATGGGCGAGCTCCTTCTGTCTGGTCATGGATTCCGAGCCCGGTGGCGGGATCGAAGAAGTGCAGCGAGCGCGTGTCCACCGCGCTCTCGATCTGGTCTCCCACGGCGACGCGCGATCGGGGGCCGAAACGGCCGACGAAGGTCGTGGTGGTCTGGTCGTCCTCGTTCAACGCCGGCCGTCGCACCTCGTCGGCCTCCGAGGCCAGCTCCAGCGCCTCGTCGGTGGACGCCGGAGGCGTGTCGACGGCGAGGTGGACGACGATCTCGGAGCCCAGGGCCTCGGTGAGGAGCACCTTCCCGCGCAGGCGCCGATCGGAGGGTGTGTCGGGCGCGAGGGCGACGTCCTGGATGTCCTCGGGCCGGACACCGACGACGACGGTGCGGTCGGCGTACGCGCGCAGGGCCGGCCGCGCCCCCACCAGGCTCTCGTCGAGGGTCAGCCGCTGGCTGCCCGCCTCGACGGCGAGGCTGCCGTTGTCGGCGCGGATCACACCCTCGAACATGTTCATCGCCGGGCTGCCGATGAACCCGGCCACGAACAGGTTGACGGGGTTGTCGTAGAGCTCCTGGGGAGGCGCGACCTGCTGCACCTCGCCCTTGCGCATCACCGCCACACGGTCGCCCATCGTCATGGCCTCCACCTGATCGTGGGTGACGTAGATCGTGGTGACGCCCAGGTCGTGCTGGAGGCCGCCGATCTCGGCTCGCATCTGCACCCGCAGCTTGGCGTCGAGATTCGACAGCGGCTCGTCCATCAGGAACGCCGCCGGCTCCCGCACGATCGCCCTGCCCATCGCAACGCGCTGCCGCTGGCCGCCCGAGAGGGCGCGGGGCTTGCGGTCGAGGAACCCCTCCAGGCCGAGGATCGACGCGGCATTTTGCACGCGCTGGTCGATCTCCTGTTTGGACATCTTCCGCACCCGCAGCCCGAAGGCGATGTTCTCGTAGACCGAGAGGTGCGGGTAGAGGGCGTAGCTCTGGAACACCATGGCGATGTCGCGGTCGCGCGACGGGACGTGGTTGACCGGGCGATCGCCGATCCGCACCACGCCTTCCGAGATCGACTCGAGCCCGGCGACCATGCGCAGGGCCGTCGTCTTCCCGCACCCGGACGGCCCGACGAACACCATGAACTCGCGATCGTCGATCGTGAGGTTCATACCCGACACCGCGCGCGTCCCATCCGGGTACACCTTCGCGACGTTTTCGAAGCTCACTGTCGCCAACGGCCCTCCCCTCCGCCGGCCCCCCACACGACCCGTCCCGAGCGGCCTTTCGGCCCGCCGTTCAGCCCCCCGGCAACAAAACACCGGCCATCCTAGCACCGGCGAACGCGGGCCCTTGCGCGACCGAGCGAGCTCGCATACGGTGCCGCCGTGCGAGGTGCGCAGGACCCGAACGGCGCCCCCGGGGAGCCGCCCACGCCCGCCGACTCGCCGCTGAGGCTGGCCGACATCCGGACGTCGGGGCTCTACCGCAACCTGGGCACGCCCACGGTCGCGGTCGGCGACACCGCGCCGGCGGTCCGGCTGCCGCGGCTGGATGCCCACCGGCGGGTGACGGCGGAGATCGTCGACCTCGGCGACCACCTGGGCACCCGGCCGGTGGCGTTGATCTTCGGGTCGTACACCTGACCGCCGTTCCGGCGCCAGTTGGGCGCCCTCGAGGAGCAACACCGCCGCTACGGCGACCGGGTCGCCTACCTGATCGTCTACATCCGCGAGGCGCATCCCGAGGACGGCTGGGTGCTCGAGGAGAACCGCGCGGCGGGGGTCGCGGTGGCCGACCCACGCATGCTGTCCGAGCGGGCCGAGGTCGCTGCGACCTGCGCCCTCGAGCTCAAGCTCGAGACGACCATCCCGATGCTGCTCGATGACACCGACGACGCCGCCGCATCGGCGTATGGCGGCTGGCCCGACCGCCTCTACCTGATCGACGCAGCCGGGCGCGTCGCCTACCAGGGAGGCGAGGGGCCGTACGGGTTTGACCCGGACGCGCTGGACGCCGCCGTGCGGGCGGAGCTCGCGATTTGACCCCACATGTGGGGACAGTCCCCGCCGCGCGGGGACTGTCCCCGGTTCTCCGTCAGGCCGGCTCGGAGAGCGTCGCCATCCGCATCTGGTTGCCGGACGGGTCGCGGAACCCGGCGTCGACGCCGTAGGGCTGCTGGGTCGGCTCCTGCGAGAACTCGACGCCGCGCCGCCGCAGCTCCTCGTAGGCGGCGTGGCAGTCGTCGACCGAGAAGAACAGCCCGCCGGCGGCGCCCTTGGCGACGATGGTCGCGAGCGCGGCCCGGGTCTCGTCGTCGAAGACCGGCGGCCCCGGCACGGTCATGAGCGCGAGGGCGACGTCGTCCTGGCCTGGCAGCCCGACCGTGAGCCAGCGGAAGCCGCCCAGCTCGGGAACGGTGACGTCGGCGCGCACCTCCATGCCCAGCTTCTCGGTGTAGAAGGCGAGCGCCTCCTCCTGGTCGTGCACCCAGACGTTCACGTTGGTCAGCTTGTTCAGCATGGGTTCCCTCCCTGGGGATCGATTGACTCCACGCTAGTGAGCGGCGAGCGCGGTGTCTTCTCGAAACGTGCTGGACGGCCGCCGCGCCCACGCCTGGGCCAGGCAGCCGGGGACGGGCACGCGGTCGGCGGGCGGGTAGGCCGCGCGGTAGGCGGTCGGCGAGAGGCCGTAGGCGCGGCCGAAGCTGGTCGTGAACGAGCCGACGCTGCGCAGGCCGACCGCCATGCAGATCTCGGCCACCGAGTGGTCGGTGTGGCGCAGGAGCGCCGCCGCCCGCTCGAGGCGGCGGGTGAGCAGGTACCCGTGCGGGGCCTCGCCGAAGGCGCGCCGGAACTCGCGGCTGAAATGGGCCGGCGAGAGGTGGGACGCCCGCGCGAGCGCCTCCACGTCGAGGCGCTCGCGGTAGCGGGCGTCGATCAGGTCCTTGGCACGCAGGAGGTGCCGGGCCGGCGGGACGGGCCTCATGCCGCGGCGGCGCCGCCCGCGGGGAGCGGCCGCAGGGTCATCACGGCCACGGCGCCGGCCGGGCGCACCTCGACGGCCTCGTAGCCCGCCGGAGCCGCCCCGTCGCGGAAGAGGCGCTTGCCGCTCCCGAGCACGACCGGGTAGATCATCAGGCGATACTCGTCCACCAGGCCGGCGTCGTGCAGCGCGTGCACGAGCGAGGTGCTCCCGGCGACGAGGATGTTCCCGTCGATCTTCCGGCGCAGCGCCGTCACCTCTGCGACCGGGTCGCCGCGCAGGACGGTCGAGTTCTCCCAGCCCGCGTCCTCGATCGACGACGAGACGACGTACTTGGGCATGCTGTTCATCCTGGCGGCGAAGCCCTGCTCGTCCTCGATCGTCGGCCATGCCCTGGCGAAGCCCTCGTAGGTGACGCGGCCGAGCAGCATCGCCTCGGCGTCCATCAGCTCCTCAAGCTTGTACGTGTCGCCGTCGCTGCCGCGCTCGAACCGAAACGCCCAGCCGCCCGCGGGCGTGCCCTCGGCCCCGCCCGGATCCTCCATGACGCCGTCGAGCGAGACGAACTCCGTGACAACGATCTTTCCCATTGCGACTCTCCTGTGGGTTTTTCGTGTGCGTGGTGGAGAGACTCGCACCTCGTCGGAAAGTCATCGGGTGTAAGCGGCGCACGCCGGTGTGCGACGTCTGGCGTATGTGGCTTAGCATTCTGCACCGGTGGGTTCCGAGCACCCGACGTCGTTCGCAGCGCTCCGCGAGAAGTCAGACGCGGATCTGGTCGCGCATGCGCGCAAGTACTACGCCGAGGGCGAGGCCGGCCTGGAGACGGCCAAGCGGTGCGTCGCGCTCGTGTTCGAGCGGCACCGGATGCTGGTGCGGTCGGTGTGCGCGGCCAAGGCGCCAATCGACGTCGTCGACGATCTCGAGTCCGACGTGTACGTGCGGTTCGTGCGGGCCGTCTACCTGGGCGCGGGCCGGATCGAGTCGCCGTCGGGGCTGCTCGTCGTCATGGCGCGGCGGGTGGTCGCATCGTTCCACGACGGTCGAAAGCCCGCCGACGCCCCGCTCGACGACCTGGCGGAGGTGCCGGTCGACGAGGACGGGTACAACGAGATCGCCTCCCGTGAGGTGGTCGAGCAGCTCCTGTCCGTGCTCAACGAGCGCCAGCGCTCGGTCGTGTGGGGGCGGCTGTGGGGCGGTATGAGCGGCGCCGAGATCGCGGGGTGGCTCGACATCAGCCGCCGCAACGTCGATGTGATCTTCTTCCGCGCGATGGAACGGATGGGCAAGGAGCTTCGGGGATGAGCGCCGAGCGCGCCTTCGACGCCTTCGTCGCCGCCTGGGAGCGGGGCGAGCGACCCGACCCGGCGGCCGCGGTCGCCGCCGCCGACGCGGCCGAGCGCGAAGCGCTCGCCGCCATGCTCGCCGCCTACCTGGCCGCCAACCCGCGGACGGACGTCACCGAGGGGCAGGTCATGGCCCGCGCCGCCCACCCGAGCAGCGACCCGCCGCAGGCCTGGGCCGAGGTGCTCCCGGCCCTGCGCGCGCGGACGGGCACCACCCGCGGGGCGCTCGTCGCCCGCCTGGCCGAGATGCTCGGGTTCCCCGAGGCGCGGGCGCAGGTCGAGGAGCACGTGCACGCGCTCGAGACCGGGCAGCTGGCGCCGGCGCGGGTGCGCCCGCCGGTGGTGGCGGCCCTGGCCCGGATCCTGGAGGTGCCCGAGGGCCTGCTCGAGATGGGACGGCGGATCGCCCCGCCGCAGGTGGGGATGACGGCCGCCTCGGCGTTCCTGCGCGCGGCGCCGGCCGGAGCGCCGCCCCCGGCCGCGGCAGAGGCGGCCGACGCCGCGCCGCGCGTCGCCGAGGTCGACGACCTCTTCACCGGCGGTGGATGAGGTCACGGCGGCCCGGGAGGCGCTGGGCCGCTTCTGCGGGACGTACGCCGCCTCCGTCCCGCCGGTGGACGTCGAGGAGCTGGCCGCCAGCCTGTGCTGCCTGCGGGTGCGGGCGGCCGACGACCTGGGCCCGATCGCCGGGGCGGCGCCTTCGGTGCCGCTCTCGGGCGTGCTCCTGCCCGCGCGGTGGGAGATCTGGGTGCGCCGCGACGAGCCGGCCCCGCGGCGCCGGTTCACCGTCGCGCACGAGGTCGGCCACCACCTGCTCCACTCCGACGGCGCCGCGGTGCTGTGCCGTCCCTCCGACGTCGAGACCGTTCAGGGCGACGTGCGCACCCGCGAGCGCGAGGCCAACCGCTTCGCCGCCGAGCTGCTCATGCCCGAGGCGATGGTGCGCGAGGCGGCCGACCGCGACGGCCCCGACCCGATCGCGCTCTCGGCCGCATTCGGCGTCTCCGACGTGGCGATGGGGTTCCGGCTCGTGACGCTCGGCTACCTGGAGGCGCTCCCGGTCGACCTCCAGGCCGAGGTCGACCGCTGGCGCGGCGTGTAAGGATCGGGCGGCGTCTGCGGACGTCTCCTCGGCACACCACCCCCCACGCAATTGACATTCGATCGAACGTCAATTGGCGCCACCGAGGAGGCCCCGCCCGATGCCGATCACCCTGCCCGCCCAGCTCGACGAGCCGACCGTCCACCGGGGCATCACGGTCGTCCCGCTCTACCCCCGCCGCGACCCGGAGGCGGCCTACGCGACGCTCGCCGACGGCCTGCGCCGCGGCGTGCGCGTGACCGAGACGGGGCCGGACGGGACGGTGCCGGAGCTCGTCGTCGAGAACCCGCTGGACGAGCGGGTGCTGCTCTACGACGGCGAGGAGCTGACCGGCGCGAAGCAGAACCGGATCCTCAACCTGACGGTGCTCGTCGCGCCGAGGTCAGTGACGCCGATCCCGGTGAGCTGCGTCGAGGCGGGGCGGTGGCGGATGCGCTCCGCCGCGTTCGCGGCCGCCGAGCACACGGCCGGCCCGGAGCTGCGGCTGCGCAAGGCGCGGATGCTCGCGCCGGACCCGCTCGTGCGCGGCGCCGCCCAGAGCGAGGTGTGGCGGGCGATCGACGAGCAGTCGACCCGCCGCGGCGTCTCGTCGCCGACCGCCGCCCACGCCGACCTGTTCGCGCACCATCGCGGCGCGCTGCACGAGCTGCGGGAGGCGTTCCCGGCCCGGCCGGGCCAGTGCGGCGTCATCCTCGTCCTGCCGGACGGGCACACCTGCCTCGACTACCTGTCGCGGCCGGACGCCTACGCCGACCACCACCGCAAGCTGCTCGACGGGTACCTGATGGACGCCCTCGACCAGCTCGACCGGCCCGCCGCCGGGATCGAGCCCGTGAACCGGATGCTGCACCGGCTCTCGCTCGTCCCCCTCTCCCGGCGGCGGTCGGCGGGACTCGGCACCGACCTGCGGGCGGCGACGAAGCTGATCGCCGCGACCGGGCTCGAGCTGGACGGGGAGCTGCTCCAGCTCTCGGCCTACGCATGAGCGGCGAGCCGTGGGGCCCGTGAACGCCTGGATAACGCGTCACCCTGTCTGGGTACGGATGGTAGAGTTTACCACTTCCGATGGGAGGCAAGATCGAGGACCTTCGGGGTCGACTGCTGGATGCCATGGACGGGCTCCGCGACCGGGCACAGGATTCGCGACGCTGGGCGAGCGGCCGGCGCCCGAACCTGGACGGCGTGCGCGACCGCCTGGACGAGCACGGCGGCTGGCTCGCCGCGACCAGGCACCGGCTGCGCCCGTGGTATGCCATTCCCGCCGTGGTCGCGGCGCTGACGCTCATCGTCGGCGGCTTCTGGCTGGGCGGCGTCGTCGGCGGGCATGCGAGCGCGGCCGTCCTCACGAGCACGGTCAAGCTGAAGGGCAAGATCATCACGATCGACGGCAGCCGCTTCATCTCGACGCCCGCCATCACCGTCAAGGTGAAGGGCAAGACCGTCCACATCCCCGCGAAGACGGTCAAGCTGCCGGCGCACACGGTGATCAAGGGCAAGACCGTCCCGGTCAAGGTCGACGTGAACCGCACCGTCAAGGTGCCGGTGACCGTGTCGTCGACGGACACGCAGACGACCACGGTCAACCGCACGGTCACAACGGTGCGCACGACCGTTCAGACGGTTACCGGGCCGACGACGACGGTGTTCGGCCAGCCGATCACGGTCACCGTTCCGGGGCCGACGGTCACCGTGACTGTGACCGGGCCGTAGAACCAGATCCGTTCCCGTCGAGGGCGATTGGCGGCGATAGGATTGCGGGTGGCAGATGGGCTTGATGCTGCACGTGGGCTCCCGCTCGAGCGGGGTGGATCGGCTGCTTGTCGACCGCTGGCGCGACGGCGGCGGAACGCTGGTAGCCCGGGACGACATCGTGCTGGGGCGCGCGCTCGAAATCGCCACCGCGAACGGCGCGATCTGGGGATGTCGGGCAGGGACGTTTGCGACCCTCTTCGGGCGCACCCGAGACGCCGCCGGCCTGCAAGACGCCGTGCGACGCGACGGACTTGCCCTCCGCTGCGCCATCACGGAGCAGCTTGATCCGCCCGGCGCGGGCCACGTCGCGCCGCTCGAGCGCCTCATTCACGAGGTCCGGGCGGCGCGCGCAAGCCCTTCGCAATTCACGGCAGCGGCGAAGGCCACCGGGTTTGCACCGCTCCGTACCGCGGCCGACATCTACGCGGCAACGGCCGAGATACCCTCGCCCGACGCGCCGGAGTGGGCGACCGTGGATGGGGCTGAAAGGGTCGAGCTCGACCCCATCTTCGTCATCGGTTTCGACGACTACGCGCCGATCGAGTGGGCGCTCCTCCGCGCGCTCGCCAAACGCAATCCCGTGGAGGCCGGTCTCGCATACGAGGAGGGGCGGCGGGTGTTCGCCGCCCGCCATACGCGTGTACGACGCTGGCTGGATGACGCCGACTCCGTCAATTGGCATCCGGCGCGTGCGCCAATCGGCGGCATCGACATCCTGGAACGGCGCCTTTTCGAGCATGCCGCTCCCGAACCAGCCGGAGGCGTGGAGTGGCTGGAGGGCGCGGGCACGGATGTCGTCCACCGCATGGCGAGCGCGCGAGTCGTCGCCGCGCTCCGCGCTGGAACGCCCCCAAACAAGATCGCGATCGTCGCGCCGCGGCTTACCGAACACTTGGCGGGGTTGCGCGCCGCGCTGTCGGAGGCCGGTGTCCAGGCACGCCACCGCGTGCGCCGGCCGTTCGCCGCCTCGCCGCTGGCCCGAGCGCTCGTTTCGCTCTTCGCGTTCGCCCTCGACGCGGACGGGCCGGAATCTGTCGACCGCCTGGTCGCATGGCTTCGCAGCCCGTACTCCGGCGCAGACCCTCCGGCTGTTGACGCGTTCGAAGCCGCGATGCGCCGGGGGTCGCGCGCGTCGCGCGGGCAACTCATGGCGCGCTGGCAGGGCGAGGCGATCCAGCCGGCGATCGCGCTCCGCGGCCTGCGTGACCAACCCCTTTGGAGCCAGGCCGCCTTCCTGGTTCGGGTTGGGCACGAGCGGCTGAAGCTGGCCTCGTCGAGTGCGCCGTCGCCATCCGACCTGCTCGACGACGCTGCCTTGGCCGTGCTCGGCGGCGCGGCCTCCGAGCTGCCCGACGACGACCGCCCGGCCGCGCGTGGCGACGTGCTGCCGGGCAGACTGGGGGCGCTGCTCGCCGATCTTGGGTTCCCCGAGGAGTCCGGGCCGATCGGGGCGGTCGCCCTGCTCGACCTCTCCCAGGCCCGCGGCGTCGCCTTCGACGAGGTGATCGTGCTCGGACTCGAGGACGGGACGCTCCCGGCCTCCCCCAGGCCCGATCCGTACCTGCCTGACGGCCTGCGGGAACGGATCGAGTTCCTCCCGCCGCGGGCCCCGGGCACCAGCGAGGCCCTCTTACGCTTCCATGCCGCGTGCGCCTGCGCGGGGGAGCGGCTGACGCTGATTCGGCGGTTCGCCGACGATGACGGCCGCGAGCTCGCACCCTCACCGTACTGGGTCGAGTCGCAGCGGCTGCTTGCGGCGGCCGTGCCGGTGCGGCGCGGCGTGACAGGCCTCGTACCCGGGCTGGCCGACGCCGTCTCGTCACGGGAGCAGGAACGGCGGCTGGCGCTCGAGACCCGCCCCGCGGTGCCGGCGGTCGCCGCCGCCCTGAAGCGCCGAAGGGGCCAGCGCGGCCTCACCTGCGGCGTCGTGCGCGACCGGGTGCGTGTGACCGAGCTCGAGCGGTTCGTCGGCTGCGCATATGGCTGGTTCGTCGCGAGCGTGCTGGCGCCGCGTCCGCTGGAGTTGCAGTGGGATCCGGCCGCGGAGGGGACGTTCGGCCACCAGGTACTCGAGCGGACGTTCACCCGCATGGCCGCCGAAGGCGTGGGCGCGTGCACGCCGGCCGCACTCGACCGCTACCGGGAGGCGATGCTGGCGGCGCTTCGGGAGCAGGCGGACGAGGTGCGGCCGCCGGATGCGGGCCGCGCGTTCGACGCGTTCGTGCACGCGCTCGGCGTGCGCCTGGGCCACCGCCTGGCCGAGGAGGCGCGCCGCGGCCCGCGCTTCGTCCCGACCCGCTTCGAGCACCGCTTCAAGGTCGACTGGATCGTCCCCGGCGTCATCCTGTCCGGCACCTGCGACCGCATCGATGTGTCCCCCGACGGCCGCTTCGTCGTCGCCGTGGACTACAAGCGCAGCGGCCGCCGGCTCGACCAGGAGGGCGAGGTGTACCTCCAGATCCCGCTCTACGCCCTCATGGCCGGGCGGGCGTTCGGCGCCGAGCCCGGCGGGGGCGCGTACCTGGCGGTGATGAACGACCGGATCGACGTGCGCGTCCGCGCCGACGCCCAGCCCTACGACGAGGTGAAGGACGCGTGGCTCGAGTCGGCGGAGGCATGGGACGCCCGCGTTGCCGCCGCCGTCTCCGGCGCCCGGGACGCGGTGGCGCGGATGCGCGCCGGCGAGCTCGCGCCCCCGCCGGACGACTGCCCCCGCTACTGCCTGCACGGGCTGGTATGGCGCTGACGCAGCTCTCGGACGAGAAGCGGGCGATCCTCGACTCGCATGCGTCCGGCGTCGTCTCGGCCGGCGCCGGATCCGGCAAGACCACGCTGCTGGCGCGGGCCGTCTTCGAGGACGTCACGGCTCGGGGCATCCCCGTCGAGCGGATCCTCGTCGTCGCCTTCAACAACGCCGCGGCGGCGCATCTCGTGGCCCGGATCCAGGCCGAGTTCGTGGAGGGGCGCGACGCGTCGGAGCCCGCGGTCGACCTGTCCTGTGCCTGGGTGGGCACGTTCCACGCGCTGTGCGGCCGGATCGTGCGCGAGCGGGCGCACGCCGCCGGCGTCGCTCCCGACCTCGTCGTGCTGGACGAGCTCGAGAGCCGGATGCTGCTCGAGCACGCGGTCGACGCGGCCGCGGAGACGTGCGAGCATCCCGGGCTCGTCCCGATGCTGGGCGCGCTCACCGATCCGCGGGCGGCGGCCCGCTCGGTGCTCGACCGCGGCCGCGCCGGCGGGGTCGCCCGCCCGGCCGTGCCCGTGCCGCCCGCGCCCGCCTTCGACCCGGCGCCGCTGCGGCAGGCGGCGGAGGCGGTGCTCTCGACGCCGGGCATGAGCGCGGTGCGCTGTCGGAGGGCGGAGACGGCGCGCGCGAGCGCCGACGCCGGCATCGACCTCGGCATGTCGAAGATCGGAGGGAACGTCGCCGCCCAGTTCGCGTCCGTCTGCGCGGCGTTCGACGCGGTGGTCGGCGAGGCGATCGCGGCCCTCGCCGACATCGCCTGCCGGCCCCATCTCGAGGCCTTCGCCGCATATGTCGCCTGCCTCGGGGGCGAGTACGCGCGGCTGAAGCAGGAGCGCGGCGCGGTCGACTTCGAGGATCTCCAGCTGCTCGCGCGCGACGTCCTGCGAGACGACCCGGCCGCCCGGGCCGCGTACCGGTTCCGGCGCGTATACGTGGACGAGGCCCAGGACGTGAACCCGCTCCAGGACGAGCTGATCGCGCTGCTCGGCGAGGGGGCCGAGCGGGTGCTCCGCGTCGGCGACGCGCAGCAGTCGATCTACCGCTTCCGGTGGGCGGACGTCTCCTGCTTCCGCGAGGCGCAGGCGCGGACGGCGACATTCCCCCTGCGCGAGAACTACCGCAGCCAGGCGGCGGTGCTCGAGCCCCTGAACGACTGGTTCCGCGGGATCCTGACGGGCTTCGACCCGCTCACGGTCGCCGTCGCGCCCGAGCCGGTGCCAGCCGTGCCGGTCGAGCTGGTCGTGGTCGAGGACACGGGGCGGAAGGCGACGCGGGAGCAGGAGGCCGCCGAGGCGGCCGCCAGCGTGCGGCGCCTGCACGACGAGGAGGGCCTCGGCTGGGGCGAGATCGTCATGCTCTTCCGGGCCCGCACGGGGATCGGCCTCTACGACGCCGCCCTGCGCGCCGCCGGCGTGCCGACCGTCCTGATCGGCGGGAACGTCTTCGCCGAGCACGAGCAGGTGGCGGACGCGCTCGCCCTGCTCGCGCTCGTCGAGAACCCGCACGACGAGGAGCGGCTCGTCCGGGTGCTCGCGTCGCCGTACGTCGCCGCGTGCGACGACGACCTGCTGGCGCTGCGCGAGGCGGCGGGGGCGGACGGCGCGCTGTGGGACGCGATCGACGTCGTGCCGGCGCTGCAGGAGTTCGGCCGCGATCTGTTCGCGCTGCGGGCGCGGCGCGCGGGGATCCCGCTCGGCGAGCTGGTCGAGGAGTGCCTGCGCTTCCGTGACTACGAGCTGGCCGCCCTCGGCCTTCGGGACGGGGCGGCGCGGTATGCGAACCTGCGCCGGCTCGTGCTGATGGCGGAACGGTACGGCCAGGTGCGCGGGGCCGACCTGCGCGGGTTCCTGCGGTTCATGCAGCGGGCGGTCGACCTCGGCGCCGACCCCGGCGAGGCGGTCGTCGTCGACGAGCAACTCGACGCGGTGCAGCTGATGACCGTGCATGGCGCGAAGGGGCGCGAGTTCCCGGCGGTCGTGTTCGCCGACTGCTCGAACGCCGGCGGCGCGGGCGGGCCGGCGGTGCTCGTCTCCCAGGACGGAACCCTGGTCGGGATCCGCTGCCGCCCGGACGGGCTCGAGCTGCGCAGCGGCTTCGACCACAAGGCGCTGTGCGAGGAGGACAACGCCCTCGGCGACGAGGAGGAGCGGAGGATCACCTACGTGGCGATGACGCGCGCGAAGCGGCACCTGACCGTGATCGGCCGAGCGTACTTCCGGGCCGACGGCACGCGCGCGTACGAGGGCCAGATGCGCTGGATCGCCGGGGCGCCGCCGGCGTCCGTGGCGGTGCGGTACGTGACGCCGGCGGAGGAGGTCGTGCCGGATGAGGTCGAGGTGCCGGCGCTGGCCGAGGCCGGCGCGACGCCGACACCGGTGGCGCCAATCCCGGCGGCGAACCCGCTGCGGGGGCTGCGGGTGAGCTACTCGTCCCTCGAGCTCGAGCTCGAGCCGCCGCCGGCGGACGGGTCGGCGGCGGGCGCCGGCGCCGCCGGGCCGACCGGCGCCCGCGCGTTCGGGGAGCGGTTCCACGACGCGATCCAGCACGTCGATTGGCGCGCACCGTCGCTCGATTGGCAGGACGAGCGGGCGCAGAGGCTGTTCGCGACGATCCGCGAGGGCGAGATCGGCCGCCGCCTGGCGGCCGCTGAGGAGCTGTGCGCCGAGTGGCCGCTCCTGCTCGGCATCGACGGCGCGATCGTCGAGGGCGTCGCCGACGTCTGGGCACGCGAGGCGGACGGGACGGTGCTGATCGTCGACTGGAAGACGGGCACGCTCCACGGGCCGGACGATCCCGGGTACGCGCTCCAGGCCGCGATCTATGCGCTGGCGGCGCTGGAGGCGGGGCCGGCGCGGGTGGAGACGGCGTGGTGTCACGTGGCCCACGACGGATCGGTCGTGGCCGGCCGCTACGACCCGGGCGACGCCGGCCGGCTCGACGCCCGCGTGCGGGCGGCCGTGGGCGGCGCCGCCGACGTAGGATGAGCGTCCTGGGCACGGACGCGCTTCACGTGATCGACGTGACAACGACCGCGGCGGTCGACGCGCTCGCGCGCGACATCCTCGACCCTGGACGCGAGCACGCCGTCGTGTGCGCGACCCTCCCGACATGGTCGTCGGAGCCGCTGATCGACCTGGCGGGGCTGCGGGGGGCGCTGCCATCCGACGCGCACCTGTACCTGATGGCGACCGGCGACCGCTCGTGGGAGCTCACCGACCTCCTACCTCCTCGGCTGGACGTCTATGGCGGCGCGATCCGAATCTGGTGGCCGTTCGGCGAGGAGGTGGCCGATCCGTCCGCGCACCCGCTCTTCTTCGTGCACCGAACGGGTGAGTCGGCCGAGGTGATCCGCAAGGTGACGGCGGCGTTCGGCCGCGGCGGCGCGCCGGCGGATGCCCCGGAACCCGGCACGGAGCTCGGGGGAGTGGTGACGCGCGTGCTCGGTGCCGGGGCCGAGCTGACCCTCGCCGGTGGTTACCGGGCGTTCGCACACAGGTCGCACCTGACCGAGCTTGCGGGGCTCGATCCCGATCAAGTCGTGCGTCTCGGTCAGGGTGTCCGCGTGCGTGTCGGGGACGGGACGGCCCAGACCGGCCGCATCCAGGCGTCGCTGCTCCCGTTCGAGCCGGACGGGTGGGCGCGACTCACCGAGCAGTACCGCGAGGGGATGGTGGTTGAGGGGCTCGTCGACGGCTTGCGCAACTTCGGGGCATTCGTCGAGATCTTTCCGGGCATCACCGGCCTCGTCCCGAGCAGGAGCATCAGCCACGAGTGGGTCTCGCACGCGGAGGACTTTCTCGAGGTGGGCGAGCGGATCGCGGTGCAGATCATTCGTCTGACACCCGCGGAGGAGCGGATTGAGCTGTCGATCGTCGATGTCCCCGAGGGAGCCGAGCCCGAGCGGCCGGCGAGCATCTACCCGGAGGGGCCGCCGTGGCTGCCACCGATGCGCAAGACGCCCCCGCCGGAGGCGGAACCGGAACCTGAGCCGGAGCAAGAGGCTGAGGAGATGGCCTCCGCCGGCGAGGCCGAGGCCGAGGCGCTCGAGAGGGCCATCACGGACGGGCGTGAGCTCCAGGGGCAGGTGGGAGCGCTCTTCGCCGGGGCGGAGCGCCGCATCGAGGAGCTCCGGGCGGAGGCGGCTCACGTCCGGCGGATCCTCGAGCGCGACCTCGTCGAGGCGCGCCTGCGCGTGCTCGAATTCGCCGACACCGAGACGAAGGCGCTCGCCGGCTCAGCCGAGGCGGCTCTGGCGGGTGCGCGCCGCGAGCTGGACGACCTGCGGGAGCGGCTGGCCGCTGCCGAGCAGGATCGGCTCAAGCTCGTTGAACGGCTGCAGCTCGAACGCGGCCGCGCCCGCGACGAGGGACGGCGCACGGAGCGGCTGACGAAGGAGCTTCGGGCCGAGCGAGCGCGGGGCGACCGACTGGAAAACACGGACGTCGAGCGAGACCCGGGAACGCATTTTGTGGCCGAAGTCCGCGCCTCATGGAAGCGACAGACGACAGCCGCCGACCGCGAGCGCTACCCATGGCTCGACCCCGTGCTCGGCCCAGCGTTTCTCGGGTCGCTCGATCGAGTGGAGGGCATCGGCCGCGACCGCGTCGTCGAGGCCTGCGCTCACGTGGTCAGCGGACGCGCCGCCGACATCCCCGGCGCCATCGTGCACGCGCGCACCACGGCGCCCGAGTTCTCCTGCGCCGGCTTCACCCACTCGCGCATCTGGGGCGTCACCCGCAACCCC
Source organism: Thermoleophilia bacterium (assembly GCA_025928655.1). GTDB lineage: Bacteria > Actinomycetota > Thermoleophilia > Gaiellales > JAICJC01 > JAICJC01. Next base: position 28,329 of record JAICJC010000001.1, on the reverse strand, counting down.
TGGAACCCCGACTTCGCGGTCGGCGGCTCGTCCGGCGGCTCCGGCGCCGCCCTGGCGTCGGGCACGGCGACGCTCGCGAGCGGCTCGGACATCGGCGGCTCGATCCGCATCCCGGCCGCCTACAACGGCGTCGTCGGCTTCAAGCCGCCGTACGGCCGCGTGCCGCAGGAGGCGCCGTTCAACCTGGACGTGTACTGCCACTGCGGCCCGATGGCCCGCACGGTCGCCGACTGCGCCCTGTTCGAGAACGCGCTCGCGGGCCCCCACCCGCACGACCACGCCTCGCTGCGGCCCAAGCTGGAGCTGCCCGCACGGCCCGAACCCGCCGCCGGCCTGCGGTGGCGGTGTCGATCGACCTCGGCGACCGGGCGGTCGACCCCGACGTGGCCGCGGCCACGCTGGCCGCCGCCACGGCGCTGCGCGAGGCGGGCGTCGAGGTGGACGAGGTCGACCTACACCTGCCGGGCGACGCCGTCCAGCAGGCGAGCGCAGTCCACTTCGGGCTCATGTTCGCGGCCTGGGTGGAGGCGACCGCGGCCGAGCACGGCGAGCTCATGACCGAGTATGCGCTCGAGTTCCCCCGCTGGGCGCGCCGGAACGGCGCCGGGGCGGGCATGCTCGAGAAGCTGGAGCTGGAGGCGGCCCTGTACCCACCGCTGGGCGAGCTGCTCGAGCGCTACGACGCACTGATCTGCCCCACCTGCGGCGCGCGTGGCCTCGCGGCCGGCGACGACTACGTCGGCCACGGGCTCGAGGTGGGCGGCCGCATGCTCGAGGACTACTTCGAGTCGATGCTGACACCGACGTTCAACATCCTCAGCCGCTGCCCCGTGCTGGTCGTGCCCGCCGGGTTCGCCGCCAACGGCGTGCCGGTCGGCATCCAGATCGTGGGACGCACCTACGAGGACGAGACCCCGTTCCGGCTGGGCGCCGCGCTGGAGCAGGTGCGGCCGTGGCTCGATGCTCCGGAGCGGCGGCCCGAGCTCGTCCCGGCCCGTGTGCGGGGATAGACTCGAATTCCACCACGCGCACGGGAGGCCACCATGGATGTCGACCCCGCAAAGACCGCCGTCGTCCTGATCGAGTACCAGAACGACTTCACGACGGACGGGGGCGCCCTGCACGAGGCCGTCAAGGGCGTCATGGACGACTCGGGCATGCTCGCCAACTCGCGCCGCATGGCCGACGAGGCACGCAAGGCCGGCGCCACCGTCATCCACGCGCCGATCACCTTCGCGCCCGGCTACGGCGAGCTCGGAAACCACGACAAGGTCTACGGGATCCTGAAGGGCGTGATCGACTCGACCGCCTTCGTCAAGGGCACCTGGGGCGCGGAGATCTGCGACGACATGAAGCCGGCGGAGTCGGACATCGTCGTCGAGGGCAAGCGCGGCCTGGACACCTTCGCGACCACGAACCTCGACTTCATCCTGCGCAGCCGCGAGATCGAGACGGTCATGCTCGGCGGCTTCCTCACCAACTGCTGCGTCGAGTCGACCATGCGCTCGGCCTACGAGAAGGGTTACGACGTCATCACGCTCACCGACTGCACCGCCGCCACGAGCGCCGAGGAGCAGCAGTCCGCGACCTCGCAGGACTATCCGATGTTCTCGCAGCCGATGACGAGCAGCGAAGCTCTCGGGATGCTCCAAGGCAGCGGCGAGGTCGTCGACGCGAGCCGTGCCTACTCGAGCTGACGGGGCGGCGTTCACGAAACTCCGCAGAGACCGCAAGCCCAAGCTCGACGACGACGGGCACTGCGCAAATGCCAGATGCACCGTCGTTCTGACCCGTGTCTTCAGCGCCATGCAGGGCTATTGCACCGTCTGCGGGCGGCGGTGGGGCCACGGCGGAACGCCGATCTCCCAGCTGCGCGGCTCGCTCCAGACCGGGTTTGGCCTGCGCGTGCCGGAGGATCCGGGGCCGTCCGCGGACGCACCCCGCGAGACGCAGACCTAGCAGCGCCGCACGACATCGCCCGGATCCGCCCGACACACGTCCGCCCCAGGCCCGCCGCTCACCGCGTCCCCCGGCAGCCCATCACGCGCATCGATCGTGTCGTCACCGCTGCCGCCCAGGAGCCGGTCACGGCCCAGCCCGCCGAAGATGGTGTCCCCGCCCGCCAGGCCGCGGATGACGTTCGGGACGGCGCCGCCGCGGATGACGTCGCCGAACGGCGAGCCGTTCACGTCCTCGAAGCTGGACAGGAACTCCGTCCCGCCTCCACCGAAGGCATGCCGGTCGACGCGGATGCGCACGCTCGCCGGCGCCCAGCCGAACGAGATCGTGTCCTCGCCCTGTCCGCCCGAGATGATGTCGGTGCCGCCCCGGCCCGCGATCACGTCGTTGCCGCCCCGGCCACAGATGACGTCGTCCCCGGGCGTGCCGGCGAGCATGTCGCCCGTGTCGCTGCCCCAGATCGTGCACGCGACCGGCCGCCATGCCGGCGCCTTCGTGTGGGCGGCGACCATCATGGGGTCGACGCCGTCGGGGCGGACGACCATCGTGTCGTGCTCGTGCGGGATCTGCCGGGTGAAGGCGATCTCGGTGCCGTCCGGCGACCAGGAGGGATCGGACGCGGACATGGACGCCGGCGTCACGGCATGCACGCCCGACCCGTCGCGGCGCATCACCATGATCTGGTCGACCTGGCGGCGCACGGTCAGGTCGTAGGAGCGCCAGAACGCGATCCGGTCGCCGTTCTGCGACCACGTCGGGCTGAAGTCCTGCGTCCCACCCATGGGCTGGCGGCTGCACGTCGTCAAGGTCTTCCGGCCGGTGCCGTCGGGGTGGACGATCGTGATCCGGTTGCAGAGCTGCCCGGCCAGGATGGCTCGGAACGCGATCCAGTGCCCGCCCGGCGACCAGGCCGGATCGGTCTCGAGGTCGGCGTTGCCCGGGCCGTTCGTGACCTGGTGCTGGTTCGCCCCCGCGCTCGTCATGGCCCAGATGTTGCAGCTCGTCGGCCCGCAGCGGGTGAACGCGATCTGGGTGCCGTTCGGCGACCAGGTCGGCTGCGCGTCCTCGCCCGGATCGGAGGTCAGCTGCACCACGCCCGTCCCGTCGGCGTTCATCACGTAGAGGTCGCCGCCGCCGGTGCGGGTGCTCTCGAACGCGATCCGGGCCCCGTCCGGCGAGAAGGCGGGGTCGAGATCCTTGCCGGGGCCGGCGCTGATCGTGGCCAGGCCCGACCCGTCCGGCATCGCGGTCGCGATGCGCGCGCCCGCCACGACGACGGCGAGCCCGCCGTCGGCCTCGTGGTGCGCCGCCTGTGCCGGGGCCGCGCCGGCGGCCGCGGCAAGCGCCGCAAACGCCGCCACTCGGGCCAAGTGCCATCGGGTCATCCGTCCACCCTCCCAGTCCGACCCTTGTGCGAACTGTCACCCTCTCACACGACGTCAGCCCCTGCAACCTCTACACTGCGCCGATGAGCTGGCTCGACCGCCTCATGGATCGCCTCACCGCGCGCGGCACGAAGATGGTCGCCGGCGGCCATCCGCCCGCAGACACGGAGCCCGAGACCGGGTCGCGCGAGCTCTCCGAGGAGCTCCAGGCCGACTATGGGCCCGACACACCGGCCGCCGAGCCGCCTCCGCCGGGACGGACGGACTAGGATCTCGGCATGGGAATACGTCAGTGGTTTTCCAAGCAGCGCAAGCAGGCCGACGACGACACGATCGAGCGCGCCGAGGACGAGATGCGCAGCGGTTCCGTGGAGGAGCGCGACGAAATCTCGGGCGACATGGAAGGGCTGGCCGCCGACAACCGCGCGGAGCAGCGGGGCGAGATGTGGTCGGACCGCGACGCCGACCCGCGCAGCGACCTCTGATGGGCTGAGCGGGTCGCCCGCGGCGGCGACGTCTAGCGGACGGGCTCGTCCAGCGCCCCCAGGGTGGCGTTCAGGTGCGCCGGCAGCTCCTGCGCCCGGCTCGAGTTGTAGAGCGGCCCGGCGCCCATCGTGATCAGGCGGTAGGCCATCGCCATCCCGCGCGGGTTCGCGGGGCGCGTCCGGTCGTCCAGCCGGTCGGCCAGACGGTGGATCTGCTCGACATGCGGGCGCAGCGTGCGCCGGTTGTGCTGCGCGGGCGTCGTGGGCCGGCCGAAGCTCGAGACGTCGCCCGCGACCCGCCGGAGCGAGCGCGCGAGCGTCCTTCGCAGGCGCGGGTCGCGCAGCTCGTCCAGCCGGGCGAGCAGCATCTCGTCGTCCGGCTGGTGCCCGCAGCGCGTGGCGAGCCAGCCGTCCGCGCGCTCGCGGCGACGCTCGATCCGCTCGTGCTCGACGCCGATGCGCACGAGCGCGCAGAGCGCCGCCGACGCGGCGACCGCGGCGAAGACGGAGGCGGACTCGAACCCGACCAGCGACGCGGCGATCGCCGCGGCCAGCGGGACGAGATAGGGCAGGGACGGCGTGAGGATCGCGCGGGCTCCACCGAGCCGGCGCGACCCTCGTCGCCCCAGAACGCGTTCGACGTGTCCTTGGTGCAGCATGACCTATGAAGCGACCGTCAGGCCGCCACCGGCTCCTGCCGCCGCACCGCGTGGAACGTCTCGCGGGTCGTCGCCGGGGTGATGACCATGACCGGGCACGGCGCGTCGTGCAGCAGCCGCTGCGTCACGCTCGACGCGAGCACGCCCACCATCGGCTTGTGGCCGCGGGTGGCGATGACGATCGCGCCGGCGCGGTGCTCCTGCGCTTTGCGGGAGATGATCGACGCCGGATGGCCGAGCGACGTCGTCGCCAGCTCCAGGTCGGCCTCGAACCCCTCGGCGCGCAGCTTCGCGACGACCTCGTGCAGCCGGGCGGTACGCTCGTCCTCGTCCGCGTGGGTCGCGAAGCGGCCGCCGCGGGCGCCGGGCATGAGCTGGTTCACGTGCACGACGACGATGCGCGACATGAACTGCTTGGCAAGCTCCTGGGCCGCCGGGAGCGCGCGCTCCGACTCGGGCCCGTCGAGCGCCACGATGATTGTCTCCATGATGAACTCGCTCCTCTCGCTCTCGTTGCGAAGTACGCTAGAGCGATCGTGAAGCGAATCCCTGTTTTCGACAGCAGTGCTTCATAGGCCCTGATGGCAGATCCAGGAAGCGGGCACTTCCCCGTCGCCAGCACCGGCGTGGCTGACCTCGATCGCGCCCTGCACGGCCTCTATTGGGGCGACAACGTCGTCTTCGAGCCCGACAGCACCGATACGGCCCAGCCGTTCTTCACCGCCGTCGCCGAGCACTCCGACGTGTACGACCACGCCGCCTACGTCACCCTGACGCTCGAGCCGGAGGTGATCCTCCGCCACTACCCCGGCCTGGGCGTCATCGACGCGCGGCCCGACACGCCGCTGGCCGAGGCGGGCGCGCTCCTGAACGAGGTGCGGCGCCGCTCGAAACCGCAGGCGCGGACGCTGCTCCTGTTCGACCCGCTCGACGACATGGCGGCCCGCTGGGGCACCGACATGGCCCGGCGCTTCTTCACCCGCTGCTGCCCGCTCCTGCTCGAGGTGGGCGCCATCGCCTACTGGTCGCTCTCGCAGGGCGAGCGGTTCGAGCCGCTGCGGCGCGACGTCGAGGACGTGACCCAGTGCGTGCTCGTCGTCCGCGACGGGCGCCTGCGCATCGCGAAGGCGGAGGGCCGCCCGGCCGGCGTGCAGGGCAGCGTGTACCACTACCGGCTGGCCGACGGGAAGCCCGAGCTGACCCAGGCGCCGGCCGCGGCCCGGCTGGGCGGGGCGCTGCGGGCCGTGCGCATGCAGCGCCAGATGAGCCAGGCCCAGCTCGCGGCGCTGGCGGAGGTCTCGGCGAGCGCGATCTCACAGGCCGAGCGCGGCCAGCGCGGCCTCTCGCTCGAGACGCTGCTGACGCTGACCGCGAACCTGAACATCACCGTCGACGAGCTGCTGCGCGGCCACGTCTCTCCGGGCTACCGGCTCGGGCGGCGGGACGACCCCGCCGCCACGCCGACCGGCACCCCGATCCCGCTGCTCGACGACCCCGAGGCGGGCCTGCGCGCCTACCTGGTGCGGCTCGCCCCGGGCGCGACCGCGACCCCGAACATCGACCACAAGGGCACCGAGCTCGTCGCCGTGGTCGGCGGGCTCGTGCAGGTGCAGCTGACGAGCGGGCGGCCGGTGCTGCGGCAGGGTGAGGCGCTGCTCGCCGACCGGTCGAGCATCCGCGGCTGGCGCAACATCGCGCAGCGGCCGGCCGCGCTCTTCTGGGTGATCAGGGATTAGGAGAGCTTGACGTCACGACCCCAGGGATAGAGCTCCCATTCGCCCTCGTCGGTGACGATGGCGGCGAACGCCGCGATGTGTGCGGGACCGGCCTGGAACGCCGGCGTCCCCTGAACCTTCACCGCGCCCGCCCATTGACCGCCCTTGTCGCTCTGGGTGTAGATGGCGTCGCCCTTGCCGACCCCCTTCGCGACGACACGGCCCTGTCGCTGCGTGATCACGAAGGTGATCGCCATCGCGAGGTCGTCGTCGTTCCCGGAGCCGGCGGCCGCGTCATCGACCGGTCCCGTGATCTTGAACGGGGGGCCGAGGTGCTGGTTCTCGTCGATCTTGGGATGCATCAGGCTCCGTTCTTCGAAAGGGTGGTCGGGACGGTCCACTCATACGACTCGGCGTCCCCACCCGGCTGCGCGATCGTCGCCCAGGCGTGCGCGGTCGCGTTGCCTTCGTGGAACTCCATGTTCTTGCCCGTGACCCTCGCCTCGGCCGTCCACGTGCCCGCCGTCGGCACATACGTGAGCGTCGACGCCCCGATCGCGGTGGTCGGCCCGCCGTTGCCGGCCGCCTGCGAGATCACGACGCTGAAAACCGCGGCCGCCTCGTCGCTCTGCCAGTTCTGAATCGGCCCCGTGACCTCGATGGTCTTCCCGTCGCGGCTGAGACGCAGCTTGTCGTTGACCTTCGATGTCATGACTCTTCCTCTCCTGATATTGCCAACTGTCTCATGTCAATTGCTGGCTTGTCACCATTCGCTCTAACCGGACGGCCGAGATGACGTTTCCCTTCCGCACGAACAGCGCCATCGCGTCGGCGCACGCCTGCCGGGCCGCCTCGGCGTCCCCGCCCAGGTTGTACACGCGGGCGAGGTCCGCGAGCGCATCCGCGTGATCGTTCAGGTAGTCGGTGCCGGCCATGAACTCCACCGCCTCCTGCGCCAGGCGCTCCGCCTCTCGGGCTCGACCGCGCCCGGCCAGCACGATGGCGCCGACGCGCCGCCACAGCGCCTGGGCGGCGGCGTCGAGGTCGGTCGTCAGGCGGCTGGCGCGGCGTGCGAGCCGGTCGGCCTCCGCGTCCCGTCCCTGTGCCAGCACCACCCGCGCGAGCAGCGCCTCGGTCGACGCGAGCACGGCCCGCTCGCCCATCGCCTCCAGCTGCCGCCGCCCCGCGCGCAGGTGCTGCTCGGCCCGGGCCGGATCCCCGGCCAGCATCGCGACCAGCACGGTCGGGTGCGAGACGGCCGCGTCGACGGTCGGCGAGAACCCGTCGAGGGCCGCATTGGACTCATCGAGCAGCGCGTAGGCGGCATCGAACGCGCCCCGCATCGCGTGCAGCCCGGCCATCTGGTGCATGACGAGCGCCTCGGCCCACGGGTTGCCGCGCAGCTGCCCCTGGATCTCGGCGCACCGCGCGAACGCCTCGTCGACCGGCGTCGGCCCGTGCATGAACGCCGAGGCCTCCCACCCCAGGACGTCGGCCAGCATGCGCGCATCGCCGGCGGCCCCCGCCTCGTCGGCCGCGCATCGCCAGCAGACGGCCGCATCGCCCGCCTGGGCCCGGATCCACGCCAGCAGCCCGCGCAGGTGCCAGAGCCGGGCGAGCCCGGCATGATCCTCGGCGTCGGCCAGCACCCGCGTCAGCCTGCCGCCGAGCCGGGCCGCATGGCGGGCCGCCCGGTCGGGATCGATCTGCAGCTGCGTCAGCAGCCGCTCGACCTCGCCGCGGGCGGCGATCGGGTCCTCGGCGATGCGCAGCGCCTCGGCCAGCGCGCGGCGGGCCTCGTCGAACCGGCCCTCCTCACGGAGCACGCCGCCGAGATCGATCAGGAGCACGGCCCGCTCGGGGTCCCCGGCGGTGCGCAGCTCGACGGCCCGGCGCAGCAGCTTCGCGGCCGCCGCGCGATCGCCGGCCCGCAGCACCCGCCGGCCGGCGGCGCTCAGGAAGCCCGACGCGTCGGCCGCGAGCGCCCGGTGCGGCGGCGCGTCGACCCGGCCCAGCTCACGCCGGTAGGCGTAGGCGCGCTCGAGGTGGTAACCGATGATCTCGTCGAGCTCGCGCTCCTCCTCGGCCGGCCGCCGGAGCCACTCCGCGAACCCGACGTGGAGGTCGGCCCGGCGCCGCTTCGGAATCAGCTCGTAGGCCGCGTCGCGGACGAGCAGGTGGGTGAAGCGGTAGCCGCGCTCGCCGGCGTAGACGCGCTGGGCCGGGCGCACCAGCTCGCGCCGCTCGAGCTCGGCCAGGCCGGCGTCGACGTGCACGTCCGGATGGTCGGTGAGCAGCGCGGCCACGACGCCGCGGTGGAACTCGCGCCCTTCGACCGACGCCGCCTCGATCACTCGGCGGGCGTGGTGCGGCAGTCCGTCGACGCGGGCGGCCAGAAGCGCCTGGATGCTGGGCGGCACCGCCCTGGCGGGGTCGTCCGCGCGCATCGCGACGAGGTGCTGCAGGAAGAGCGGATTGCCCTCGGCCGCCGCCAGGATCTCGAACCGGCGCAGGCGCGCGCCCTGGCGTCCCGCGAGCCCGCGCAGCAGCCTGGCCGAGTCGGTGTCGGAGAGCGGCCGCAGCCGCAGGGTCGCCCCGCGCCCGAACGCCGTCGCCCACGACGGCCGCCGCTCGAGCAGATCCTCCCGGGCCAGGCAGACCACGTTGACCGGCGCGCTCGTCAGGTAGCCGGCCAGGTATTCGATCAGGTCGAGCAGCGGCGGCTCGGCCCACTGGATGTCGTCGAACGCCACCAGCAGCGGCCGCGGACGGGCGACCGACTCGAGCAGCCGCCGTACCGCCCACTGGACGTCCTGCGCGGTCGCGGTCGACCCTGACCGGCCGATGGCGCCCGAGACCATCGCCGCCGCCAGGGCGTCCTGCTCCTCGCCGGGCATCAGCCGCTCGAGGGCCGCCACGCCGCCGAGGTCGTCGACGATTTCCTTCAGCGGCCAGTAGGTGATGCCCTCGCCGTAGGGGAGGCAGCGGCCGACGACGATGCCCGCGCCCGGCTCCACGTCCGCCACGAGCTCCCGCACGAGGCACGACTTCCCGATACCCGCCGGCCCGAGCACCGTGGTGACGATGCACCGGCGGCCGTGGACGGACGCGTCGAAACGGCGGCGGAGCGTCTGCAGCTCCCGCCGCCGGCCGACCATGCCGGTGCCCCCGGCGCGGCGCAGGCGGATGCGGTCCGGCGCGAGCCCCTCGACGCGCCAGGTGCGCATCCGGCCGGTCTTGCCCCGCAGCTCCAGGTCGCCGTGGCGGCGCACGCGCACGGCGCCGGCCACGAGCCGGTGCGTCTCGGGCCCGATCAGCACCTCGCCCGTCGGCGCCGACGCCTGCAGCCGGGCGGCCGCGTTCACCGCGTCGCCCGCGATCAGGCCCTGCTTCTCCGCGCGCGCGTCGGTGATGACCTCGCCCGTGTGGACGCCGAGCCGGATGCCGAGCTCGACGCCGTATTCGCGGTCGAGCTCGCGGTTCAGGTCCGCGAGGACGGCGCGCATCTCGAGCGCCGCCCGCACCGCCCGGAGGGCGTCGTCCTCGTGCAGCACCGGCACGCCGAACACGGCCATGACCGCGTCGCCGATGAACTTCTCCACCCGACCACCGTGCAGCTCGACGACGCGCTGCATCGCGCCGCCGTAGCGGGTCATGACGTGCTGGAACGACTCCGGATCGAGCCGCTCCCCGAGCGCCGTCGAGCCGACGACGTCGGAGAAGACGATCGTCACCGTCTTGCGAACACGGGCAGCCGCCACCGGCTCGCGACTGTCGTTACAAGCCTCCACCGGGCGATCTTACGGGACGCGCGCCGACGGCGGGCGGCAGCGGTGGTACGCTCGTGCCGTGCGAGGGGAACGCGCGATGCTCGTGGCAGCCTTCGCCGCCGGGGCGCTTCTCGGCGGAGGGTCGCCGGCTGCGGCCCACGCGTCAATTGGCGTCGCGCGGACGTCAATTGCCAAGCCTGCCACGGTGGTGCAGGCGACCACGGTGCGCATCGCGCAGTTCAACTGCGACATCTCCGACGAGTATCCGATCATCAAGGCCTCGCTCGTGGCCCGCGCGATCCGGGCGAGCGGCGCCGACGTCGTCGGGATCGAGGAGGGCGGCGGCGAGATCCCCCAGATCGCCCACGCGCTCGGGTGGCGCTACTACGACATCCGCATGCAGATCGTCTCGCGCCTGCCCCTGGTCGACCCGCTCGACGGCAACGGCCTCTACACCTACGTCGAGGCCTCGCCCGGCCGCGTCGTCGCCATCGAGAACGTGCATCTGCCCTCCGCGCCGTACGGGCCGGTCTGGGTGAAGCACGGCAAGACGGCGGCGCAGGTGATCGCCATGGAGAAGCGCGTCCGGCTGCCGGCGATCGAGCCCGATCTGGCCGCCGCCCGCACGCTTCACTCGCGCGGGATTCCCACCTTCCTGACCGGCGATTTCAACTCGCCGTCGTTCCGAGACTGGACGAAGGCGACGGTCGGCACGCGCCCATGGCTGCGGTATCCGCTCCGCTGGCCGGTCGCGGCGGCGGTCGAAGCGGCCGGATTGACCGACTCCTTCCGGGCCGTGCACCCGAACCCGGTGAGGACGCCGGGCCTTACATGGCCGGCGCATCGCACCATCCCGGGCGTCGACCTCTTCCGGGGCGAGCTGAAGGACCGGATCGACTTCGTCTTCGCGCGCGGCGCGAAGCCGCTCGCGAGCACCATCGTCGGCGAGCCCGGCGCGCCCGGCATCTCGGCGTCGATCGCGCCGTGGCCGTCCGACCACCGCCTGGTCGTCTCGACGTTCCGCGTCCGCGGGGCAACGCCGCCCGCGCTCGTCACGGTGCCGCACCGGCTCGTCCGTATCGGCGACTCGGTGCCCGTCTCGTTCCATGCCGGCGGTCCGGTGAGCGCCGTGGCGATCGAGCACCTGCGCGGAGGGCACGCCACCGCCGTGGCGCGGCACCGGATCGCCGCCGCCGACGGCATCAAGACGGTCCGGTTCTCGAGCGGCCGTTGGGCCGCCGGCGCCTACGCGGCCGTCCTGCTCGGCCGCAGCGGAAATGTGCGTTCGCGCTTCCCGTTCTGGGTCGCCGCCCCCGGCGCGCGGCCGGTCGTTCGCACGACGAAGCCGGTCTTCGCGGTCGGCGAGGCGGTCGGTGTCACGGTCACGAACGCCCCCGGCGATCGGTGGGACTGGCTCGGCATCTACCACCGGGGCGCGAACCCGCTCGTCGCCTCCTACCTGCAGTGGCGCTACACCCACGCCGCCATCGACGGCACGTTCAGGCTGCGGCCGAGCGGCATCTTCGCCGTTCCGCTGACGCCCGGGCGCTACAGCGTCTACCTGCTGCGCGACGACCTGTACGTGAAGATCGCGGGCGCGAACTTCACCGTGCGCTGACCTGCGCACCAAAAGGGGGCTGACCCCGTGTGGTGCGTCAGTCGCCGGCCAGGCGGGCCAGGAGGCCGGTTGCCTCGGCCAGCAGCTTGCGCTCGCGGGCGGTCAGGTCGGTGCGGATCGCCTCGGCCAGCCAGCCCTCGCGGCGGGCGCGGTCGGCGGCCAGCACCTCGCGGCCGGCGGGCGTGAGGTCGATCGCCACCCGGCGGCGATCCTCGGGGTCGGGGTGCCGCGCGACGAGGCCCGCCGCCTCGAGCGCGGCCACGGTCGCGGCCATCGACTGGGGGCGCATGTGCTCCGCCGCGGCCAGCGCGCTGATCCCTGACGGGCCGCCGCGGTCGAGGCGGCCGAGCACGACCACCTGCGCGAGCGGGAGCCCGCGGCGGCCGGCGCGCTCCGCGCGCAGGCGCCGGACGATCCTGCCGAGGACGACGCGCAGCTCGCTCGCAACCGTTTCGGGCTCGACCACATATCCAGCATACCTGAACAGTTTGACTGTAGAATTGGTTCGTGGCCGCCGACCGGTACAAGTGGATCGCGCTCTCGAACGTGACGCTCGGCGTCCTGCTCGCGACACTTGACGCATCGATCACGCTGATCGCGATGCCGGACATCTTCCGCGGCATCAGGCTCGACCCGCTCGTGCCGTCGAACAGCTTCTACCTGCTGTGGATGATCCTGGGCTACCTGGTCGTCTCGAGCGTCCTCATCGTCAGCCTGGGCCGGCTCGGCGACATGTACGGGCGGGTGCGGATCTACAACCTCGGCTTCGTCATCTACACCGTCGCGTCGCTCTTTCTGACCGTCACCTGGATGACCGGCCGCGCCGGCGCCACGTACCTGATCGTCTTTCGCATCGTCCAGGGGCTCGGCGGCGCCTGCCTGCTCGCGAACGCCGCCGCGATCATCACCGACGCGTTCCCGTCGAACCAGCGCGGCATGGCGCTCGGTATCAACAACATCGTCGGCGTGAGCGGCATGTTCGTGGGCCTCGTGCTCGGCGGCCTGCTCGCCCCCGTCAGCTGGCGGCTCGTGTTCCTGATCTCGGTCCCGGTCGGCGTCGCCGGCACGATCTGGGCCTACCTGAAGCTCGAGGAGCGGGGCGTGCGTAAGCGGGCGCCGGTCGACTGGTGGGGCAACATCACCTTCGCCCTCGGCCTGGTGCTCCTGATGGTGGCGGTGACCTACGGCATCCGGCCGGCGAACGGCCACGCCACCGGCTGGACGAGCACCCGCGTGATCGTCCTGGTCGCGGGCGCGGCCGCGAGCCTGGCCGCCTTCTGGCTTGTCGAGCGGCGGGCGGAAAACCCGATGTTCCGGCTGCCGCTCTTCCGCATCCGCGCGTTCACGTTCGGGACGCTCTCAACCTTCCTCTCGGCCGTCGCCCGCGGCGGGCTCATGTTCATGCTGATCATCTGGCTGCAGGGGATCTGGCTGCCCCAGCACGGCTACGACTTCAAGGACACGCCGCTCTGGGCCGGCATCTACATGCTCCCGCTCACGCTCGGCATGCTGGTCGCCGGGCCGACGTCGGGGTACCTGTCCGACCGTTTCGGCGCGCGCCTCTTCGCCACCCTGGGCATGGTCGGCGCCGCCTGCAGCTTCGGGCTCCTGCTGCTGCTCCCGATCGATTTCTCCTACCCCGTCTTCGCGGGCGTGCTGGCGCTGACCGGGATCTCGATGGGCCTCTTCGCCTCGCCCAACCGGGCCGGGGTGATGAACAGCCTCCCGGCATCCGACCGCGGCGCCGGCGGGGGCATGAACCAGACCTTCCAGAACTCCGCCCAGGTGCTCTCGATCGGGATCTTCTTCACGCTCATGATCCTCGGCCTCGCGGCGACGCTCCCCGACGCGGTCCGGGGCGGCCTCGTCAGCCACGGCGTCCCGGCCGCCACCGCGGCGCACGTCTCGCACCTGCCCCCCGTCTCGATCCTCTTCGCCGCCTTCCTCGGCTACAATCCGATCGGCCACCTGCTCGGGCCCGGGACGCTGCACGCGCTTTCCGCCCACCAGCAGGCGGCCCTCACCGGCCGCTCGTTCTTCCCCCACCTGATCTCGACGCCGTTTCGCAACGGCCTGCACGCCGCCTTCGCGTTTGCGATCACCGCCTGCCTGATCGCCGCGGCCGCCTCGCTCATGCGCGGGGGCCGCACCGCGGCCCAGATCGAGCAGGCCCCGGTCGCCCGGACCGAGACCGAGCGGGCCGCCTGAGCCCGCTCACATACCTCTCAGAGTCGAGGGGTACCCTGCGGTGGTCACACCCGGGAAGGAACCACGCTCATGGGCATCATCAAGCGTTCGTCTGCCACGAGCCTGGCCGGCTGGCTCGCCCTCGCCGCCGCCCTGCTCTGCGCCATCTCCGTCACCGCCTACGCGATGACCCGAGGCGGAGCCGCCAAGCCGCCCAAGCGATCGCTCGCGAGCGCCCTGCACCGGGCCGCCACCGCCAAGCCCGTGACCGGCCTCACCGCCCAGTTCCGGGTCGACCAGCACCTGCTCGCGGGGACATCGACGAGCCTTTCGTCCAACCCGCTGCTCGCTGGCGCCACCGGGCACGTCTGGATCGGCGGCGGCCACGCCCGCCTCGTCCTCGACTCGCAGCTCGGCTCGACGTCGATCGCCTTCGACGGCCGCAAGGTGACGCTCTATGACCGCAAGCACCACGTCGCCTACGTCCTGCCCGTGAAGCACCACGAGCACCCCGGCGGCGCCACGGAGCGGAACGCCCCGTCGCTCGCGGCGATCAGCCACGCGCTCGCGCGGGCGGCGCAGTTCGCGGTCATCTCGGGCGCGATCCCGAGCAACGTCGCCGGCCGCGAGGCCTACTCCGTGCACGTCTCGCCGCGCCAAAACGGCGGTCTCTTCGGCGAGTTCGACCTGGCCTGGGACGCGGTCCACGGCGTGCCGCTGCGCTTCGCGATCTTCCCGCGCGGCTCGAGCACGGCGGCGATCTCGATCTCGGTCACCCACATCCGCTACGGCTCGGTGCCGGCGAGCGCCCTCAGCGCCACCCCGCCCACCGGGACCAGGATCGTGCGCGTGCACATGCCGGGCCGGCACGACCGGGCGGCGCAGAAGCCGCACGTGACCACGGCCGTCGGACAGGCCGCCGCGTCGAACGCGGTGGGCTTCACGGTCGCAGCGCCCGAGACGCTCGCCGGCCTGCCGCAGCACCACGTGCGCGCGATCGGCGTCGGCTCGCACCGCGTCGCGCTTGTCACCTACGGCCGCGGCCTCGGCACGGTCTTCCTGCTCGAGCAGCGCAAGACGGGCGCGCACACGCCGCTCGCCTCGCTGCCGTCCGTGACCGTGAACGGGATCCGGGCGCACGGGCTCGACACGACGCTCGGCTCGGTCATCCAGTGGAGCCGCGGCGGCGTCACGTACACGATCGCCGGGTCGCAGTCGGCGGAGCGGATCCTGTCCGCGGCGAAATCCCTGACGTGAGCCGAAACGGCGGCGGCGAGCCGCTCGTCGAGATCGAGGGCGTCAGCAAGCGCTACGGCAGCATCGTGGCGCTCGACGGCGTGTCCGCGACGGTCCGCGAGCGCGCCGTCGGCCTGCTGGGCGCGAACGGGGCCGGGAAGTCGACGCTGATGCGGGTCATGCTCGGCCTGCTCCCGGCCGACACGGGCACGGTCAAGGTGCTCGGCATCGATGCGTCCAAGCCGGCCTGGGAGGTGCGCCGGCTGCTCGGCTACATGCCCGAGCACAGCTGCCTGCCGCTCGGGATGACCGCCCGCGACCTGGTCGTCCACATGGGCGAGCTGCGCGGGCTCCCGCGCCGGGTGGCGGTGCTGCGCGCGTCGGAGGTGCTGTTCCAGGTCGGGCTCGAGGAGGAGCGCTCGCGGCTCATCCGCACCTTCTCGGTCGGCATGAAGCAGCGCACCAACCTGGCCCAGGCGATCGTCCACTCGCCCGGCCTCGTGATCCTGGACGAGCCCACGAACGGGCTCGACCCGGCGGGGCGCGAGGAGATGCTCCAGCTCGTCCGCCGGCTGTCGAGCGAGCTCGGGATCGCGGTCGTCATGTCGTCCCACGTGCTCGAGGACGTCGCCCGCACCTGCGACTCGGTCATCGTCCTGCGCGAGGGGAAGGTGGCCGCCACCCGGGCCATCGACCACTCCGCCGCCGCGGTGCGGGGGGACATGCGCGTGCGCATCGTCGGCGACCCGGACGGGTTCGCGCGGGCCGCGCGCGACCACGGCCTCACGGTGCAGCTCGACGGCGAGGGCGAGGACGGCTGGCTGGTCGTGCGCGGGGGCGACGCCGACGGCGTGCTCACGGGCGTGCGCGATGCGGCCGTCGCCGCCGGGGTCGGCCTGCGGGAGCTGCGGCCGGCCGGGCCGACGCTCGAGGAGTCGCTGATCGGGGCGATCGGGTGAGCAGCGACGCCCGCGTCACCGACGTCGCCTACAGCCGCTACGACGGCCCCCGCGCCGGCCGGTTCGCGGCCATCTGGTCGCTCGCGCGGTGGAGCTCGCTGCGCGCGCTCGGCGCCCGCCGCGGGTGGAAGGCGAAGCTCATCCCGATCACGCTCATCCTGCTCGGCTTCGCCCCCGGCATCGTCGTGCTCGGCCTGCGGGCGCTGTTCGGGCCGAGCGTCTTCAAGGGCGGCCTCGCGGACGCGCTTCCGTACTCGGACTACGCCGGGATCATCTCGATCGTGATCCTCATCTTCAGCGTCGTCGTGACCCCCGAGCTGGTGTGCCCCGACCGCCGCGACCGTACGCTCTCCCTGTACTTCTCCACGGCGATCAGCCGGGGCGACTACGTGGCCGGGAAGGTGCTCGCCGCGCTGATGCCCATCCTGCTCGTCACGCTGGCGCCGCCGCTGATCCTGTACGCCGGCAACATGCTCTTCGCCGTGCACCCGCTCGCCTACCTCGAACGGCACTGGCTCGACATCTTCCGCATCATCGGCGCCGGCCTTCTGATCGGGATCTACTACGCCCTCGTCGGCCTCGCGGTCTCGTCGCTCACCGCGCGCCGGGCCTTCGCCGTCGGCGGCTACCTGGCCTTCCTCGCCATCCCGACCGTCATCGGCGGCGTGCTCGCCCACGCGCTCGACGAGCGCTACCTGCGCCTGCTCGCGTTCGCGGCCGTGCCGCTCCAGGCCGCCCGCGGCCTCTACCCGGGCTACAGCGACGAGGGCCACATCAGCGCGGGCGTGTGGGCGGCGACGTCGGTGGAGCTGATGGTGGTCGCGCTCGCCGTGCTCGCCATCCGCTACGGGCGGGACACGGGATGAGCGACGCGCCGGCGATCGCGTTCGAGGCGGTGTCGCGCTGGTTCGGCGACACCGTCGCGCTGGCCGACGTCTCGTTCACCGCCGACGGCGGCGTGATCGGCCTGCTCGGCCACAACGGCGCCGGCAAGTCGACGACGCTCAAGCTCTGCGCCGGCTTCTCGACGCCGAGCAGCGGCACGGTGCGCATCTTCGGCACGAACCCGCGGCGGACGCCGGATGTCTACCGCCGGATCGGCATCGTCCCCGACCACAGCCCGCCGTGGCCGTTTCTGACCGCCCGCCGGGTGGTCGAGCTGTCGGCCGAGCTGCACCACGTCGAAGACCACCGCGGCGCCGCGGCGGCCGCGCTCGAAACCGTCGGCCTGGAGGACGCGGCCGACCGGCCGGTGGGCGGGTTCTCGCACGGCATGCGCCAGCGGGTGAAGCTCGCCCAGGCGCTCGCGCACGGGCCCGACCTGCTGCTCCTCGACGAGCCGCTGAACGGGCTCGACCCCACCCAGCGCAGCCACGTGATCGAGCTCCTCACCCGGCTCGGGCGCGAGGGCCGGACGGTGATCGTGTCCTCGCATGTGCTGCACGAGGTGGAGCGGATGGCGCCGCGGGTGCTCGTGCTCGTGAACGGGCACCTGGTCGCCGAGGGAGCCACCGATGCGATCCGGCGGCTGATCAGCGAGCGCCCGCGGCGGGTGCTGGTCGAGCCCGACCGCGACGGCCGAGCGCTGGCGCGCGAGCTGCTCGCCCTCGCCGACGTCGACGCCGTGCGGCTCCAGAACGGGACGATCGAGATCGAGACGAGCGACCCGGCCGCGCTCAGCCACGAGCTGCCGCAGGCCGCGAAGCGCACGGGGACGCTCCTGCGCGGGATCCGCCCGGTCGGCGACGACCTCGAGAGCGTCTACGCCTACCTGCACGATCGCGCCCGGGGGCAGGCGCGGTGATCGACGCCGTCTACGCCCTCACGCTGCGCTCGCTGCT
Source organism: Thermoleophilia bacterium (assembly GCA_025928655.1). Taxonomy (GTDB): domain Bacteria; phylum Actinomycetota; class Thermoleophilia; order Gaiellales; family JAICJC01; genus JAICJC01. The sequence continues at coordinate 10,515 of JAICJC010000001.1, read as the reverse complement.
CCTGCAGAAGCGGACGATCGTGCTCGTCGTCGTCGCGCTGACGCCGGTGCTGATGGCGCTCGCCTACGCGCTCGCCCGCTCGCCGGGCGACCACGACCACTCGTTCTACTCCGACCTCGTGCAGCAGCTGTTCGTGCCGACGGTCGCCGCGCTCGTCGCGCTCGTGTTCGGGGTGTCGGCGTTCGGGGACGAGCGCGAGGACGGCACCATCCTCTACCTGGTCGCGACGCCGCAGGCGCGGCTGCGGCTGGTGGTCGCGAAGGTGGCGGCGGCCTGGACGGCCTCGCTCCTGCTGCTCGTCCCGAGCCTGATCCTGAGCGGCGCGCTCAGCCTCCGCCACGGCCTCACCGCCGGCCTGGTGGGATGGCCGCTGGTGGGCGTGGTGCTCGCCAGCCTCGCCTACTGCGCGGCGTCGGTGCTGCTGTCGCTCTACACCCGGCGGCCGATCGTGATCGGCGTGCTCTACATCGTGCTCTGGGAGGGCTCGATCGCGACGTTCGCCGCCTCGGCCGCCAAGCTCTCGATCTCCGCGTACGGGCGGGCGTTCGTCGGCAAGGTGCTGCCGCAGGCGGCGGCCCCGGTGTCGGGGACGCTCGTGGCCGGGATCGTGCTGGTCGCCGTCGCGGCCGCGACCGCCTGGATCGCGGCCCGCGCCCTCGGCCGGGTCGAGCTCCCGTAGCGCGCGCCCGGCCGGCAGTCTGAGGAGGCTCTCATCGTGGTGGGGCACGATGCAGGGCGGATGCAGGATGACCTGCCCCGGCTGGGCGCGGCCGCTGCGGCGTGGGGGGATCGCTTCGGCGACACCCATCTCCTACCGCTCGCCATCGCGCTCGCATGCCACCTCGCCAGCCTGCTCGTGCGGGCGGGCGTCTGGCGCGGCATCCTGGCCGCCACCTTCCCCGACCGGCGGGTGCGGATGCGCTCCTCGGTGCTCGCATCCTTCATCGGCATCGGTGCAAACGTCCTGGCGCCGTTCCGCGGCGGCGACGTCGCCAGGGTCATCGCGATCCGGCGGGAGCTCGGCGGCGCGTCGGTGACGACCATCGTCTCCACGCTGGTCGCGGAGACGGTCTTCGGGCGGTCGTGGTGGGCGGGATGGCGGCGACGGTCGTCGCGATGGGCTGGCTGCCGCCCATCGTGCAGCTTCCGGATGCCGGCGCGTTCGAGTTCTCGTTCACCGCGCGCCGCGCGCTGCTGGCCGTGCTCGTCACGGGCGTGGCCGCGGCCGCGGGGCTCACCGTGGCCCGCTGGGCCGCCCATCACGTGCGCGGCTTCTGCGCGCGGGCGGCGGCGGGAGTCCGCCGTACGCGATGCTCGACGCCTTCGGGATCCACCCCAGGGTCCGATTCGCGATCGTCGCGGTCGCGATCGACTCGATCTCCACGGCGCTCCCGTTCACCCCCGGCGGCGTCGGCGCCCAGCAGGGCCTGCTCGTCTTCGCGCTCGCGGGCGCGGCCGGGTCCACCCAGGTCCTCGCCTACTCGATCGGAGCGCAGGCGGTGATCCTCGTGTTCAACGTGGCGCTCGGCGCCATGGCCGCGTTCGTGCTCTTCGGGCAGATGCGGCTGGGAGCAATCCGGCGCGCGGCGCACGCGCCGGGCTGACTATCCTCGGGCGGCGGGAGGCCGCCGGCTCGCCATCACGCTCGTCGCGGCGTGCACCGCGGCGGCGGCGTGCGGCGGCGGATCGGGGCCGCCCTCGAGCGACGGGCACCGGCCGGCGCGCGTCTCACTCGCGAGCCGGCTCGAGGCGGCGGACGCCGGGCTGCACGCCGCGATCCGGGACTGGCGGCTGCGCGATCGCCCGCCCCGGGACGTCCTGCACACAGCCGCGACGGAGCGGGCGATCGTCCACACGCTTGCCGGCGCGCCCAGACTCGCCCGCGAGACGATCGCGGCGCTGCCGCGGCCGCTGCGGGGGCGCATCCGCCTGGACGTCACGGCCGCCGTCGCCCTGCGCCGCCTGGCGGGCCCGCCGCGCGCCGGGCGCCCGCACCGCCTCCACCTCGTGCCGCCGCCCCCGGCCGGCGTCCTCCTGGCCGATTACCGCCGCGCGCAGGCGCGCTTCGGCGTCCGCTGGCAGCTGCTCGCGGCGGTCAACCTGATCGAGTCGGCCTTCGGCCGCGTCGTCAACCGCTCGAGCGCGGGCGCCCAGGGCCCGATGCAGTTCCTGCCCTCGACGTGGCGGGCCTACGGGCTCGGCGGAAACGTCCACGACGCCCAGGACGCGATCCTCGGCGCCGCCAACTACCTGCACCGCTCGGGCGCCCCGGACGACGAGCGGCGGGCGCTCTTCGCCTACAACCGCTCGACGCTGTACGTGGACGCGGTGCTCGCCTACGCGCGCGTCATGACCCGCGACCGGCTCGGCTTCGCGACGTACTACGCGTGGGAGGCAAGCCTGCCGTCGGTGCTGTGAGCGGTGGGGACTGTCCCCGGACGGGGACAGTCCTCTCACGACTCCAGCGCCGCCTTCAGCCGGCGCAGGTCGGCCCGGTTCGCGCGGCGCACGCCGGCGGCCATCATCGGGGCCGCAATCGCCGAGAGGCCGGCCGGGCGGCCGCGGTTTCGCAGCGCCATCAGCGTCGTGCCGGCGGGGCCGTCGACCCACAGGTACGTGGTCTCCATCGGAAACGGGCCGTCGGCCGTGCGCATCACCAGCCGCTCGCCCGGAACGTGCTCGATGATCTCGTAGGTGTAGGCCATCCGCCGGCCGAAGAACTCGGCCGCGAAGGCGAGCCGGGTGCCGACCCGCAGCGGCCGGTCGGTCAGCCACTCGACCCGCTTGATGTTGCGGTACCACCTGTGGACGTTGTCGGGGTCGGCGGCGAAGGCGGCCACCTGCGCGCGGGGCCGGGCGATCTCGATGCTGGTCTCGACGTCGACGTCCATCGAGGCGCTCACCGCACCTGGGCCGGTTCCTTCCAGAGCAGGTAGGGCGGCCGGGCGGCGTCCTCGGCCGAGATCTCGAGCGGGAGCGAGACGCGGCCGGCGTCACCCGCCGCCAGGTAGAGCGCGTAGATGATCTCGAGCACGGCCCGGCCGTCCTCGCCCGTCTCGAGCGGCTGCGAGCCGTGCTGCACGCACTCGACGAAGTGGCGCATCTCCTGCGGGAAGCCGTAGTTCCAGAGCTCCTCGAACATCGTGAACGTCCAGCCGCTCGTCTGCGGCGCCTTCTCGACGGCGTAGCCGTAGCCGTGCTCGCTGTAGGTCATGAGCGCCGAGCCGCGCAGAATGTCGACGTAGGTGACGCCGGCCGAGCCGATCAGCTCGGCCCGGTCGTCCATCCCGCCCGGCTTGGCCCAGCTCGTCTCGACCACACCCAGCCGGTTGCCGGCGAAGCGGACGGTGGCGACGGCGTGATCCTCGGCCCGGGTGCGGCCGCCGTGCACGAACGTCCCCAGCTCCGCGCTGGCCGACTCCGCCGCCGGCTTGCCGTACACCCAGCGGGCGAACTCGATCCCGTGACAGCCCATGTCCATCAGCACGCCGCCCCCGGCCCGGTCGGGATCCCAGAACCAGTCCGCGTGCGGCCCGAAGTGCTGCTCGCCCTGGCGTACCAGGTGCACGTCGCCGAGCGCCCCCTCGTCGGCGAGCTCCTTGGCGCGGACGTACTTGGGAGCGAAGCACAGCTCCTCGGCGTACATGAGCAGGACGCCGGCCTCCCGGCAGGCCGCGAGCATCGCGTCGGCGTCGGCCAGCGTGCGCGCGAGCGGCTTCTCGCAGATGACGTGCTTGCCGGCGGAGGCCGCGGCGACGCAGATGTCGCGGTGCAGGTCGTTCGGGGCGCCGATGCAGACGACGTCGACGTCGGGCTGCTCGATCAGCGCCCGGTAATCCGTGTGGTGGGCGGGGATGCCGTGCGCCTCGGCGAAGCGGGCGGCGTTCCCGGGCGTCGGCGACGCCACCCCGCGCACGCTCGCGGCCGGCACGTGGGCGAAACCCTCGGCGTGGGCCTGGGCGATGAACCCCGAGCCGACCAGCCCGATCCCGACGTCGCGCATCGGGCCACACTACAGGAGCCCCGGGGGCATTAACATGCGCCCCCTGACCCCCGTCCATCACAGCGCCGGAGGCCCCTGATGCAGATCCGGCGCGTCCGCGCGACGCCGGTGAACCTGCCGTTCTCGGCGCCGTACCGGTTCGCGTACGGCTCCACCGCGTCGCTCACGAAGACCATCGTCGAGGTGGAGACCGATGAGGGCCTCGTCGGGCTGGGCGAAGGCGCCGACGGCGACACCGCCCGGCTGATCGAGACGCTCGGCGAGCGGCTCGCGGGGCTCGATCCGCTCGACCTGAACGCGTGCCAGCGGCGATGCGTTCCGGCCATGTCCCACGCGCCCTGGGACAACCTGACCGCGCTTCGGCGTGCGTTCGGCGCCATCGAGATCGCGCTCTGGGACGTGCGCGGGCGAGCCGAGGGGCTGCCGCTGCACCGTCTTTTGGGGGGCGCTGTCCGCACCCGCATCCCGCTCACCGAGTACTTCTCCTTCCGCCTCCCCGGCGCGACCGAGCCCGGCGAGGCCGGCCCGGTCGACATCGCCCGCTACTGCGCCCGCATGATCGAGCTGCACGACGCCGCCGGGTTCGAGGGCAAGATCGGGGTCGAGAGCCTCTCCGTGGAGGTGCGGATGCTGCGCGAGGTGCGCGCGGCCATCGGCGACGAACGGCTCCTGCGCGTCGACGCCAACGGCGCCTTCACGGTCGGGACGGCGCTCGAGTACTGGAGACGGATCGAGCCGTACGACATCCGGACGTTCGAGGATCCGGTCGACACGCTCCCCGAGATGCGGCGGCTGCGCCCGCACATGTCGTGCACCTTCTCGACCCACAACCCCGACCTCCGAACGGCGGTCGAGCTGGGGGTTCCCGACGCGTTCGTGTGCAATCTGGTCGAGCTGGGCGGGATCCGCCGCACGGTGGAGTTCATCCGGGCGTGCGAGCTGTTCGGCATCGCGTTCTGGTTCCACAGCCAGGAAGCGGGCATCGCGACGGCCGCCGCGCTGCACGTCTCGGCCGCCCTCGAGCCCGTTCGCGAGCCCAGCCAGACGCTCCTGCGGTGGCTGACCGACGACGTGACCCGCGAGGGCCCGCTCGCCCCGCACGGCGGCCACGTCGACGTTCCCGACGGCCCGGGCCTCGGCGTCACCCTCGACCCCCGGGCGCTGAAGCGATGCCACCAGCGGTACCTGGACGAAGGCGCGTTCCCGACCGGCGGCACGAGCACGCACTACGGCGCGGACTTCAGACGCCGGTAGGCGGAAAACTGCCTCTAAGGCTCGCGCGCCAGATGCCGACTAGTGACCACATGTCCTCCGCGGCCGCTCCCTGCACCGACGGCGAGAGCGATCGCTCGCTGCTGTCCCTGATCGTCGAGACGCAGCGCCAGATCACGGCCGCCGGCTCGGACGTGGAGGCCGTGACCGAGCTCGTGCACGCGCGCTCGCGGGCGCTCACCGCCGCCTGCGGGGCCCCGCTGACCGAGGCGCACGGCCATGCCCAGGAGCTGCTCCGCGTCCTGCTCTCCGCGGCGGTCAGCCATGCCCATGATGCGCTCACCGGCCTGCCCAACCGCGCCCGCTTCCGGCAGCGGATCACGCGGATGGCCGCCGCCGGCCCCGAGCGCGCATTCGCGGTCGTGATCATGGATCTCGACCGGTTCAAGGAGATCATCGACCTCATGGGCCATGACGCCGGCGACGCGCTGCTGGTCGAGGTCGCCCGCCGCGTCGAGGGCGCCCTGCGCACGTCCGACATGGTGGCGCGGCTGGGCGGCGACGAGTTCGGGCTGCTGCTCGCCGCGCCGGCGGCCGATGCCGGCCTCGAGACCGTGCTCGACCTCGTCCGGGAGGCGATCGAGGCGCCGATCATGTTCCGCGGCGTCCCGCTCGCGATCTCGGGCTCGATGGGCGTCGCCGCCTTCCCCGACCACGGCGCCGACGCGGACACTCTCCTGCGCCACGCCGACGTCGCGATGTACGCCGCCAAGCGCTCCGACCTGCCGTTCGCCGTCTACGACGAGACCGACAAACGCCGCGACCCGTCGCGGCTGAAGCTGATCGCCGAGCTGCGCCGCGGGCTGCGCCGGGGCGAGCTCGTGCTGCACTACCAGCCGATGGCGCGGCTCGCGAGCGGCGCCGTCGACTCCGTCGAGGCGCTCGTGCGCTGGAACCACCCCGAGCACGGCCTCGTCTTCCCCGACGCCTTCATCCCGCTCGCCCAGGAGACCGGCCTCATCCGCCCGCTCACCCGCTACGTGCTCGAGGAGGCCGTGCGCCAGTGCCGCGAGTGGCGGGACGGCGGGCTCGAGCTGGCCGTGTCGGTGAACCTGTCGGCGCGTAACCTGCTCGACGCCGACTTCCCCGACCAGGTGGAGCGGCTGCTGGCGGAGGCGGGCCTGCCGCCGGCGCTGCTCGAGCTCGAGATCACCGAGACGACGATGCTGAGCGACGGCCCCCGCACCAAGTCGGCCCTCGACCGGCTCTCGGCGCTCGGCATCCGCATCTCGGTCGACGACTTCGGCACCGGCTACTCCTCGCTCGCCTACCTGCGCCGCCTGCCGATCAGCGAGATCAAGATCGACCGCTCGTTCGTGATGAACATGGACGGGTGCGAGGACGACGCCGTGATCGTCCGCTCGACGATCGACCTCGGCCGCAACCTGGGCCTGTCCGTCGTCGCGGAGGGCGTCGAGAGCGAGGGCGTCTGGTCGGAGCTGCGCCGGCTCGGCTGCACCTCCGCGCAGGGCTACTACCTCACCAGGCCGGTGCCCGCCGACGCGCTGCGGGCCTGGCTGGCCGCACGCGAGCATCAGGCCGCCTGACCCCGCCAAAAGGGGTCTGACCCCTATTGGCGGGTTGCGAGGATCCGCGCGGGGGTGATCGGGAGGTCGCGGTGGCGCACGCCGGTCGCGTTGTAGACCGCGTTTGCGACCGCCGCCGCCGTGCCGACGATCCCGATCTCGCCGATGCCCTTCGACCCCATCGGGTTGACGCGGAAGTCCTCCTCGTCGATCCAGTCGGCCTCGAGGTCGCGGATGTCGGCGTTCGTCGGCACGTGGTACTGGGCCAGGTCGTGGTTCATGAAGGCGCCCAGCCCGGGGTCGACGATCGTCTCCTCGAAGAGCGCCATCCCGATCCCCATCGTCATGCCGCCGAGGAACTGCGACCGGGCCGTCCGCGGGTTGATGATCCGGCCGCACGCGAACATGCCGAGCGCCCGCGGGATGCGCACCTCGCCCGTCGCCGGGTCGACCCGCACCTCGATGAACTGGGCGCCGAAGGCGTGGCGCGCGAAGTCCTTCCCGGGGTCCTCGTCGTCGCCGGTGTCGACGTGCACCTCGGCCTCGCCCGCCCGCAGGCGCTCGCACGCCTTCACGATCGCCGTTCCCCACGACGTCGTGCCCATCGAGCCGCCGGCGACCATCGCCTGGCCCGACTCGCTGTCGCCGATCACGACGCGCACGCGGTCGAGCGGCAGCTCGAGCGCGTCGGCGGCGATCTGGGTGAGGACGGTGCGCGCGCCGGTGCCGATGTCCGCGGCGGTGATCCGGATCGTGAACGTGCCGTCGGCCTCGGCCGTGCCGTGGGCCGTCGAGCCGACCCGGCGGGCCGGGTAGGTGGAGGCCGCGACGCCCATGCCCGTGAGCCAGCGCCCGTCGCGGTGCGCGCCCGGCTCGGCCCGGCCGTCCCAGCCGAACCGCTCGGCCCCCCGGCGCAGGCACTCCACCAGGTTGCGGGTCGAGAACGGGTTGCCGCTCTCGGGGTCGATCTCGGGCTCGTTGCGGATCCGCAGCTCGATCGGGTCGAGGCCGCAGGCGACGGCCAGGTCGTCCATCGCCGACTCGAGCGCGAACATGCCGGGGCACTCGCCCGGCGCCCGCATCCACGAGGGGGTCGGCACGTCGAGCGCGACCAGCCGGTGCGTCGTGCGCCGCGCCGGCGAGGCGTACAGCATCCGGGTCACGACCGCCGTCTGCTCGGCGAACTCCTGCACGGTCGAGGTCTGCTCCTTGACGTCGTGCACGATGGCCTGGAGATGACCGTCGTGGTCGGCGGCGAGGCGCATCCGCTGGATGGTCGGCGTCCGGTAGCCGGTGAGGGTGAACATCTGCTGGCGGGTGACCGCGAGCTTGACCGGCCGGCCGACGTGGCGCGCGCACAGCGCCGCCAGGACGACGTGCGGCCGCGGCGTGCCCTTCGACCCGAAGCCGCCGCCGACGTGCGGGGCGATGACGCGGACGCGGCCGGCGTCGATCGCGAACACCTTGGCGATGGCCTGCACCACGTTCCAGGCACCCTGGTTGGAGTCGTACAGCGTGAGGCTGTCACCCTCCCAGGCCGCGATCGTCGCGTGCGGCTCCATCGCGGTGTTGTGCTCGGTGGGCGTCGTGTAGGTCTCATCCACCTGCACCGGCGCCGCGGCGAGCGCGGCGTCGACGTCGCCCTCCTCCGTATCGGTCGGGAAGTTGGGGTTCACCTTCTCCGGCCGGTAGAGCTCGGGATGGTCGCCGCGGAGCAGGACATCGTGCGGCGCCTGCTCGTAGTCGACGCGGACGGTCTCCGCCGCCTGGCGGGCCAGCTCGGCCGTCTCGGCGATCGCCACGGCGACGATCTCGCCGCGGTAGGCGACGGCGGGCGACTGCAGCACCGCCAGCTCACCTTCCGCGCCGGGCAGGTTCGGGGCGTTCTGCGCCGAGAGCACGCCCAGCACGCCGGGCAGCGACAGGGCCGCGTCCGCGTCGATCGCGCGCACCGATCCGCGGGCGACGGAGGAGGTGACGATGGCGGCGTAGGCGACCCCCTCCGGCGCGTGCTCGTACGCGTAGAGCGCCCGGCCGGTCACCTTCTCGCGGCCCTCGACGCGCTCGACGGGGGTGCCGATGCTGCGGATGGCGACGCTCATGTCGAGAGCTCCACCAGCGTCTGGACGAGGGCCGTCCGGGCCAGGTCGACCTTGTAGCCGTTGTCCCGCAGGGGCCGGGCGGCGGCCAGCTCGGCGTCTGCCGCGGCGGCGAACGCCTCGGGGCCGGCGGCGACTCCCCGCAGCGCGTCCTCGGCGGCGCTCGCCCGCCAGGGCTTGTGCGCGAGCCCGCCGAAGGCGATCCGCACGTCGGCGACGCGGCCGTCGGCGACCTCGAGCGCCGCGGCGACCGAGACGAGCGCGAACGCGAACGAGGCCCGCTCCCGCACCTTGCGGTAGCGCGACCGGGCCGCGAGCGGCAGCCGGGGCAGGTCGACGGCGACGATCAGCTCGCCCTTCCGCAGGGTCGTGTCGCGCTCCGGCGCGTCGCCGGGGAGGCGGTGAAACTCGGCCAGCGGGATCTCGCGGGCGCCCTCGGGGCCGACCACGCGCACGACCGCGTCGAAGGCCGCCAGCGGCACGGCCATGTCCGACGGGTTCGTCGCCACGCAGTGCTCCGAGTGGCCGAGGATGGCCAGGTTCGTGTGCTCGCCCTCGCGGGCGGGGCAGCCCGTTCCGGGCTCGCGCTTGTTGCAGGGCGTCGTGACGTCCTGGAAGTAGGGGCAGCGGGTGCGCTGCATGAGGTTCCCGCCGGTCGTGGCCAGGTTGCGCAGCTGGCCAGACGCGCCCGCCAGAACGGCCTCGGCCAGCGCCGGGTAGCGGTCGCGGATGCGCGGGTCGGCCGCGAGATCGCTGTTGCGCACGCCGGCGCCGATGCGCAGGCCGCCGTCATCGAGCGGCTCGATCCGGTCGAGCGGGAGCCGCGTCACGTCCACCAGGACCGAGGGCGTCTCCACGCCGAGCCGCATCAGGTCGACGAGGTTCGTCCCGCCGCCCAGGAACTTCGCGCCCGGCTCGGCCACCGCGGCCACCGCGCCGCCCTCGTCGGCGGCGCGCTCGTAGCGGAACGGCCTCATCGCGCCGCCGCCTCCTCGATGGCGGCGACGATGTTCGGGTACGCGCCGCAGCGGCAGATGTTCCCGCTCATGCGCTCGCGGATCTCGTCCGGGTCGAGCTCCGGCGCGTCGGCGACGTCCGCCGTGGCGTGGCTGGCCCAGCCGGCCTCGACCTCGGCCAGCATGCCGACGGCCGAGCAGATCTGGCCGGGCGTGCAGTAGCCGCACTGGAACCCGTCGTGCTCGACGAACGCCGCCTGCATCGGGTGCAGGTCGCCGTTGGCGGCGAGCCCCTCGATGGTCGTCACGCTGAGGCCGTCGAGGGTCACCGCGAGGAGCAGGCAGGCGTTCGCCCGGCGCCCGTCGACGAGGATGGTGCAGGCGCCGCACTGGCCGTGGTCGCAGCCCTTCTTCGCGCCCGTCAGGCCGAGCCGCTCGCGCAGCAGGTCGAGGAGCGACGTGCGCGTGTCGAGCTCGAGCGTGTGCTCCTCGCCGTTGATCCTGACCGTGACGGTCGCGAGCTTCGGGGCCTCGGCGGCTAGTGGATCGTCAGGCAACGTTTGCCGGGTTCCGGCGGCTGCAACCCGTCGCATCGCGGTGTCCTCGGTCGGCCCGATATTCCCGATATCGGGCCTCCCTGCGTCCTTGCGCTGCTCGGG
>JAICJC010000176.1 GCA_025928655.1 Thermoleophilia bacterium | reverse complement strand
GTTCCGGCGGCTGCAACCCGTCGCATCGCGGTGTCCTCGGTCGGCCCGATATTCCCGATATAGAGCCGCCCTGCGTCCGTGCGCTGCTCGGGTTTCGCTCGCCGTCGACACCACCAACGTCACCTGACGACCCACTAGCCGGCCTCGGCCAGGATCCGGCCGCCGCTCGCGCGCGCCCACCGCTCGACCAGCGCCCAGAGCACGATCGCGACGAGCGCCATCTCGAGCTTCCCGACGAACTGCCCCTTCCAGAACGACAGGTCGTGGAAGGCGAGCTGCAGGAAGATGAGGCTGTCGATCGCCGCGCCGACGACGGCGCCGCAGGTCGACGCGATCGTCCAGCCGCGGCGGGTCAGCGGCGTGTAGACGAGGAAGTCCGCCGTCTCGGAGAACAGGAACGCCGCCGCGCTCGCCCGCGCCAGGCTGGGGCTGATCCAGTACGAGAGGCCGGCGCCCACGACGATCGCGGCCACCGAGACGGGCCGGCCCATCACGCGCTGCACGGCGTTGCGCAGCACGAGCGCCGCGCCGGCGCAGTAGACGCCCGCCGGCGCCTGCAGGCCGAACCCCACCGAGACGAAGCCGACGTGCTGGACGAGGTAGTTCGCGAGCCAGATCGTCGCGACGTAGAGCCCGAGCGCGGTCGTGCCGAGGGCCGTCCGCCACCTGGTCGCGCTCGTCCTCATCCCTCCCATTGATCGAAGGCTGTCAGAAGGAGGGCATTCGCGACGGCGATCACCGCGAAGGCGGCCCCCCAGGCCGCGTGCCCGGCGCCCCAGAGCGCCAGCGCCGCGAGCGCGAAGACCCCGAGCTCGAAGGGCGCCCGCAGGCGCAGCGGCAACCGGCGCCGGGCCCTGGGCGCGGCGAACGTCCCCCACAGCACCGCGACGACGAGAGGCAGGCCGATCGCGAGGACGACCGCCGCGGCGCCGCCGGCGATCGACGCGCCCCACAGCCCGACGGCCGCGAGCGCGGCCAGCTCGAGCAGGAACTTCAGCGCCAGGTTGAGCGGCTTCATGGATGCGCGCCGACCACCCGCAGCTCCGTCTGCCCCACGCGGATCACGGCGCCGTCGGCGAGGGCGGCGCGACCGGTCAGCCGGCGGCCGTCGACGAAGGTGCCGTTCGTCGACCCGAGGTCGGTGATGTCGGCGCCGTCGTCGTGCACCCGGACGATCGCGTGATACCGGCTGACCTCATCGTCGTCCAGCATGATGCCGGCGTCGACCCGCCCGATGATCGCGTCTTCGCTCAGGTCGAAGCGCCCCCCGGGCGGGCCGCCGCGGACGATGAGGAGGGCGAGCGTCACAGCCCCGCGATCGTACCCGGAGGCCTGGGCCCAATCCGCGGCCGCGGTTGCAACGTCTACCGGGATCTGACACCATCGGGCGCGCCGTACCCGAGGCGCGTTGCCGACCCCTGCCGGGAAGGAACCCCGGCGTGTGCCGTCCGGTGAGACGGGAGGTTGGACGCAGTGGCGGTAGTTGTGCACTCAATCGAGCGGTGGCCGATGTGCGCACAAAGCGAGGACGCCTGATGCCCGCCGAGCCCATGGTCGGCACCGAGTTCGCGGGCTATCGCCTGAACGCGGTCATCAGCCGCACGAACATGAGCGTCGTCTACACCGCCGAGCACCCCCGCCTCGGTCACGCCGTCGCGCTCAAGGTGCTCGCGCCCGACCTGGCGACGAACGACCGCTTCCGCGAGCGGTTCGTGAGCGAGTCGCGCATGGCGGCCGGCGTCCGCCACCCGAACGTCGTCCCGATCTACGACGCCGGGCCGTTCGACGGCCTGCTCTACATCGCCATGCTCTACGTCGCGGGCGCCGACCTGCGCGCGATCCTGAAGGAGCGCGGCCGGCTCTCCCCCGACCAGGCGGTGCTGCTCCTCGGCCAGGCCGGCCGCGGGCTCGACGCCGCCCACCGCCAGAACCTCGTCCACCGCGACGTGAAGCCCGGGAACATCCTCGTCGAACGGGGCGAGGACCAGGAGCCCGACCACGTGTACCTGTCGGACTTCGGCATCACCAAGCGGGCCCTCACCCACACCGGCCTGACCTCGACGGGACAGTTCGTCGGCACCGTCGACTACGTCGCGCCGGAGCAGATCGCCGGCGGCCACGTGGACGGCCGCGCGGACATCTACTCGCTCGGCTGTGTGCTCTACGAGTGCCTCGTGGGCAGCGTCCCCTTCGTGAAGGAGTACGAGCAGGCCATCGTCTACTCCCACCAGTACGACGCCACCCCGCGCCCGAGCGCGCTGCGGCCCGATCTGCCCGAGGCGATCGACCACGTCATCGCGCGCGCGACCGCGAAGAACCCGGACGACCGCTACCCGTCCTGCCGGGCCATGATGGAGGCCGCGGCGGCGGCGTTCGGGCTCGCGGACAGCCGCCCGATCCGGGTCGCGACGGTGATCTCCGATCTCTCGCCCCCGTCGACCCCGCCCCCGTACCACTCGACCCCACCGCCGTCGACGCCCCCGCCCGCCGCCACGCCCGCCGCCACGCCACCGCCGTCCCACCCCGGCTGGCAGACGCCGCCCGGATCGACCGCGGCGCCGGCCGCCTCGGCGCCGCCCCCGCAGCCCTCGCAGCCCGCCTGGGGGCAGGAGCGGCCGTGGCCCCGGCAGCAGCGGGCGTGGCTCACATCCGTGCTGGTCGCCGCGATCGCCCTCATCCTGGGGGCGGCGCTCGCGACCGTCGCGTTCCTCGCGACCCGCGACAACGGCGCCGTCACCACCGTCACCCAGACCGGTCCGGGCGGGGATGCAACGGCGGGCGGCACCACCGGCGTCACCGGCGCGGCGAACGGGTTCCCGGCGAGCTCCCAGGCGCTCCAGCTCGTGATGGACCCGCGCGCGCTCGGGCACGGACAGTGCGTGAACTCGCGCTCGACCCTGCCCGGCGTGCCGGCGACGATCAGCACCGAGGCCATCGAGATGGTGCGCTGCCACGCCCCGGCGGCCGAGTTCCCGACGGTGACATACGAGGTGCTGCTGTATTCCGACACCACGACGCTCACGCGCCAGTTCAGCTCGATCCTGCGGGCGTGGAAGGCGACCGGCAAGTGGGAGCGGTCGCCGAGCGCGTGCGCCGCCGGCGTCGGCAAGGTGTTCGCGGGCGGGCCGGTCAGGTGGCTGCATCCGGCCAACCCCCCGGCCCCTCCCGCGCTGGCCGGCTTCCGGGCCTGCTACAACGCGGCGCCCGCGCCGCTGATGGTGTGGACGCACATGCGCAACAACGGGCAGGTGCAGGCCGACCACTACGACACGCTCGTGGTGGCGACCAGCTCGAACAGCGGCACGCTTCCGACCGACCTGCGCGACTTCTGGCGCTTCGTGGGCACCCTGCGCACGCCCATCGGGAAGTCGCTCGACAGCTCGCCCCTGCCGCCGCTGACGGCGTGACCGAGCTCGCGCCGGGCGCGCGGATCGGGCCCTACACCCTCGTCCGGCGGATCGGCGAGGGCGGGATGGGGGTCGTGTACGAGTGCGCCCGGGACGGCTCGCCGCACCCCATCGCGCTCAAGCTGCTGCGGCCCGAGCTGGCCCAGAACGACGGCTACCGGCGCCGCTTCCAGCACGAGGTGCGGGCGGCGAGCGAGGTCGGGCATCCCGGCCTCGTGCCGATCGTCGACGCGGGCGAGGCCGACGGCTACCACTATCTCGCGATGCCCTTCGTGGGCCGGCGGACGCTCAAGACCGTCATCCGCGACGAGGGTCGGCTGCCCCTCGACCGGACGCTCGCGATGGCCGTGCAGCTGGGATCGGCGCTCGACGCGATCCATGAGCGCGGCCTCGTGCACCGCGACATCAAGTCGTCCAACGTCCTGCTCACGGACGCCGGCGTGCCCATGCTGTCCGACTTCGGCGTCGCCAAGGGCACCGGCTACACCGTGCTGACGCGCACCGGCCTCATGGTGGGCACGCTCGACTACCTGGCGCCGGAGCTGATCCGGGGCGAGCCGGCGACGCCGGCGTCGGATGTGTACGCCTTCGCCTGCCTCGTCTACGAGTGCCTGGCCGGGGCACCCCCGTTCGGCTCCCGGTCGATGTTCGAGATCGGCTACGCGCACCTGAACGACCCGCCCGCCGGCCTCCGCGCGCACGTCCCCGGCATCTCGGACGAGCTCGACCGCGCGCTCCTGCGCGGGCTCGACAAGGAGCCGTCCCGGCGCCCGCACCTGGCCGGGGCCTACGCGGGGATGCTGCGGATCCTGCACCACCACTCCGGCGGGCGGAGCTGACGGGTGGCCGGGGTGCACAGGCGGTGCGCTTCTGCCACACTTTCCAAAGATGTCTGACAACACCCAGATCACCGCCGTGCACCATCGGCGGCCGCTTCCCGAGGGCACCGTCACCTTCGTCTTCACCGACATCGAGGGCTCGACGACGCTGCTGCGCCGCCTGGGCGGCCGCTACGGGGAGATGATCGGCGCGCACGGGCGCCTGATCCGCCAGGCGCTGCACCAGCACGGCGGCTGGGAGATCGACACCCAGGGCGACGCGTTCTTCTGCGTCTTCGGCCGCGCGGGCAGCGCGGTCGCCTTCGCGGCGGCCGTCCAGGGCGCGATGGCCGCGCACGCGTGGCCCGAGGGCGTCCGTGTGCGCATCCGGATCGCGATCCACACCGGCGAGCCGGAGCTGGCCGACCGCCGCTACTACGGCCTCGACGTCCACCGCACGGCGCGGCTGTGCGCGACCGCCCGCGGGGGCGAGGTGGTGCTCTCCGACCTGGCCGCCTCGCTCGTCCAGGAGCAGCTGCCGCG
>JAICJC010000187.1 GCA_025928655.1 Thermoleophilia bacterium | reverse complement strand
CTGGCGCGCCTCGAGCGCGCCGGCCTCACCGTGCGGCGGGGCGGGCCGGCGGATGCGGACGCCGTCGCCGAGCACACCCTGCGGCTCTGGTCGGACACGTCCGACGTGTGGTTCCGCGAGACCCGCACCGCCCTGCACCGCGAGCCGCCGCCGATCTTCCTCGCCCTGCGGGGCGACCGGGTCGTCGGGTTCGCCGCCCACGGCATCCACCGGCCGTCGCTGTACGGCCCCATCGCGACGGATCCCGCGGAGCAGGGCCACGGGATCGGCGCCGTGCTCTCGGACCTCTGCCTCGCCGACATGGCCGACCGCGGCGTCCGCGTCGCACAGATCGGCTGGGTGGCCGAGACGGCGATCCCCTTCTACTCGCGCACGGCTGGGGCCCGCCTCGGCCGCTGCTTCTGGATGCTCGACAAGCCGCTGACGGCGGCGGGACGGACGGCCGCATGACCGGGACCCGCGACGACTGGACGTTCGTGGTGTGCGACTCGCTCGAGAAGGTGTTCGCGGACGAGCGGCCCAGGCCGATGAACCGCGACATCCCGATCACGGCCTTCGCCGGCGAGACGGTCTCCTTCCAGGTGGCGTTCCTGCCGCCGGCGACGCAGTCGTTCGAGGCCGTCGGCGCGGTGCGGATCGAGGTGGGGCAGGCGGCGTCCGCCGCCACCGCGGTCTCGAGCGTCGACCTCGTGCCCTGCACGCTGGTCGCGTTCGAGCCGCACGACGCCGGCTGGCTGCGGGACACCGCCGGCCTCTACCCGGACCTGCTGCGGCCCCTCCCGGCCGACGGCCGGGTCGTGCCGATCCTGGGCGGATGGCGGGCCGTGTGGTTCGCGGTCACGGCGCCGGAGGGGCTCGACGGCGAGCTGCCCGTGGAGGTGACGATCCGCTCGGCGCGCACGGGCCACGAGCTGTTCGCCACGACCGTGCCGGTGCGGGTTCATCCGCAGCGCCTCCCGGAACTCGACATCGTGAACACGCACTGGGTGCACGGCGACGGCCTGGCCACCTACTACGGCGTCGAGGTGTACGGCGAGGAGTACTGGCGGATCCTCGAGGAGTTCGTCGGCAAGGCGGTCGCGATGGGAGTGAACTCCGTGCTCACGCCCGTCTGGACCCCGCCGCTCGACACCGCCGTCGGCGGCGCGCGCCTGCCCGTTCAGCTGGTCGACATCGCGGACGAGGGCGGCGAGTACGCGTTCGACTTCGCCCGCCTGCATCGCTGGCTGGACCTCTGCCGCCGCCAGGGGGTGCGGCACCTGGAGGTCGCGCACCTCTTCACCCAGTGGGGCGCGGAGCACGCACCCGCCGTCTACGTGCAGACGGACGCCGGCCTGGAGCAGCGCTTCGGCTGGCAGACCGACGCGACGGATCCCGAGTACCGGCGGCTGCTCGAGGCGCTGCTGCCCGCCCTGCGCGCCGAGCTCGACGCCGGGTGGGGCCTCGAGAACGTCATCTTCCACATCTCGGACGAGCCCCACGGCGAGGCCATGCTCGCCTCCTACCGCGCCGCCCGCAGCGTGGTGGACGACCTGCTCGAGGGCTGCACGATCGTCGACGCCCTCAGCGACTACGCCTTCTACTCCTCCGGCGTCGTCGAGCACCCCGTGGTCGCGACGGACGCCCTGGACCCGTTCCTCGACGCCGGTGTCGACGGCCTCTGGATGTACTACTGCGTCGGCCAGCACACCGGTGTCGCGAACCGGTTCATCGGCCAGCCGTCGACCCGCAACCGCGTGCTCGGCACCCAGCTGTTCCGCTTCGGCGCCGCCGGCTTCCTGCACTGGGGCTTCAACTTCTACAACGCGCACCTCTCCATCGGGCCCATCGATCCGTTCCAGGACACGACCGCCGGGGGCGCCTTCCTCGCCGGCGATCCGTTCGTCGTCTATCCCGGCGACGACGGGCGGCCGTGGGAGTCGATCCGGTTCCGCGTGTTCGCCGAGGCGATGGCGGACCACCGGGCGATGCAGGCGGTCCGCGACCTCGCGGGCAGGGATGCCGTGCTGCGGATCGCGGATCCGGACGGCACCCTCTCGATGACCCGGTACAGCGACGACCCCGACCACTACCGCCGCGTGCGCGCCGCGCTCACCGACGAGATCGTCCGCCGCTCCGCCGAGTAGTCCTGGCCGCCTTGGGCTGGCGGCGTGTCGTAGCACATGCGACACGCCCGGGCGTTCGCGACACGGCGACACTCCGACGAATCGCGACGGATTCGTTGCGAATGCCGCATACCGTTCCCGGGTCATCGACGAACCGCCCCCATCGGTTCGGTGACGACCGGCGCGTCCTCACCGCGTCGCGAAGGATGAAGGAGTACCCGTGTCCCGGCACCGCCGACCCGCCCGCACCTCCGCTCTCGCCGGAGGCCTGCTGCTCGTGCTCGTGATCTGCGCGTTCGTCGCGGTCTCGATCGCCGGCTTGCGCCCCGTCGGCGCGAGCGCGGCGGAGGACCCGGTGCGCTGCACGCTCACCGTGCCCGCGAACCCGCTGAGCGCGAAGGGACTCGCGACGCCGTACCAGCTCTCGGGCCCCGGCTGCTCGGAGACCGACAAGGCCCACGCCGCGTTCGTGCAGGCCACCATCATCGACACGTCCACGGGCGAGCTCTTCAACTACGCGCCGCTCGTCATCACGCGCGGCACCCGGGCCGCCGCCCCGCCGGTCGTCCCGGCGCTGCCCGCCCACAGGGTGGTCGGCATCTGGTTCGGGTTCAACGGCGACGGCCTCCAGCTGCGGGGCTCGAACGGCAGCCTGCGCGACGGCGCCTGCGTGAACGGTGCGGCCGGCTCGATCTTCGGCCAGTACGCCTACTGCAACGCCCCGGCCTTCTTCACGGCCGCGAACTCGGCGATCCACGCCGGACACCTCACCGTGCCGGAACTCGGCACCGGATCCGACGGCCTCCCCTGCCCCACGACCCGCGACTTCGGCATCGTCGACCAGGACCAGAGCGACAACGTCACGACCAAGTACTTCGCCGTCGGTCG
>JAICJC010000085.1 GCA_025928655.1 Thermoleophilia bacterium | reverse complement strand
GGGGCCGGGGGGCGGCGGCCCCCCACGGCCGGACAGCTCCACCGACCCCATCCAAGGAGTCCCCGTGACGGAGCACCAGACGACCTCGGGCGAACCGACGAGCGCGCCTCCGGCATCGTTGCCCCAGGTGACGATCCCCTCGACCATGAACGCTGCCGTGCATGACCGCTATGGCGGCGCCGACGTCATCCATGTGGAGAGACGTCCCGTGCCGGCCTTCGCCGACGACGAGGTGCTGGTCAGAGTGGCGGCCGCCGGACTCGACCGCGGCACGTGGCACCTGCTGACCGGGCAGCCGTACCTCGTTCGACTGGCGATCGGGCTCCGCCGGCCGCGCGAGCCCGTGCTCGGCCGCGACGTGGCGGGCACGGTCGTCGCCACCGGATCGGCGGTGCGCGGGATGGCGGTCGGTGACTCCGTGTTCGGCGTGGCGACCGGGTCGTTCGCCGAGTACACCGCGGCCAAGGAGCGGAAGCTCGCGCGCACCCCCGACGCGCTTTCCGCCGCGGAAGCGGCGGTCCTCGGGATCTCCGGCATGACCGCCCTCCAGGCAATCGACGCCTCACGACTGAAGACCGCGTCACGTGTGCTCATCATCGGCGCATCCGGCGGCGTCGGCAGCTACGCCGTGCAGATCGCACACGGCCGCGGCGCCCGCGTGACCGGCGTGTCGCGCGCCGCCAAGGCCGACCTTGTTCGCTCCCTCGGCGCCGAGCGAGTGATCGCCTATGACAGCGCCTCGGGCGACGACTACGGCGGCCCCTACGACGCCATCATCGATACGGGCGGAGACACCGCGCTTTCCCGGCTCCGGAACGTGCTCGCGCCCCGCGGCACGCTGGTGATCGTCGGCGGCGAAGGCGGCGATGCCGTCACCGGGATGGGCCGACAGCTGCACGCGCGGATCCTGTCGCCGTTCGTCCGCCAGCGGCTCACCTTCATCGTCAACCGGGAGCGCGGGTCCGACCTGGAACGGCTCTGCCACCTCGTCGAAGAGGGCACCGTCAAACCGGCCGTCGACACCGTGTACCCGCTCGACCAGGCGGCCGAGGCCGTCCGCCACCTCGTCGCCGGGCACACCAGGGGGAAGGTTGCGGTCGCGGTCGGCTGAGGTCGCCGCAGGTCACACCCACCGCAGCCCCGTTCACGGCCGGCGGTCGGCCCGATGGTGCGGCTGTTCGGCCGCTGCGACGAGGCCCATGGTGGCGGTCGTGGCGGCGATGAGCGCGCTCGCGAGCGCGAGCCGCCGCTCCTTGCGGCTGGCGATCGCAAGCGCAGTCATGCTGAGCGAGTGGGTGGCGTCGACGGCTGCGCCGGCAAGCAGCCGGCCCCGACCCGCGTGCCGAGCGATCATGGCTCCCTCCGCCAGGTTGCGGACGCCCAGCACGCGGGCCACTCTCCGCTCGGGCGCGACGATCCGCCGCCGCGCCACCGGGCGCAGCACGCCCTCCGGCGCGAACAGGAGCAGCGCGCCGAAGACGATGCGCCCGCAGACCAGGATGCGCGGGGTCACGTCTGTTCCAGCCGGCTCAGCTCGACGGCGCACTCGAGCAGGAGCGCGTGCACGAACGCCTGCGGCAGGTTGCCGCGCATCTGCCGCTCGGCCACGTCGAACTCTTCCGAGAGCAGGCCGGGTGGGCCGCACGACGCGCGCGTGCGCTCGAACCAGCGCATCGCCGACACGGCGTCGCCCTGCTGCGCCCGCGCCAGCGCCATCAGGAATCCGCACAGCAGAAACGCCCCCTCCGCCTCGCCGAGCGGACGCTCGTCGGGGCGGTAGCGGTAGGCGTAGCCGTCCTGGGTGAGCTCCGCGTCAAACGCCTCCAGGGTCGCCAGCGCCCGAGGATCCCCAGCCGGGATCGCTCCCCGGATCGGGAGCAGGAGCAGCGCCGCGTCGAGCCGTTCGTCGCCGGGCGAGCGCTGCCAGCGCCCGCTCGGGTGCAGCGCGCGGGCGGAGGAGTCGGCCGTGATCGCGTCCGCGAGCGCGAGCCAGCGCGACGACAGCTCGCCGCCGGGGCGGCGACCGCTGACCGCGCGCAGCCCGGCGGCGCAGATCATGCGGCTGTGCGTCCACTCGTCGGGGTCGATCTCCCAGATGCCGGCGTCCGGCTCGTGCCAGCGCGCTTCGATCGCCTTGGCGGCGACCTCGACGGCGCGCCAGCCTTCGGCGTCGAGATGGTCGTGGCCGGCCGCCGCGGAGAACAGGAGCAGCGCCTCCCCGAAGGCGTCGAGCTGGAACTGCTTGTTCACCCAGTTGCCGACGACGTCCTGGCCGCCCGGATAGCCGGGGAGATCGAGGCGGCGCTCGTCGGGGACGCGGCCGCCGGTGGTCGTGTACGCCGGCCTGAGGTCCGGCCCGTGCTCGAGCAGGCGGTCCCGCACGAAGTGGACGGCGTCGTCGAGGAGCGGGTGCGGGCCGTCCTTGGCGACGGCCTGGCCGGCGTAGCACTGGTCGCGGATCCAGACATAGCGGTAGTCGTAGTTTCGGCCTTGACGGGCGCGCTCCGGCAGCGACATCGTCGCCGCCGCGACCATGCCGCCCCCGCTGCTGGTCAGGCCCGAGAGGACCGCGTAGGCGTGGCGCGCGTCACGGGGCGCGATCGTCCGTGAGAACGCGGGGACACGCTCCCGCCAGCCGGCCGCGGTGCCCGACCAGGCGGTGTCCGGGTCGGGAGGCTCGCCGTTTGCCCCGTGCAGCGCCAGCTCCAGGACGAGGTCGTGGTGCTCGCCCTCGGCAAGATCGAGCTCGAGCCGCAGCGCCTTGCCGCGCCGGCCGTCGGGCTCGACAGCGGCTCCCTCGGCACCCGTGAAGGAGAGGTGCGTCGTGCCGACGCGGCCGTTCCAGCGACCGGACTCGTCCTGGGAGAGGCCGGTCAGCGGCTCGGCGCCGAAACCGCCGCACGGGTGCAGCAGGACCGCGACGCGGGCGGTTCCCTGGCGGGCGATCACCCGGCGCAGGATGATCGCCCGATCGGGATGGCCGGGCAGCGCGAGCGCCTCGCGGCATTCGATGATCGAGCCGGCGTCGGTGACCCAGCGGCTGACCCAGATCAGGCTGCCGGGCTCGTAGCGGCCACCCCAGACGAAGCGGTCGCGCGGGGTGACCGCATAGCTGCCGGCGCCGCCGATCAGCGTGGAGAAGATGCCGTCGCTGTCCCAGCGCGGGAAGCACATCCAGACCAGGTCGCCGCGCGGGCCGATGAGGATGCCCCGCTCGCCGTCGCAAAGGAGCGCATACTCGCGCAGGACGTGCGGGGTCGCGAAGCCGATTGCCGCGGCACCCTGATCCGGGTGTGCACCTGTCACCGTACGGCCCGCGCGAGCCCGAAGGCGGCGGCGCCGGCCCCCGCGAGCGCGGCGGCGACGAGCGGCCGGTGGGTGTTTGCCCACAGCTGGTAGCTGCGATCGTGCGCCTGGTCGTCGAACATCCCGTGCGTGGCAGCCTCACGAGCCACGGGCTCGAAGAGGTTGTCGGGACGGCCGTTCACCGGCATGTCCTGTACCTGCTGCGACTTGTAGCCCGTCCGGGCCAGATACCAGTCGGCGAGGCGCGGCGCGACCTTGTTGCCGAAGATCGCCTTGACGGCGCTGCCGCCGACGTCCAGCTCGCGGCGGCGGTGATGGGCAGCCCAGTAGACCGCCTCCGCCGGCACCTCGGGCTGGTAGATCGGCGGCACGGGCTGCGGGTGATCCGGCAGCTTGGTGCGGCACCAGTTGAACTGGGGAGTGTTGACCGCGGGCAGCTGGACCATCGTGATCCACACGCCCGAGCGGTCGTGCAAGAGCTCGGTGCGGACCGAGTCGGTGAACCCGCGAATCGCGAACTTGGCGCCGCAGTAGGCCGACTGGAGCGGGATCGCCCGGTAGGAGAGCGCGGAGCCGACCTGGACGACGGTGCCGCGGTCACGAGCCGTCATGCGCCGAAGCGCCGACATCGTCCCGTAGACGGCGCCGAGATAGGTGACCTCGGTGGCGCGCCGATACTCCTCGGGCTGCACCTGCAGAAACGGCGCGAAGACGGTCGCCATCGCGTCGTTCACCCACACATCGATCGGTCCCAGCTCCGCCTCGGCCCGCTCGGCGGCGGCCTCGACCTGCTCGTGGTCGGCGACGTCCGTCGGAAGCGCGAGCCCCTGCCCACCGAGCGACTCGACCTCCCGGCGGGCGTCCTCGAGGCCCTCCGCCCCCCGCGCCACCAGGGCCACGGATGCTCCTCGCCGGGCGAACGCGTGCGCGACCGCCCGCCCGACCCCACCGGACGCCCCCGTGACGACGACGACCTCCTTCTTCCCGTCCTGGTTCATCTTCGCTCCCTTCCTCAGACACCGGCTGCGTTTGCGTAGAACTGCTGATCTTCGCGCCATCCGCCTTGGCCCTGGCCGATGGCGGCATAGCTGTCGACGATCTGGATCGCATGTACCCACTTGACCATCTTGAAGCCGAGCTGCGTCTCGGTCCGCACGCGCGCAGGAGCGCCGTGCTCGACCGGAAGCGGCCGCCCGTTCATCTCGAGCGCGAGGATGCTTTGCGGCTTCAGCGCCAGGAAGAGCGGGATCGTCCCGTAGAAGTACCCGTGGCGACCCTCGTTCTCCGTCACCGTCTTGTCGTCGAGCGCGAGGAACACGAGGTGGCGCGCCTCGGGCAGCGGCCGGCAGGCCTCGAGGATCGCCGCGAGCGGCACCCCGCCCCACTCGGCGATCGCCGACCAGCCCTGGATGCAGTTGTGCTTCGTGGTCCGCGTCCCCCACCCGAGCCCGCGCAGCTCGTCGAGCGACAGGCGCAGCGGTTGCTCGACGAGGCCGCCCACCTCGAGCCGGTACTCGGCGAACCCGTCCGCCGCCAACTGCCGGTAGCGCTCGTCCGGCGGCGGATAGCCGTTCACGCGGAAGTACGAGGACACGTCCGTGGCGCGAAACCGCTGACGCGACGTCGAGGCGCGCGACAGCACCCGCTCGAACGGGTCGACCATGCGGCCGAGCAGCCGCTGGGTGCGGCGTCTGTGTCGCAGCGAGAAGGCGGTCGCGAGCACGTTCACGCCGGCGATCACGAGGAGGCCGGCGGCTCCGACGACGACCGCCCGGGTGTGATTCGCTCCGTAGGAGGTGAGCACGATCGCCGCAAACTCGCGGGGGATGCCGTGGATCACCACCATGGCCGTGTGCACCACGACGAACGCGACCAGTGCGCAGAGCGTCAGAAAATGCAGCGAACGGGCGACCTGGCGGCCGCCGAAGAGCCGCGGGTATCGGGGGAAGCGGCCGATCACCGACGGTGACATGGCGGCGCCGGTCAGGATCTGGAGCGGGGCCAAGACGAAGACGACCGCAAAGTAGGCAAGCTGCTGCGCGGCGTTGTACGGCAGTCCCGGCTGTGGTGGCGCCAGGCGGCCGGAGAGGTAGGTCGCGAGGACGCGGAACGCGTCCGGGACGATCGCCCAGTCGGTCGGCACGAGCCGGCGCCACTGGTCGTCGGCGAAGAGCAGGATCACGTAGGCGAGCCCGGTCAGGATCCAGAACTGGATGGTCATGAAGTGCCAGTGACGCGCCAGGCCGAGGTTCTTGCGTCCCGGCAGCGCCAGGACCGGCGACCAGGACTCCTCCTCCTCGAGCGACGACCACGGCCGCGCCGAATCGGCGGAGAACGTGCGCTTCCTGAAACGGATGAACTCCCGGCCCGGATGGCAGTGGTCGCTGAGATAGAGCTTGGGGAAGGCCGAGAGGATCCCAACCCCGCTGCGGGCGAGCAGCGTCAGGAAGAGGATGTTCAGGAAGTGGGTGAGGACGAGCCACAGGGGAAAGCCGTAGTGCATCAGCGCTGCGAGCCTGCCCTTCGGATACCTGCCGTCTGCTGCCCCTGACGGTGCGGCTTTGCCGGGAGCGAGGTCGCGTGGACCGACGGGTAGTCAGGGTCGTGGAACAGCTTCGCGGTCAGCGTCCGCCGGTCGGGCATGAGGGCGAAGAGCAGGACAGCGGCGGCGGCGCCCGCCGCCGGACCGGCAAAGTAGGCCCACCAGAGGGGAAAGCCGGCCGTGACGAGGTCGGGGCCGATGGTGCGGGCCGGGTTCATGCTGGCGCCCGTCCGCGGCGCCCCGGCCCAGATCAGCCCGGCGAGCGCTCCGGTGACGGCGGCGGGCGTCCAGCGGGCCGTCCGGGGCGACGACACCATCAGGAAGACCGTCAGCAGCAGTGCGCATGTGAGCCCCGCTTCGATCGCGACGACCGCCCACGCGGGCAGGCTCGGGTCGGGCGCCGTCCTCGCCCAGCCGACCGTCCTCGCCCACGGGTGCAACGCGAGCACGAACGCTGCCGCCGCGAGCGTCGCACCGGCCGCCTGCGCGACCATGTAGCCGCCAGCGTCCCGGCCCGGCGTGTGGCCACGGAGCGCGAACGCCAAGGTGACCGCGGGATTCAGGTGTGCACCACTGCGACGACCGATCGGCGACAGGGCGACCGCGGCGGCGAGAGCCCCGAACGCGACCCCGATCACCACGAGCCGCAGCCACGACCATGGCAGCGCATCTCGGAGGGGCGACCTGTCGCTCTCGATGATCGCGATGACGCAGAAGCCGAGAAAGAGCTGAAAGGCTGTGCCTGCGAACTCGCACGCCCAGTCCAGCGGGTGCCACCCCTGCGCCTTGCGCTGCGGCTCCGGCGCGTCGTCGGGATGCCCCTTCAGGGTGTGCGGCTCCGCAGGAGGATCCCTGTCGGGCCGCGGGCACCTCATGTCCGATCGGCGCGCCGGTCCAGCCACGGGTTCGTCGCGTTCGAGAACCCGTCGGTTCATCGACGCCTGAGCGGGGCGGCCGGGGATGCGCCGGCCCGTGGCGGCCGCGACCACGCGTCGGAGCCGTGGGTCTCGGCCTCGGGCATCGCGCGCTGCACGGTGTCACCCCGGCGACGGCACCATGCAGACCTTGTCTTTGCGGTATGCGGCGAACGCGAATACATCGTGATCCGATGTTCCTGATACCTCGCCGGGCGCAGGACTAACCTCGAGGACGATCGCGTCCGGCTCGCGCCTATCGCGAGTACAGGTCGATCTCGCCCGTCGTGGCGTGGTCGTTCGCGTCGCCCACCGGCAGTGCGATCACGCCGTCGGCGACGATCGGGGACGACCAGTGCCCGGACCCGGCGGGCAGCGAGGCCAGGAGGCGCCCGTCGGCCGGCGCGTAGGCCGCCAGGCTGCCCTCGGGGTCGTAGACGTAGAGCACGCCGCCGGCGAGCACCGGGCTCGTCCCGGGCCGGTCGTTCGACCACGCGGACACGAGCCGCGCCGCGGTCCCGGCCCCGGCCAGCCGGTAGGCCGCCGTGCCCGACCCGTTGGCGAGGAAGAGCATCGGCGGGCGGCCCGGCCGGCGCCACACGGCGAGCGCGGTGAAGACGGCCTCACCGCCCGGCGTCGGCACCGCCTGGAGCTCGCCGCCCAGCGCCCCGGTGCCGCGCGCGCCCAGGTCGACCAGCCGTAGCACGCCGTCCTTCCCGGCTTGCGCAACCAGCGGGCCGGCCCGGAGAATGGCGGGGGCCGACGATCCGAGGTCGAGGTCGCTGGAGTTCAGATCCCCCTGGTTGGACGGCGTGTAGGAGTGGCTGACCCCGGAGGCGTCGGGGCGCAGCGCCAGGATCGAGTCGCCCCAGGCCGTGCGGCCGTCGAAGGGCGCGTTTCCGGTCGCGACGAGGATCTCGCCGGATGCCGGGTCGATGACCGCGCCCGCCCGGCCCCAGATGGCCGAGTCGGAGTTGGGGCACGACGCCGGCTGTTGGAGGCGGTGGACGTCGGCGCAGAGGGTGTTGAACACCGCGGCGATGCGCCCGTCGCCGCGCTCGATCCGGGCGACGTGGCCCTGGTAGGGCGGCGCGTCGCCGATATAGCCGCCGGTCGTCACGTACACAGACCCGCCGCGCACGTTCAGCGCCGAGGCGATCTTCTCCCGGCCCGGGAGCAGGGTGACCCGAGCCGGCCAGCCGCCGTCTCGCTGCTCGCGCCCGCTGTTGACGGCGAGCTTGTGGATCAGGCCGTCGGGGGAGGCGGCGTAGAGAAACCGGCGGCCGGGATCGGCGGCGGGTGTCGCCGTGGTGATCTGGGCGCTGCCGGCGACCGACGGGTAGCCCGGCGGCGTGAACGTCCACAGGATCCGGCCGGCCGGGGACAGCGCGAGCGTCCGGCCGTAGGTCGTCGTCATGAAGAAGGCGTCGCGGCGGCGGCCGCCGATCCGCACGTCGTGCAGGAAGATGGGCGAAGAGTCGACCGTCCCGGGCAGGGCGATGACGCGCCGGCGCAGGCCGGCGACGGAGGCCGCCGTCACACCGGTCGGCCGCGGGTCGGCGTTGGTGCGCGCAGCGTCGTAGCCGAACACCGGCCAATCTCCGCCCGCATCGCGCGCCGGCGGGCGCACGGTCGTCGCCGGCGAGCTCGTGCCCGGCGCGCTGCGCCCGCGGACGGCCGTCGACGGTGGCCCCGGAGCCGCGTCGCCGGCCCGGACCGCGACGCCGATCGCGACGATGCCGCCCACAACCGCCACCAACGCCAGTGCCACGGCGAGACGCCGGCTCACGGTCTCAGCCTAGATCACGCCGCATGGGCCCGGCGGGCTAGTGGATCGGAAGGGGTGTTGCCGAGCTCGCGGCGTTGAGCCGGGGCAGCCCCCATGCGTCCTCGAGGCCGGCGAGCAGGCCCGGGTGGGTGTAGGCGTGCGAGTCGGTGGCGCCGGGGGCGGCCGTCCCGCCGATCGCGATCGTCGCCACGTGCTCGTCGCTTGCGCTGCCCTCGTCCCACGTCAGGATGACCTCGGCGCCCGCGTTGAGCATGGCCGGAACGTTGGCCGCCAGCCAGTTGTCGCCGGCCGCGATCTGGGCGGCGCGGGTGGCGCCGTCGTGCATGTCGTGGCTCATGTTCGGGGCGATGTAGGAGAAGGCGCGCAGGTGGCTCGGGTCGAACGCCGAGTACGGGACGACGTTCCCGCAGGCGGCCGGGCTCGAGGTGATGTCCTTGTAGTACACCGCCGGGTTGTGGCCCTTCTTGTAGGGCAGCTGATCTCCGCCCGTGTAGCAGGTGCCGGGCATCGACTCCTCGTACTCGGCCCAGCTGACCCCGGCCGTCTGGAGCTGGTGGAAGATGTTGTCCGATCCGGCGGCGGTCGTCGTCGAGTTGAGGCCACTGGTGTTGAGCAGGTAGTCGGGGAGACTGCCGGGCGCCGCCTGGTAGTTCGTGTACAGCGTGCCCCGCGCGATCAGCGACTGGATGTAGGGGGCCGACGTCGTGTTGCCGACGACGTCGGAGTAGTGCTTGTTCTCCATCATGATCACGATGATGGGCTCGGCCGGGCTGGATCCGCCCCCGGAGGGCGTCGAGACGGTCGCCGGGGGACTCGACTGGGCGGACGTGTTCGGGACGGCGTCGAACGCATCGACGGTGTAGGAGTAGGCCGTGCTCGGCTCGACGGTGGCATCGGTGAAGCTCGTCTGCGACCCGCCGGTCGTCCCGACCTTCGTCCCGTCCCGGTAGACGTCATAGCCGGCCACGGCCGTGTCATCCGTCGACGGATCCCACGTCACCGTCACCGACGTCGAGCTGTTCGCGCCGGCCGCCACGTTCTGCGGCACCGTCGGCGGCTGCGTATCGCCGCCACCGCCCCCGGACGGCGTCGTGACGCTCGCCGGGGGACTCGACTGGGCGGACGTGTTCGGGACGGCGTCGAACGCATCGACGGTGTAGGAGTAGGTCGTGCTCGGCTGGACGGTGGTATCGGTGAAGCTCGTCTGCGACCCGCCGGCCGTCCCGACCTTCGTCCCGTCCCGGTAGACGTCATAGCCGGCCACGGCCGTGTCATCCGTCGAGGCATCCCACGTCACCGTGACCGACGTGGAGCTGTTCGCGCCGGCCGCCACGTTCTGCGGCACCGTCGGCGGCTGTGTATCGCCGCCGCCGGACGACCCCGCCTGAAGCACGATGTTGTCGAACGCGAAGTTGGCGCCGGCCACGGCCGGCTTCTCGAGCACGTTCACGGTGAGCGAGTCGCCGGTCGTCCTCACGGTGTAGTTCACGGTCGGGAAGGACTGCCACGAGGAGCCCGGGGAGATGCAGGTCTGGCCGCTCGCGACCGTCGCGGTGCCGCCGGACTTGATCTCCTTCAGCACGAGGCACACCGATTGCCCGGCGAGGCTGCTCTGAACGCCCCCCGAGAGCTGGTACGCGGCGCCCGCAACCGCTGACTTGACCGGCTTGGAGCTCGTATATGCGTACGTCGATGACGCCCGCGAGCTGGCGGTGAGCTTGGCCGCGTGCCCCCCGCCGTTGCCCGTGACCAGAGACAGCGAGCCGCTGCTCCCGCCCCAGCCGCTGAGCGACCCCGAGCCCGAGCCCTCGAACGTCCCGTTGGCGACGAGGTTCGTCCCCGCAGCGACGGCGGTCGAGCCCGCACCGATCGCGACCACGGCGAGCGCGCAGAGCGGCGCAAGCCACCTGACCCGTTGGCGACGCATCGCGCCAGTAGACCACGGGATGCGGAACCTGTCAACCGAGCTGGAGGTCAGACGGGGCGAAAGCCGCTTGGCGGCGCGGTCAAGACTGAGTCCCGCGTTCGACCGGGGGTCTCACGAGCTTCTTACGATGGTCGGCCATGCTGAGGTGGGCCACGACTCTGGAGTGGATGGGTGATTGAGGCACGCGGGTTATCGAAGCGGTACGGCGCGACGCTCGCCGTCGACGACCTTTCGTTCGTCGTTCGGCCGGGCGTGGTGACCGGCTTCCTCGGTCCGAATGGAGCGGGGAAGTCCACGACGATGCGGCTGATCCTGGGGTTGGACGCTCCCAGCGCCGGTTCAGTGACCGTGAACGGCGAGCGCTACCGGGAGCATCGCGCCCCCCTGGCCGAGGTCGGGGCGCTGCTCGAGGCTCGGGCGATTCACACCGGCCGGTCGGCCTACCTGCATCTTCGTGCTCTGGCGGAATCGAACGGAATCCGCGCGCACGGGTCGACGAGGTGATCCGGCTCGTCGGCCTGGAGAGCGTCGCCCGCCGGCGGGTAGGGACGTTCTCGCTGGGCATGGGGCAACGCCTCGGCGTGGCGGCCGCGCTCCTGGGCGACCCCAAGACGCTCGTCCTGGACGAGCCTTCGAACGGGTTGGATCCGGAAGGGATCCGGTGGATGCGTAATCTGCTTCGATCGCTCGCAGGCGAGGGCAAGACCGTGTTTGTCTCCTCCCATCTGATGAGCGAGATGAGCCTGATGGCGGAGCATCTGATCGTCGTCGGCCGGGGGCGTCTGATCGCCGATACGACGGTGGCAGAGTTTGTCCGCGAGGCTTCCGGCGACGCGGTGCTCGTGCGCACCCCCGACGTGGCGCAACTGCGAGAGGCCCTGCGTGGCTTCGACGTGACGATCGATGCCGAGGACGACGGCGCGGTGACGATCCGCGGCATGTCGAGCAAGGCGATCGGCGAGCTCGCGTCCGAGCGCCGAGTCGTCCTGCACGAGCTGACGCCGGTGCGCGCCTCGCTCGAAGAAGCGTTCATGCACCTCACCCGCGACGCGCTCGAATATCACACCGGCGCACGCGAGGAGCCGGCCGAGGAGGTCGCCGTATGAGCGCCATCACGACGCCGGCGACGTCGCCCACCCCCGGGAGCGCCCGCACCGGCGTCACGCAGGTGCGCGTGATCCGCTCCGAGTGGACGAAGCTGTGGTCGCTTCGATCCACTCGCTGGGCGCTGCTCCTGTCGGTCGTCGCGATGGCCGGCCTGGGCATCCTGATCTCAGCCGTACAGATGGCGCACTGGAGCCAGATGAGCCCCAGCGATCGCGCCACGTTCAGCGCGATCGATGTCAGTCTCGGCGGCTGGCACATCGCGGAGCTCGCGATCGGCGTGCTCGGTGTGCTTGTAATCACCGGCGAGTACTCGACCGGGCAGATTCGCTCGACGTTCGCCGCCGTGCCACACCGGCTCCCCGTGCTTTGGGGGAAGACGCTCGTGTACGGCGCCGTCACCTTCACGCTCATGCTGGCGGCGTCGCTGATCGCGTTCTTCGGCTCCCAGCCGATCCTTCGCCAACACCACGTCCAGACCAGCTTCTCCGCCCCCCACGTCGCCCGGTGCGTCATCGGCGCCGCCCTGTTCCTGACCTTCGCCGGCCTGCTCGGACTCGCGCTCGGCGCTCTCGTACGAAACACCGCCGGCGGGATCGCCACCTTCGCAGGCGTCATGTTCGTGCTACCCGGCATCACCGCCATCCTGCCCAACAGCTGGGGAGACAGCATCTCGCCCTACCTCCCCCTCAATGCCGGCACCTCCATCATCGCCCTGCACGCAGACCCTCACACGCTCACGGCCTGGCCCGGCTTTCTGCTCTTCGGCGCCTACACCCTCGCTGCCCTCGCTGCGAGCGCGATCCTCCTCCTGCGCCGCGACGCGTGACAGTCGCGCGCCAGCGCCCTTCCGACCGTCGAGCGGGCTCCGCGTCGACCGTCAGCCGCTGCAGGGGTCGAAGACGGCGAGAGTGGCGTCGTCGCTGAGGTGAGATTGTTAGTCGGGTCGGCGTGGGCGTGGTCGACGCCCAGGCCACCGTCAATGCTGTCCGGGGTGTGGTCGGCGGCGTAGATGCGATCGTTGCCGGGGCCGCCCGCGACGGTGTCGGTGGCTGAACATATTTGCGCGGCCGTGCTCGGGGCTGGCACGGCGGCCTGACCCGTAGCGGCCGGGAGTGGCGACGATGCCGAGGCGCTCATGTTCCCAGCCGAGCACGCGAGGCACCATGATCGCTCCGTCGTCTCACGGGACTGGCACCCGGCCGCGCTCAAGGCCGCCGGATTGCGCCGCACGATCCGCCTGCACGACCTGCGCCATTCCGCCGCCGCTGCACGGCTCGCGAGCGGCCCACCGATGATGTACGTGCAGCGCCAGCTCGGCCACGCCGAGGTCGGCACCACCATCCGCGTCTACGGCCATTTGGAGGAGTCGTGTCTTGTCGATGCGGCCGGCGGGCGGAAGTCGCCATGTTTGGGCACGCCGACCCGGCACAGCTTGTGCCCACTTCGTTCCCACCAGCCGCTACGCGAGCCGGTGGGACACGGTGAGTGGTGATCCAGAAACGACGAAAGCCGCTCAAGAGAGCGGCGTTCGTGCATGCGCTTGGAGAGGACTTGGCGCTCCACGACCCAATCGGCTTACGTGTCGTCCCAATCGTTGGGACAGTGCCCGACCCGCTGCCTCGAACGATCATCGCGCATCATATCATGTTGTAGATTTGCAATAGGTTGCAATCTTTCCGAGGCGGTGTTAGGCTCGCCCCCGATTCGTTGAGTGCGGCGGTCCCAATGCCGCCGCCTCGCCCCCATCGTGCGCCGCGAGCCCACCCGGGCCGCCGCCGCTTGCCCGCAAGGAGAGGATCGATCGTGCGCCAAGGCTCCCCTGATCCGTTTCGAGTCAACCGCCGAACGCTGTTGCGCGGGGCGGCCGGCGCCGCCGGTGCGTTCGGGATCCTCGGCCTCGCGGCGTGCGGGAGCTCAGGGGCGTCGGGGTCAGGGGCGGCCGGGACGCCCAAGCGTGGTGGGGTGATCCAGTTCGCGGTCGGGAGCACGCTCGTCAACGAGAGCGTCGATCCGCAGCACACGTTCGACGCGAACGAGGACATCCTCACCGCGGCGCTGTACGAGAAGTTGTGCGAGATGGACACGAAGTGGACGGCGCAGCCGAAGCTCGCGACGTCGTGGCATCCGAATACCGAGCTGACCGAGTGGACGTTCGTGTTGCGCGACAACGTCCACTTCCACGATGGCCAGCCGTTCACCGCACGGGACGCCGCGTACACGCTTCGCCGGATCCTCGATCCCAAGCTCGGCTCGATCCTCCAGCCCAGCTGGAGCCGCATCCTTGATCCGGACGGGGTCACCACGCCGGACGCGCGACACCTCGTCCTGAAGCTGAAGCAGCCGTCGGGTATGCCGCCGATCCTGCTCTCATACCGCGGCTGCGAGATCGTCCCCGAGGACAGCGCGTCGTACCTCGCGAAGCGCGCGAACGGTACGGGCCCCTTCAAGCTCCGCTCGTTCGTCGCGGGACAGTCGTGGGAGGTCGATCGCAACCCCCATTACTGGATGAAGGGGCTGCCGTACCTCGATGGGATCCGGGAGACAGCGGCGACGGAGGCGGCTGCCAAGGTGCAGGCCGTCCTGTCGGGCACCGCCGACGTCACTGACACGATCGACTACACGCTGGCGAAGACGGTGACTGGGAATCCCACAGCGTCGCTGATCCGTGACCGTGGCCGGATCGAGATGTTCATCGTTACCGATGTGCGCCACAAGCCGTTCGACGACAACCGCGTACGCACGGCGATGAAGCTCGCGATGGATCGCCATGCGATCGCGGAGACAGCGCTCCAGGGGTACGGCCTTCTGACGAGCGACACGGTGGTGCCCGCCGGCGATCGTTTCTACCCGCCAAACCTCGGGATCCGGAAGCGGAACATCGAGCAGGCCAAGCAACTGCTGAGCGAGGCCGGCTACCCGAACGGCATCGACGTCGAACTCGACGCGGCGAACATCATCGGCGGCATGGTCGACATGGACACGGCCATCTCCCAAACGGTCGCCGACGCCGGGATCAACCTGCACATCAAGCAGACCCCCGCCGAGTCGTACTACGTCCAGGTGTGGCGGCAGGTGCCGATCTTCAACGACTGGATCGTTCACCGCCATCCCGCGGTGCGCCTTCCGCTGACGTTTACCTCGAACGCGATCTGGCCCGAGTCGCACTATCCCCATACCCCGCTCGACGGCATGCAGGAGGAGATCAACCTCAAGCCGGACGATCCCACGGTGTACGCCGCGCCCTTCACCTGGATCGCGAACAACGAGGGCTACTACAACCCGGCCCTCGCCGACGGGTTGACCGTCCGGAAGAACCGGGTGCACGACCTCCGCATCCGGACGGCTGGCGACTACGACTTCCAGTGGGCGTGGGTGGACTAGGGTCGGATGCCGCGCATCGTCAAAGCAGTCCTCCGGCAGGTGTCTATCGCGCTTGCGACGCTGCTCGTCCTCTCGGTGGTCACCTTCCTCGCGGTGAACGCCGGAAGGAGCCCGAACGACCTCGCGACCCAGGCGCTTGGCCCGCACTCATCGGCCGCCGAGCGCACCGCGTTCATCCACACATACGACCTCCAGCAGCCGATCGCTGAGCGCTACGGGCGGTGGCTCGGTGACTTCGCGCACGGCGATTGGGGGGTCTCCTACATCACCCAGCGCCCGGTCCAGCCCGACGTGACCGTCCGACTCGAGCGATCCTTGATCCTGGCCGCCGCCTCGCTGGCGATCGCGCTCCCGCTCAGTCTGGTCCTCGGTCTCTTCATGGCGCGATGGTGGGGAAGCGTGCGTGAGGAGATCGTCGGGCTGGTCGTGATCTTCGTCAACGCGCTACCGGAGTTCGTGATCGGCACCGGGTTGATCATCCTGCTCGCGGTGCAACTCAAGTGGCTGCCGCCGAACAGCGCCGTCTTGGCCTTCGGCGGGGTCGGCTCGAGCCCGACTCCCTACGTGCTCCCCGTCATGACGCTGGTGGCGGCCACCACCCCGTATCTCGCCCGCGTTACCCGGGCCGCGACCCGTGAAGCCCTGGCGGCGCCATACGCACGCGCGGCAGTCTTGCGGGGTCTCGGCCGGCAACGAATCCTCTGGGATCACGTCATGCGCAACGCGGCGGTCAGCGTCGTGAACGCCGTTGCGATCAACATCGTCTACCTGATCGGTGGGGTGATCGTCGTCGAGAACGTCTTCGCGTTCCCGGGCGTCGGGCAGGCGCTGATCCAGGCGATCGGGAACAACGATGCCATCACCGTCGAGGCGGTGTCGCTGGCGATGGGGGCGATCTTCATTGCCACGAGCCTGCTCGCCGACTTGGCGGTCATCTACTTCAACCCCCGGCTCCGCCGCGCAGCCGCCTGATGTCCATCGCCATTCCGCCAGACGCCGACCTGCCGGAACTGCTCGACGCGCCCGGCAGCCGCACCGGCGGGTTCGTGCGCGCGGTCGTGTCGACCACGGAGGGTCGGGTGGGCGTCGTAGTCACAGTGCTGATGCTCGCGCTCGTGCTGATCGGTCCCCTCGTCGCGCCCCATCCTCCCAACCAGCTCGACCCTGGCGCAGTGCTCGAAGGGCCGAGCGGCGGGCACGTCCTCGGGACCGATCAGCTCGGGCGCGATGTCTTCAGCCGCTTCCTCTGGGGCGGACGGACGGTGATCGTGGTGCCCTTCATTGCCGTCACGATTGCCTGTGCAGTCGGCGCGCTCCTCGGAATCTCCGCGGCGTACGTCGGCGGCGCCTACGACATCCTGGTCTCGCGCCTGTTCGACTTCGCCCTCACGATGCCGACGCTTCTGATCGCACTCGTGCTGATCTGGGCACTCGGGACGGACGCGGCTGTTCTCGTCGCCGTCGTTGCGCTCGTCTTCATCCCGAGGCTGGGACGGGTGTTTCGAGGCGCCGCTCAGGGCGTGGTCACGCAGGACTACATCGCCGCGGCCCAGGCCCGCGGAGAGCGGCTCGGGTACATCCTCCTGCGAGAGCTCCTCCCGAACATGATCGCGATGGTGATCGCGAACTACGCACTGTTCATGACCTACGCGATCATCTTCGTCGCCACGTTGAGCTTCCTCGGACTCGGCGCACAGCCCCCGAGCTCCGACTGGGGGCTTATGGTCTCGCAGTCCTTCGGCTTTGCAACCACAAACCCGTGGGCAACGCTGGCACCATCGTTCGGTATCGCGGGCCTCTCGCTCGCGTTCATCCTCCTCGGCGACGCCGTAACCCGCCATCTCACCAACGACGTCGAGGCCTCGGCGGTCCCCCTGTGACACCGACGCAGCCGGAGGCAGTCCTCCGCGTGGCGGAGC
>JAICJC010000040.1 GCA_025928655.1 Thermoleophilia bacterium | reverse complement strand
GAGCTTCGAGACGAAGCCGATCCGCAGGATGTTCGCGTCGCGGTCCTCGCGGGAGAAGCCGAGGCCCTTGCTGAGATGGGTGCGCACGACGTCACCGTCAAGGTGGTCGACCAGGACGCCGCGCCGCTCGATCTCGGGCCCGATGATCCGGGCGATGGTCGTCTTGCCGGAACCGGACAACCCGGTGAACCAGAGAGTGAACCCTTGAGTGTCTTCGTGCACGCTGCTCATTCCTTTCTAAAGGAGTCGTAACCTGTCTTGTATCAAGAGTGGCCTCAGCGGCCGTGCAGGCCGCACTCGATCTTGCCCGTGCCCCGCCAGCGTCCTGCCCGCTCGTCGGCGTGAGTGCCGTTCACCGACGTCGTGCACGGCACACACCCGATCGACGGATACCCGTGGTCATGCAGGGTGTTGTAGGGAATGCCGTGCCTCCAGATATAGCGCCACACGTCGCGGCTTGTCCAGTCCGCAAGCGGCTGGACCTTGACGACGCCGCGACGGTCGTCCACCTCGATCTTGCGTGCATTTTGGCGAGTTGTCGACTGTTCCCGGCGAATTCCCGTGATCCAGGCGTCCATTCCGCGCAGCGCCTGCTCGAGCGGCGCGACCTTGCGCATCCCGCAGCACGCGTCGGGATCGCGCTCCCAGAGCCGATCTCCGTGGGCCGCCGCCTGCCCTTCCACGGTGAGCTCCGGCTCGATCCGCTCGAACTTGATCGGGTAGCGCTCGATCAGCCGCTTGCGCGTGTCGTATGTCTCCGGGAAGAGCAGCCCCGTGTCGAACTCGACCACCCGAAGGCCCGGAGCGACCTCGGAGAGCATGTGGACGAGCACCGAGCTCTGCTTCTGCCAGGAGCAGGTGAGCACGGCCCGGTCGCCGAAGCGCTCGGCCGTCCACCGCACCAGGTCCTCGGCCGGGCGCGACTCGAACTCGTCGGCGAGGCCGGCCGCCTCGTCGGGGGAGATGGGCACGACGGTGCTCATGCGCCGGGTACGGGCATGTCCTTCAGGAGCAGATCGGCCATGGTGTCGGAGCGCAGCCCGAGCCGCAGGGTCTCGAGCGGGATGACCTCCTCGGGCGGGATGTTGCCGAGGTTCACCTCGGGCCCGAGGTGGCGGATGAACCAGGCCTGCTGGTCCTTCTGCGGCGCCTCGAAGAGCAGGTTGTCGAGCGGCACCTCGTGCACGATCTCGTCGATCAGCCCGCTGCGGACCTCGCCGCTGCCGCGGAAGATCCCGGCGGTGCCGCCCTCGCGGGCCTCGGTGATGACCTTGGCCGCCCCGGCCTCGAGCTCCTCCTTGATCCACGCGACCCACTGGTAGGGGGCGAACACGCACTCGGAGTCCTTCGAGCCCACCTCGGAGAGGACGACGAACTCCTCGGCCAGCGACGAGATCAGCTCGAGCTTGGAGTCGCGCTCGATCTGGATGGTGCCGTCCGAGACCTCGACGTGGGTGAAGCCGAAGCCCGCGGTCCAGCTCTTGAACTCCTCGACGCGGCCGCGGGCGATGGCCGCCTCGAGCAGCGTCCCGCCGCACATGACCGGGATCGCCGCCTCCTGGTAGGCGCGGATCTTCTCGGCCAGGTTGCGCGTCACGTACGACGTGCCCCAGCCCATCTTGACGATGTCGACGTATTCGCCGGCGACGTCGATCAGTCCCTGCACCTCGTGCAGGCTCATGCCCTTGTCGATCACGTGCGTCCAGCCCCGCTCGCGCGGCTTGGGAGGCCGCATCGGCAGTCCCAGAAACTCCTCGACCATGGTCTACAACCTCGCGTAGATGGACTCGTCGAGCCGCTTGCGCGCCTCGACCTGGACGTTCTCGTAGAGGCTCTCGCCGTGGCTGTCCATGCCGACGATCAGGGGGCCGAAGTCGCGCACGCGGAAGCGCCACAGGCACTCCGGCATGAGGTCCTCCCACTCGACCTGCTCGATCGCCTCGATCTGCGTCGTCTCGAGGGCCGCGGCGCCGCCCACGATGGCCAGGTAGACGCCGCCGTGCGCCTTCAGCGGCTCGAGCGCCTCGGGCAGGAGGCCGCCCTTGCCCATGATCGCGCGGGCGCCGTGATCGCGGATCAGCCCTTCGGTGAAGCGGCTCATGCGGGCCGAGGTGGTCGTGCCGATGCACATCGGCTCGTACGAGCCGTCGGCCAGCTTGCGCACGTTCGGGGCGGTGTGCAGGAGGGCGGCGCCCCCGAGCGGGAACGGCGGCTCCTGGCCCTGGTCGAAGATCCGGATCTGGGTCGCGTCGCGGATGCCGACGATCTCGCCCTGGATGGTCACGGTGTCGCCCGCGTGCAGCGCGCGGACGGTCGCCTCGTGGGTCGGGAAGGTGATCTCGTGGTGCATTAGATGATCGACTCCCTGTCCTCGAAATGTCGTGGGCGGCAGCACCGCCAGGTTGAGCCAACCGACACACCGTTGTGCGTCCAGGCGTGCGAGGATTGGGGGTCGATCATCTACGCCTCCCGGTCGTAGTCGACATCGCCGGCGGCGGACACGTGCGCGCTCGCGCGGCGGGCCGCCCAGCACTGGTAGTTCACCGCGACGGGGTTCAACGTGATGTGGGTGTGGGCCTGCTCGACGTGGACGGCGAGGACGGTCGTGTCGCCGCCGAGGCCCATCGGGCCGACGCCCGTGTCGTTCAGGAGCCCGAAGAGGTCGGTCTCGAGCGCCGCCACGTCCGGGTCGGCGTTCTGCGTCCCCACCGGCCGGGCGATCGCCTCCTTGGCCAGGTGCATGGCCAGGTCGGCCGAGCCGCCGATGCCGACGCCGACGATGCCCGGCGGGCACGGCTTGCCGCCAGCGCCGACGATCGAGTCGAGCACGAAGCGCTTGATCGCCTTCACGCCGTCGGCCGGCACGAGCATCTTCAGGAAGCTCATGTTCTCTGAGCCGGAGCCCTTCGGCACGCACTTCACGTCGAGGCCGTCCCAGTCGGGCACGAACTCCCAGTGGATGTGCGGGATGCGGTGGCCGGTGTTGTCGCCGGTCGCCTTGCGCGTCAGGGTGTGGACGGTGTTCGAGCGCAGCGGGTGCTCGAGCGTCGCCCGCCGCGTCCCCTCGCGCAGCGCCGCCTCGATCCGGGCCGGGTGCAGGGGGAAGCGCTCGCCGACGCGAGCGTAGAAGACGGCGATGCCGGTGTCCTGGCAGACCAGGTTTCCCTGCTCGTCGGCGACCGAGACGTTGGTGTTGATGGTCTCCAGGATGCGCTTCCCGACCTTGTGGGTTTCGCGGCCCATGGCGTCGCGCAGCGCGTCGCGCAGGTCCTGGGGGATGTCCTTGAGCGCCCACACGTACAGGTGGGCGGCGGCGTCCTCGACGGCGGTCGCGAGGTCGGTGGAGGCCATCGTGCTCATGCGGCGGCCGTCCTTCCCGCCCGGCGCCCGAAGACGACGCAGTCGAGCAGCGAGTTGCCCATCATGCGGTTGCGCCCGTGGACGCCGCCCGAGATCTCCCCGGCGGCGAAGAGGCCTGCGACGGTCGTCCGGCCGTGGCCGTCGATGCGCAGTCCCCCGTTCTGGTAGTGCAGGACGGGGTAGGTGAAGATCGGCTCGTGCAGCGGGTCGACGCCCGCCGCGCGGTAACGGCGCAGCATGGTGGGGATCACCTCTCCGGCGATTTCGGGGTCGATGGCGGTCGTGTCGAGGTGCACGGCCGGGCGCCCGTCGGGCGTCGTCAGGCCGCGTCCCTCCTCGCACTCGCGCACGATCGCCGCGGCGACCGTGTCGCGGGGAGCCAGCTCGTCGCAGAAGCGCTCGCCGGCGGCGTTGCGGAGCGTCGCGCCGTAGCTGCGGCACGTCTCCGGGATCGAGAAGCCCTGCAGCGGCGGCGGCCAGGCCCCGCCGGTGGGGTGGTGCTGGAGCGCGTCGTAGTCGCGCACCTCGGCGCCGAGGGCGCGGGCGAGCGTCGTCGCCTCGCCGGTGGAGCCGGGCTGGTTCGTCGTCAGGATGCCCGCGTCGTGGGCCTCCTTGTAGCAGCGCCCGCCGGCCGCGAGCACGACGGCCCCGGCGTCCAGCCGGCGCTCGTCCCCGCCCTGCGACAGGCGGGCCTCGAAGTGTCCGTTCGGACGCTCGAGGCCGACGAGGGCGGTGTGGTCGTGGATGGCGATCCCGCGCCGGTCGAGCTCGGCCCGCAGCGCCTTGGCGATGGCGTGGCCGGTGCGGTCGCCCACCTGCAGCAGCCGGGGGATGCTGGCCCCGCCGCAGCGGGCCAGCCGGTATCCGCCGGCGTCACGGGAGAACTCCACGCCGATCGACTCGAGCCAGGCAATGGCCTCCGGCGCCTCGGACGTGAGCACGGAGACGAGCTCGGGATCGGCCGTGCCGTGGGAGGAGTCGAGGACGTCGCGGGCGTGGCGGTCGGGGGAGTCGTCGGGATGCACGGCCGCCTGGATCCCGCCGTGGGCCATGCCGGTGTTGCACGAGGCGCGCGAGCCCTTCGTGACGAGCACGACGTCGGCGCCCGTGTCCGCGGCCGCCCACGCGGCCGCCAGACCGGCTCCGCCGCTGCCGATCACGAGCACGTCCGCACGCCCGGGAAGATCGCTCACGACGGGCATCGTACCCAAGCGGAGCTAATCGGAAAAATAAGACCGGCTTATATCTGACAGCTCGTCGGGATCGGCCGGAGCCGAGCCCGGCCGCCACGGCAGGACGAGCGGATCGCCGTCGTAGCGCGGGATCACGTGGACGTGGTAGTGGAACACGGTCTGCCAGGCCGCCGCGCCGTTGGCCTGCATGATCGTCACGCCGTCGGCGCGCAGGCCGCGCATCGCCGCGCCCGCCAGGTGCTTCGCCGCCGCGGCGGCCGCCGCCAGGTCGTCCAGGGGCAGCTCATGGATGTCGGCGGCGTGTGCGCGCGGGATCACCAGCGCGTGGCCGCGGGTGGCCGGGAAGATGTCCATGATCGCGACGACGCGATCGTCCTCGTAGACCCGTACCGCGGGCAGCTCGCCTGCCACGATCTTGCAGAAGAGGCAGTCGTCCATGTCCCCGCTATTCCAGCACATGGGGACAGTCCCCGGGAATCGGGGACTGACCCCTTTCGGCACCGCGTATCCTCTTCGCGTGCCAGATGCGCCCGACGTGACCGTCTCGATCGTCTCCAGCGGGGACGTGGGCCTGCTGCGCGCGAGCCTGGACTCGATCCCGGCGGCCGCAGAGGAGAGCGCGGTCGAGACGATCGTCGTGGACAACGCCGTCGGCATCGCCGCTGCCGTCGCCGGGTCGCACCCGGACGTGACGGTGATCGCAGGCGGTCTGCGGCGCGGGTTCGGCGCGAACCACAACCTGGTCGCCCGCGAGGCGCGAGGGCGGCTGATCTTCATCCTGAACGACGACACCGTCCTCGATCCGGGCTGCATCGACCGCCTGCGCAGCTTCATGGATCGCAACGGCACCGTCGCGGCGGCCGGGCCGCGGCTCCGGCATGCCGACGGCCGACCGCAGCCCTCCGCGTTCCACTTCCCCACGCCCGGCCGCGTGGCGCTCACGACGCTCACGCTCCAGCGGGCCGGCTGGATCATGTCTGGCGGCGAGCGCATCCGCCGGGTGGACTGGATCCACGGCGCCGCCATGATGGTGCGCCGTGACGCGCTCGAGGGCGTCGGCGGCCTCGACGAGGGCTTCTACATGTACCTCGAGGACGTCGACCTGTGCCGGCGCCTGCGCGACCGCGGCTGGGAGATCGCGTTCTTCCCCCGCGCGGGGCTCGTCCATCTCGAGAACTCCTCGACCGCGGCGGTGCCGATGCGGCGCGTCTACCAGCACGCCCGCAGCCGCGGCATTTACGCGCGCAAGCACCACGGGCCGGGGGGCGAGAAGGCGGTGCAGCGCCTGACCGCGGCCACCTTCCTGGCCCGGGCGACGCTGGCGCGGGTCCTGCCCGGCTACGGCGCCGACGCCGCCGCCCGCTTCCGCGCCCACGCCCAGGCCGCACTCGACCCGTACGCCGAGCCCGCCATCGAGGAGGCGGCGGAGGAGCACAACCGCGGGGTGACGGCGTGAGCGGGCGGGTGCTCGTGACCGGCGGCCTCGGGTTCATCGGCTCGGCGTTCGTGCGCGCGCTCGCCGCCGACGGCCATGCGGTGCTGAACATCGACGCCGGCACGTATGCCGGCGACGAGCGCCGCCTGGCCGGGGTCGGCCCGGATCTGGTCGAGACCGTGCGGATGGACGTCGCCGACCCGGCCCTGGCCGCGGTCGTGCGGGCCGAGCGGCCGCCGCTCCTCGTCCACTTCGCCGCCGAGACGCACGTCACCCGCAGCGAGGAGGCCGGCGAGACCTTCTTCCGCACGAACGTCGACGGCACCCGCAGCGTGCTCGACGCCGCCCTCGCGGCCGGCGTCGAGCGGGTCGTCCACATCTCCACCGACGAGGTGTACGGGCCGTGCCCGGGCGACCCGTTCCGCGAGGATCAGAAGCTCCCCGGCGAGGGCCTGGCCACGAGCGCGTACGCGCGCTCGAAGGCCGTGGGGGACGACCTGGCCCGCTCCTACGCCGACCGGCTGTCGGTCGTGATCGCGCGCCCGACCAACTGCATCGGGCCGTGGCAGCACCCCGAGAAGGCGGTCCCGCGCTGGGCCACGCGCGCCCTCCGGGGCGAGCGGCTGCCCGTGTGGGGCGACGGGCAGCAGGTGCGCGACTGGATGTTCGTGGACGACGCCGTCTCGGGG
Organism: Thermoleophilia bacterium; assembly: GCA_025928655.1. Classification (GTDB taxonomy): domain Bacteria; phylum Actinomycetota; class Thermoleophilia; order Gaiellales; family JAICJC01; genus JAICJC01. The sequence goes on along the minus strand of JAICJC010000040.1, from coordinate 21,568 downwards.
CTGCGCGCCCTGGCCGAGCGCGGCGAGCCGGGCACGGCGTACAACCTGGGACCGGCCGGCGAGTCGGTGCCGAACGTGGAGATCGCCCGCATGGTGGCGCGCGCCGCCGGCGCCGGCTCTGACGCCGTGTACCTGAGCGCCTATGACCGCCCCCAGCACGACCGCCGCTACGCGGTCTCGACCGGGCGGGTGGCGGCGCTGGGCTGGACGGCGACGCGGACCGTGGCCGATGCCGTGGCCGAGACGGTGGCCTGGTATCGCGACCACGCCGAGTGGTGGGGGACGCTCGTGCCCGAGGCGGAGCGGCTCTATGCCGACTGAGCTCGTCCCGAGCCCGATCGAGGGCGTCCGCATCTGGCGCCCGCAGGTGCACGGCGACTCGCGCGGCCGCTTCGTCGAGGTGTTCCGGACGGCGTCCCTGCCCGAGCCGATGGCCCAGTCGAACCACTCGCGCTCGGCCGCGGGCGTCCTGCGCGGACTGCATTACCATCGCCACCAGGCCGACCTCTGGTACCTCGTCTCCGGGCGCGCCCAGGTCGGCCTGGCAGACCTGCGGGCCGGGTCGGGGGTGCCCGTGACCGACTCGTTCGTGCTCGACGGCGACGTGCCGACGGCGCTCTATGTCCCCTCCGGCGTCGCCCACGGCTACCTGGCGCTGACCGAGACCGACCTGATCTACTGGGTCACGCGCGAGTACGACCCCGACGACGAGGGCGGCGTCGCCTGGGACGATCCCACGCTCGCCATCGACTGGCAGCTGGACGGGCCGCCGGTCGTGAGCGAGCGCGACACCCGGAACCCGCGCCTGCAGTGGGATCTGATCCCCGCGTTCTCGTAACCGGCGCCGGCGGCCAGGTCGGCCGCGCGCTGCGCGCGCACCTGCCAAATGCCGTCTACCTCGACCGCGCCGCGCTGGACGTCTGCGACCCGGTCGCGGTGCGGGCCGCGTTCGGGCCCGGCGACGTCGTCGTCCACGCCGCGGCGAAGACCGACGTCGACGGCTGCGAGCGCGACCCCGACGCGGCCTTCGCCGCGAACGCGGAGGCCGCCGGCCACGTGGCCGCGACGGGGGCCCGCGTCATCGCCCTCTCGACCGACTACGTCTTCGACGGCCGCTCCGAGGCCGCCTATACGGAGGACGCCCCGGTCAATCCGCTCTCCGTCTACGGTCGCTCGAAGCTCGAGGGCGAGCGGGCCGTGCTCGCGCGGCCGCGCAACCTCGTCGTGCGCACGGCGTGGGTGTACGGCGACGGGCGCAACTTCTTCCGCGCCGTCCTCGCCGCGGAGCGGGCCGGGCGGGCCCTGCGGGTGGTCGACGACCAGCGCGGCCGGCCGACCGCCGCCGCCGACCTGGCCCGCGCACTCGCATACCTGGTCTCCCGGGACGTCTCCGGCGTCGTGCACGTGACCGGCGCCGGCGAGCCCTGCACGTGGGCCGACCTGGCCGAGCTGGCCGTGGGCCATCCCGTCGAGCGGATCTCGACCGAGGAGTTCGGGGCGCCGGCGCCGCGCCCGCGCTCGAGCGTCCTCGCGCTCGACCGTGCGCGCGCGCTCGGCGTGCCTCTGGCAGACTGGGCCGACTCGGTGAGACGCTACCTGGAGGGCGAGCGGTGAAGGGAGTCGTGCTGGCGGGCGGCCTGGGGACGCGCCTGGGGCCGATGACGGGGGTCGTGAACAAGCACGTCCTCGACCTGTTCGACGAGCCGATGATCCACTTCCCCGTCCGGACGCTCGCGAAGGCGGGCGTGACCGACCTCGTCGTCGTCGTCGGCCGCCACGGCGACCAGGTGCGGACGCTGCTCGGGGATGGGAGCGCGCTTGGCGTCTCGATCGCCTACGCCCACCAGGAGGGCGAGGGCGGGATCGCCGACGCCCTCGCCAGGGCCCGCGACCAGGTCGGCGACGGGCCGGTGTGCGTCATCCTCGGCGACCAGGTGTACCAGGACGACCTCTCCCCGTACGTCGAGGCGTTCCGGGAGCGCCCGACCGGCGCCCGGATCCTGCTGAAGCAGGTCGAGGACGCCCGCCGGTTCGGCGTCGCGACGGTCGACGGCGACCGGGTGACGGCGATCGAGGAGAAGCCGCCCCGGCCCCGCTCCGACCTGGCCGTGACCGGCTGCTACATGTACGACGCGCGCGTCTTCGACATCGTCTCGGGGCTGGAGCCGTCCGCCCGCGGCGAGCTCGAGATCACCGACGTCAACAACGCCTACATCGCCTCCGGCGAGATGGCGTTCGACGTCCTCCCGGGCTGGTGGGCCGACGCCGGCACCCACGCCAGCAAGCTGAAGGCGTCGATCCTGGTCGCCCTCACGCGCGGCGTGACGTTCCACGCCTGATGGGTGGGGACAGTCCCCGGGAAGCGGGGAGGGTCCCCGGTTTTCACTGCCAGGTCAGCCGCACCGGCCCCGTGACCCGGCCGAGGTGGGCCAGGGCGCGGTAGAGGCGAAGCGGGTGCGACGCCTCGCTGAAGCGGGGCGTGCGCGCCTCGACGACCCGCACCGAGCCGTCGGCTTCACGGAGGGCGAGGGCAAGCCGGCGCCCGTCCATGCCTGCGGCGAGGCCGGCCACGGTTGCGGGCGTGTTCGTGACGTCTGCCCCGGCGAAGCGGCCGTGGAGGTCGTAGCGCGTGATCGCCCGGCCCGACCCGACGATCACCTGGCGGGGGCGCACCCACGCGAGCGCGGGCGCGCCCGGCTGCCCGCGCTCGCAGTGGGTGGGGCTCCGATGCAGCGTGTCCACGATCTCCACGCGGCCGGCGGCGTCCGCGATCGCGAGCAACCCGCCGAACGGCGCAAACGCGATGGCCGCAGCATCGCGCACGCCACAGGCGCGGGCGACGGCGCTCGTCGAGCCGGCGATCGCGTTGTGCACCATCACCCGGCCGCCGGCCGCCACATAGGCGAACGCCAGGGAGTCCCATCGCCAGCTCGGCTCGACGGGCGCCACGCGGCCTGCCACCGCGAAGTCGTGGGCCCCGTTGCCGTACATGTCATACAGCCGGTGGCCGTGCGGCGTGCGGACGACGTAGGCGATGCGGATCCCCGCGGGCGCCCAGGCCGCCGCCACCGGCGTGCCCGCGACCCTGTGGACGAAGCCCCGTCCGCGCTGCTGAACCCCGACCGCGCGGATCGTGTCCTCGCTCCCGACGACAGACCACACCGCGCCGGGGCTGAGCTCGTAGGCGGTCGCGGACGCGCCGGCGAGCCTCGTCCCGCTGCTCGCGGACAGCCAGACGCGCCCGTCCGCCGCCGCGGCGAACGCGATCGCCCCGCGCGGGAGCACGATCGCCGGATGGCGGGCTGGGGTCTCCTGCGCCGGCGGATGCCGATGATGCGGCTCGTCGCCCACGAGCGGCAGCCCGCCGCCCGTCGCCGCCAGCGTGACGCCGCCGAACACGAACGCGACCGCGCAGGCGGCGGCGACGAGGACGAGCGGCCGCTTCGACCGGGCCCTTGCCGGCGGCAGCGCGCCGAGCGCGGCCGAGCGGGCCCGCTCGGTCACGTCCGCCCCGGGCCCTAGCTCCCCCAGCGCGCGCTCCAGCCGTTCCTCAAGCTCGTCCGGCATCCCGCTCCTGTTCGTGGCGGCGCAGGTCCTCGAGCGCCCGGGCCAGGCGCGAGTTCACCGTTCCCACCGGCAGGCCGAGCAGCGCGGCGATCGCGGTCGGCGGGTACCCGAGCCCGTAGCGCAGCACGATCACGACCCGCCGCTGCGGCGAGAGCCCGGCCACGGCGGCAAGCAGCTCGCGGTCCTCGCCCGCCTGGTCGCGCCACTCGCCCTCGATCCGCTCGAGCCCCTCCGGCCCGAGCAGGCGCCGCTCGCTGCGCAGGAGGTCGAGCGAGCGGTTGACGACGATCCGGTGCAACCACGGCCCGAACGGCCGTCGCCGGTCGAAGCGGCCGAGGGCTGCAAAGGCCCGTTCGAAGGCGTCCTGGGCGACGTCGTCGGCCATGTCGCGTCGGCCGGTGACCGCGCGCGCCACCCTCCACGCGCCCGGCCAGTGGCGGGCGAACAGCTCGCCGGCAGCCTCGCGCGAGCCCTGGCGGGCACGCACCACAAGCTCACCGTCGCCGAGCGTACGCATCGTCACCAGCTCCCCGCATCAACCGTACTACGCGCGGGGCGGACGGGCGCGTCCAGGATTCGGGTCAGACGCGGCGGGTGACGTACGTGTCGGTGCGGTAGGGCAGGCGCAGCGGCCGGGGCAGGTCGGCCGCGAGCGCGCGGATCTCGTCGAAGAGCTGCCGCCGGTCGGCCTCGGCCAGCGTGGCGATGTAGCTGGTCGAGCCGATGCGGTCGACGAGCTCCTCGGTCTCGAGCTCCTGCACCAGGCCGAACGTGTGCTCCTCGAGCGGCTCGAACAGCCGTGTGGAGGTGAACGCGTCGCGCCAGCTCGAGTGCCCGTACGCGGGCTCCCCCTGGCGGTGCACATCGACGAGCGTGCGCAGCGTCTCGACCCATGGGACGGAGGTGTCGAACGTGTTCCAGATCAGGCCGAGGCCGCCGCCGGGACGCAGGGCGCGGGCGATCTCGGCCACCGCGCGGTCGGCGTCGAACCAGTGGAACGCCTGCGCGACCGTGACCGCGTCGACCGCGCCGTCCTCGACCGGGATGCGCTCCGCCGTCCCGTCGAGCACCCGCACGCCCGGCACGGCCTGCGCGAGCACGCACCGCATGCCCTCGACCGGCTCCACCGCGATCACGGTGGCACCGGTCGTCGCGAGCAGCCGGGTCAGCTTGCCGGTGCCGGCCGCCAGGTCGAGCACGGTGACGCCCTCGCCCAGGCGGAAGCGGGCGGCGAGGTGCGCGACGGCGTCGGCTGGGTAGCCGGGCCGGCCGCGCTCGTAGGCGTCTGCGGCCCGGTCGAAGCCGGCCGCCGCGGTGGGGTGGGTGGCGGCCATCGGCCGGACCCTATCTCCGGCCGCGCCGGTGCGCTACGCGCCGGGCGCGCGCTCGTCGGGCGAGTCGCCCGACTGTTCCATCGTCGCGAGCACCGCGAGGCGGGCCCGCTCGGAGCCGGCCACCGAGGTGACCTCGCACCCGACCCGGCGGCGGCCGTAATGGGCCGAGGCGATGTGCAGGACGCGCACGCGCAGGCGCACGAGCCGGCGGTCGATCGTCGGCATCACGGACAGCAGGTCGCCGGGGGCCAGCGGCTGGTCGGTGACGAACGCGAGCCCGTCGGCGGAGAGGTCGGTCAGATGGGCGTCGAACTCGGCATCGGCCTTCACCTTGCGCGAGTAGAGCACGCCCACGAGGGCCAGGTCGCTCATCCGCGCCCGCGGCGACGTGCGGCGGCCGCTGCGGCGGCGGAGGCGGTCGACGGTCAGGTGCAGCGTGGCGGCATGCTCGGACTCGTAGAAGAGCTCCGACACGCGCAGGTCGATGTCGTGGCCGGCCCCGTGCTCGTCGCGCTCGCGCAGGCGCAGGCGCAGGCCGACGCGCACGCCCGCGAGCGGCGCCAGGGCATGGATCGTGGCGGCGTCGTGACCGGTGATCTCGAGCGCGATCGCGCCGCCGTCCTCGGAGAGCAGCTCGAGCCGGGTCGGGAGCTGCGACAGCACCGAAACGGCGGTCTCCAGCATCCTCTGGGGGTTCATCCGGGCCACGGCCCCGTTATCGGCCGGATGGGGCGGAAATGTATCCCGCAGGCCAGTAGTATGGCCGCGCAGTCGATGCGAAGGGGGTACGTGTGGCGGTCGTCGAGGATACGCGCGAGCAGTTCATTCGGCAGGACGGCAAGGACAAGGTCACCGGCCTCGGCCGATACACGGCCGACCTGGCCCGGACGGGCATGCTGCAGGCACGCTTCCGGTACTCGGACCACGCCCATGCGCGCGTCCTGCGCATCGACACGAGCGCCGCGAAGGCGCTCCCGGGGGTCTTCGCCGTCCTGACGCAGGACGACGTCCCCGACGTGCGCTACGGCGGGTTCGTCGAGGACCGGACGCTGTTCGCGAAGGACGTCGTCCGCTTCGAGGGCGAGGTCGTCGCGGCCGTCGCCGCCCTGACGCAGGAGATCGCCGACCGCGCCGTCGAGCTGATCGAGGTCGAGTACGAGCCGCTTCCCGCCATCGCCGACCCGGAGCAGGCGCTCGCGCCAGGCGCGCCCCTGATCCACGAGGGCTGGGCGGGCTACGGGGGCAACGAGGACGTCGTCCGCGAGGGCAACGACTGCTCCCACTCGTCGATCCGCAAGGGCGACGTCGACGCCGCCCTGGCCTCGGCCGACGAGGTGGTGAAGGAGCGCTACGTCGCCGATATGTCCCACGCCGTCCCGATCGAGCCGCGGGCGATCGTGGCCGAGTGGCAGGGCGACAAGGTGACGGTGTGGACGTCGACGCAGGTGCCGTTCATCGCCCGCTCCGGCGTCGCGACCACCCTGCAGATGCCCGAGGCCGACGTGCGCGTGGTCGTGCCGCACCTCGGCGGCGGGTTCGGCGGCAAATGCGAGTTCCACTTCGAGGCGCACGTGGCGGCGCTGGCCCGGGCCGCGCGGCGGCCGGTGCGGCTCGTCTTCACCCGCCGCGAGGAGTTCGTCGCGCCCGACCACCGCCGCGAGGGCCAGGTGCTCGAGCTGGAGACCGGCGTCATGAAGGACGGGACGATCGTCGCCCGGCGCGCCCGGCTCGTGCTCGACAACGGCGCCTACGCCGCCGACGCGCCATTCTTCCCCCAGCTGGCCGCGATGATGGCCGTCGGCCCCTACCGCGTCCCCCACGTCTCGGTCGACGCCCACCTCGCCTACACCAACACGACCCCTTCGGGCTCCGTGCGCGCGCCGACAGCGCCCCAGTCGTGCTGGGGCCTCGAGCTGCACATGGACGCGGTGGCGGAGCGGATCGGTCTCGACCCGGTCGAGTTCCGGCGCCGCAACATCGTCCATCCCGGCGACGAGACGGCGACGAAGCAGGTGCTCGAGACCATCGCCGCCGCGGAGTCGCTCGAGCGCGCCGTCGAGATGATCGGCTACGGCCGTGAGCTTCCCCCCGACGAGGCGATCGGCGTCGCGTGCGGGTGGTGGCCGACCTTTGCGCTGCCCTCCGGGGCGCACGTGAAGCTGCACGGCGACGGCTCCGGCACCATCGTCACCGGCGCGCAGGAGTGCGGCACCGGGTCGGTGATGGCGCTGCCGCTCCTGGCCGCCGAGGTGCTGGGCATGCGCCCGCAGCAGTTCACGGTCGTCTACCAGGACACGGATGCGGGCCCCTGGGACGCGGGCGCGTCCGGATCCCAGACCACCACGAACAACGGCCGCGCCGTCGTCGAGGCCGCGATCGACGTCCGCAACCAGCTGCTCGAGCTGGCGGAGGAGGTGCTCGAGGCGGCCCGGGCCGACCTCGAGCTCGTCGACGGACGGGTGCGGGTGAAGGGCTCGCCCTCCACCGGCGTCGACATCACCGAGCTGGCCGAGAAGGCCGCGGGCGACAAGCTCCTGCTCGGGCGCGGATCGGGCTCGCCGCCCGCATCGCCCGACTGCGACATCTCGGGCTGCACGGGGCGGCTCGGCTCGGAGTCGTTCCTGGCGCCGACGTTCATGACCCACGCGGTGCGGTGCAAGGTCGACCGCGCCACGGGCGTCGTGCGGGTGCTCGAGGTCGCGGCCGCGCACGACTCCGGCCGCGTGCTGAACCCGGTGGGGGCGAACGGCCAGGTCGAGGGCGGCGTCGCGATGGGCATCGGCATGGCGCTCTCCGAGGGCTCGCAGCTCTCGGACGACGGGCGCCAGCTGAACCCCTACCTGCTGGACTACAAGCTGCAGACCGCCGCGGACGTGCCCGAGATCCGGGTCGAGTGGGTCGGAGAGCCCGACCCGACCGCCGGCCCGAACGGCGCCAAGGCCGTGGCCGAGCCGCCGTGCGTGCCGACGCCCGGCGCGGTCGGCAACGCGATCGCCAAGGTGGCGGGGCGCGTGCGCTGCCTGCCGATGACGCCGATGCGCGTGTGGGAGGCGATGCAGCGATGAGCGCCACCTACACCGCCGCGGCGACGCTGCCCGAGGCGCTGGCGGCGCTCGCCTCCGGGGCCCGGCCCGTCGCCGGCGGCACCGACCTGGTCGTCGGCGCCCGCCAGGGCAAGGCCCCGCTGCCCGACTCGTTGGTGGCGATCCACGGCCTGGCCGAGCTTCGCGGGATCGCGGAGACCGGCGGCGGCGGCCTGCGCATCGGCGCGCTCGTCAGCCACGCCGACCTCGTCGCGCACCCCGCCGTGCGCGAGCGCTACACCGCCCTCGCCGACGCCTCCGCGATCGTGGGCAGCCACGCCACCCGCCACGTCGGCACGCTCGGGGGCAACGTGATGAACGCCTCGCCGGCCATGGAGACCGGTGGGCCGCTGATCTGCTTCGGCGCCGAGGCCGTGCTGGTGTCGGAATCCGGCGAGCGCCGGGTCGCCGTCGCCGATCTCCTCACCGGCCCGGGCCGCACCGCCGCCCGGCCGGACGAGCTGCTGGTGGCGATCGAGCTTCCCGCCGCCGCCGGCGGCAGTTGCTACGCCCGCCTCGAGTACCGCCGCCAGATGGAGATCGCGGTCGTCGGTGCGACCTGCGCCGTGACGCTCGAGGGCGCGCGGATCGGGTCGGCGCGGGTGGCGATCACCGCGCTCACCCCGCGGATCGTACGTGTGCCGGACGCCGAGTCGGCCCTCGCGGGGGGCGACGGCGGGGCCGGCGCCGTGCAGGCCGCCGGCGATGCCGCCGCGGCCGCCGCGCAGCCCATCTCCGACGTCCGGGCCTCCGCCGACTACCGCCGGGCGATGGCCGCGGTCATCGCCCGCCGCGCCGTCACCGCCGCGATCGCGCGCGCCCGCGGGTCGAGCGATTCGGTCCCCATCCCCGCCAGCCCGGCGCTGCACGGCGCAGACCGCGACTAGAGGAGCACGACGCCATGCGATACGACGCCGTCCTGAACGTCAACGGCACCGACTTCCCCGTCGAGATCGAGCCGCACCGCAGCCTGCTCTCGGTCGTCCGCACCGAGCTCGGCATGCCCGGGAGCAAGGAGGGGTGCGACGACTCCGAGTGCGGCGCCTGCATGATGCTGCTCGACGGCCGGCCGGTGAACTCGTGCTCCTACCTCGCGCTGCAGGCAGACGGCCGCAAGATCGTGACCGTGGAGGGCCTGGCAGACGGCGGCGAGCTGCACCCGCTCCAGCGCCAGTTCCTGGCCCAGGGCGGGGTGCAGTGCGGGTTCTGCACGCCGGGGATGCTGATCTCGGCCAAGGCCCTGCTCGACCAGAACCCGGCCCCCAGCGAGGACGAGATCCGGATCGCGCTCTCGGGCAACCTGTGCCGCTGCACCGGCTACCAGGGCATCGTCCGGGCCGTGCAGGCCGCAGCTGCCGAGATCGCCTGAGCCCGCGCTACCAGCGCACGACCCAGTCGGCCGTCCAGACGCAGGCGCCCTTGTGGCCGAGGAAGTGCCCGCAGGCGCGGCTGATGCCGACACGGGTGAACTGCGGCGAGAGCAGGATCGCGCGGTGCTCCGGGCTCGCCATCCAGGCCCTGACGGTGTTCACCGGGCCGACGAGCGTCCCCGTGCCCCAGGCGAGCGTCTCGCCGCCCATCCACGAGTAGCCGGTGACGAACCCGCTGCGGATGATGCGGTCCTTGACGGTCTGGCCCGACGGGCTGGTGTGCGCGAAGTAGTCGCGCAGGATCATGTCGTCCGAGTGGCGCAGGGCGACGGCTCGCAGCTGGGACGAGCCCCGAACGGCCCCGAGGCCGTACTTGACGCGGACGGCGTTGATGGCGACGCGGAGCGCCGCACGCGGTGTGAGTGTCGTCGCAGCAGCGCTTCCGACCCCGAACGTCCCTGCCAGGACGATCGCGAGGAACACCACCACGAGACCCCTTCGTGGAACCCCCATACCGGTCATCCTCGGGCTTCCGGGCCCCTCCATGCGACCCCGAAACGGCGCGATGGCCCTCCCCGGTTTGGCGTAATTCGATCCCCGCCGGGACTACCCGAAACCGGGCGTCAGACCGAGAAGAGCTGGGCCGGCTCGCGCGGGCGGGCCAGGAAGTAGCCCTGTCCGAGCGTGGCCCCGAGCCCGCGCAGCGTCTCGAGCTCGGCCGCGGTCTCGATCCCCTCGGCGATCACGGTCGCCGACACCTCCCGGGCGAAGGTGAGCAGCGAGCTCGCCAGCGCCCGCCGGTCGGCGTCGGTGTCGATGTCGCGGGTGAGGGTCATGTCCAGCTTGATGTAGTCCGGGCGCAGCCGCAGGATGTGGCGGAGGCTGGCGTAGCCCGCCCCCGCGTCGTCGACGGCGATCCGGCAGCCCTCGCTGCGCAGGGCGTGGAGGCACGACACGAGCGCCTCGTAGTCGGCCACCTCCGAGTGCTCGGTCACCTCGAGCACGAGCCGGCGGGCGGGGGCCGCGGCCAGCATCTCGCCCAGCGTGCGCTCGCCCAGCAGCTCCGGCGACGCGTTCACCGACAGGAAGGTGTCGGCGGGGAGGGAGCCGAGGCTGCCCATCCCAGTGGCGACGGCGGTCAGCTCGAGCTCGGCCCGCAGGCCCACCGTTGCGGCGTCCGAGAACCAGTCCGGTACCTGCCGGGTCGAGTGGTTGGGGAAGCGCGCCAGCGCCTCGTAGCCGACCGGCTCGAGCCGCTCCAGGTCGAAGATCGGCTGCAGGGCGCTCCGGACGCCGCAGCCGTCGATCACGCCCCGGATCTCGCGCCGCAGCCGCCCGCGCTCGTTGGCGGTGCGCTGGCTCTCGCGGCGCTGGCCCGAGAGCTCGGCCACCATCCCGCTGATGGCCTCGCCCGAGAGCGTCGTCGTCCCGCGGGCGGCACCCTCAAGCGCTGCGATCAACTCGCTCGGCGGCGCGCCCTTCACCACGTAGCCGCTCGCGCCCGCGCGCAGCATGGCCAGCACCAGGGTGGTGTCGTGGTAGGCCGAGTGGGCGACGACGTGCGTGCGGGGCGAGCGCGATCGGATGGCCCGCGCGGCCGAGACGCCGCCGCCCGGCATGCGCACGTCGAGGAGGGCGACGTCCGGCTGCGTCTCCGCCGCCCGGTCGGCCGCCTCGTCCGCATCCACGGCGGTGGCCGTGACCTCGAAGCCGTCATGCGCCCGGATCAGGTCGGCCACCATCCGCAGCAGCGGAGGTTCGTCGTCGGCGATCAGCACACGGATCTTCACGGAGGCCTCGTTCCAGGTCCAGGCAGCCGTCCTCCTCTGCCCATGCCGCGGCCGTCGAGCGACGCCCTGCCGACCGCTTCATGCCCAGGAGTGGTGCGGCGAGTGCCCGAGGGTGCCTGGAGCCTAGCCCAAGTCCGCGAAAAGGGAAAAGCCGCCGTCCGCGAGCGGACGGCGTTAGGGTAGGCCGCGCATGAGCTCCAACCCCGAGAGCCGGGTCGCCGTCGTCACCGGCGCCGCCGGCGGGATCGGTGCGGCGGTCGCGGCCAGGCTCGCCGCCGACGGCTTTGCGGTCGCAGGGGCGGACGTCGCGGAGGGTGCGGCGTTCTCGTGCGACGTCCGCTCCGAGGCCGACGTCCGCCGTCTCCGCGACGAGGTGACCGCCCGGCTGGGCGCGCCCTGGCTGCTCGTGAACGTGGCCGGGGTCTTCTTCGAGCACCGCATCACCGAGCTCGCCGAGGAGGACTGGGACCTGATCCTGGACACGAACCTGAAGGGCACGTTCCTCACGTGCAAGACCTTCCTGCCGGCGATGATCGAGGGCGGCTCGGGCTGCATCGTCAACGTCGGCTCGACGGCCGGGATCCGCGGCGGCCACACCCGTGCCGCCTACTGCGCCGCCAAGGCCGGCGTCGTCAACCTGACCCGCAGCCTCGCCCTCGACCACGGCGGCGACGGCGTCCGCATCTCGTGCGTGTGCCCGGGCCTGATCGACACGCCCATGGCCGACTGGATCACGTCCCGGCCCGACGCCCTGCGCGAGTTCGAGGAGGGCCTCCCGGCCGGCCGGATCGGTACCGGCGACGACATCGCCGGCGCGGTCTCGTTCCTGGCCTCGGACGCGGCCTCGTACACCCACGGCACGGTGCTCGTCGTGGACGGCGGCGTCACGGCCTAGCCACCGGCGGTCATCAGAGCCGGGCGACGATCTCGGCCTGCTCGATGGCGTCGGCGAGCGCGTCGTGCCGGACGGCGACGGAGCATTGGAACCGATCCCTGCCTGCGCATATGATCGCGCGAGCGTGGGGGGGCGACCGAGGTGAGAGCGCGATGAGCGTGCCGGGGATCGGCCCGCGGTTCCGTTCGCCGAGGGTGCGGGTCGTCGCGATCGGGTGTGTCGTCCTCGGGGAGCTCGCCATCGCGCTCCCGTTCCTGGTCGTGTCGCCGTCGACGGTGCGCGGCGTGCCGGGGCCGCTGCTCGTGCTGCTCGGAGTCGCCGGGGCGTTCGTCATGGGGCCGCGCATCGGGGCGTTCCTGGCGGCGGTCGCCGCGCTGCTCGCCGTCACGGTCCTGCACGAGAACGCCTACACCGAGCCCGTCGTGTGGATCTCCGTCGCCTTCGGCGTCGGCATCGTCGGCGACCGCGTCCGGCGCGGCGACGACCTTCGCCGCGCCCTCCTCCAGGAGCTGAGCCGGGGCCTCGTGACCGTGACCCGCGAGCCCCAGGTGGGCCCGTACCGGATCGTCAGCCGCTACGTGCCCGCCGAGCGGGCTCAGGTGCTGGCGGGCGACTTCTACGGTGTGATCCGCGAGCCCAACGGCGCGCTCGCCGTGATGGTCGGCGACGTGGCGGGCCATGGTCCCGGCGCCGCCGCCGTCGCCACCCGCCTGCGCGCCTCGTGGCGCGGCCTGGCGAGCGCCGGCGTCCCGGCCTGCGACGCGGTCCAGGTGCTGAACGAGACGCTGATCGCCGAGCGCCGCCGGGCGTCGCTGCCGGTCCTCTTCGCGACGCTCTGCCTGGCGACGATCGAGGACGACGGGTCGAGCGCCGCGTTCGTGCTCGCCGGCCACCCGCCGCCGCTTCTGGTCACGCCGGGCGGCGTCGTGGAGCCGGAGCTGCCCACCGACCCGGCCATCGGGATCATGGAGCACCCCGAATGGCGGGAGCACGAGGTGGACCTGCCCGCCGCCCCCTGGTCGCTGCTCTTCTACACCGACGGCCTCGTCGAGGGGCGGACGTCGCCGGCCGGGCCGCGGCCGTTCGGCACCGACCGCCTGCGCTCGCTGCTCGCGGCGCCCGGGCCGCCGCTCGGCGAGGGGGACGTCGACTCCGTGCTTGCGACCGTCGCGGCGGCGAACGGCGGACCGATGAGCGACGACATCGTCGTCGTCGCGGTGTCGCCGATCGACCGCGGCACGGCGCTCTCGCAGGGCTAGAATCGACCGGCGTTCTGCGGTTCGAGGGAGGTGGATCTGTGGCCGTTGGTGATCCCGGCAGCATCCGGGTCGACCGCGAGGAATCGGGGCAGTGGGTGCTCGAGCTTCAGGGCGAGCACGACCTTGCCACGGTGGCGGCGATCCATGCGGAGCTGGCGCCGATCGCCGACCGCGGCGAGGCGGCCGTCATCGACCTCTCCCGGGTGACGTTCATCGACTCGGCCGTCCTCACGGAGCTGGTGGCGTCGCGGCGGCGGGGCGACGACGGCCAGGGCGCGCGGCTCGCGCTCGTGGCCCCGCCCGGGGGTTTCCCGGCCCGGGTGCTGGGACTGCTCCAGCTCGGTCGCGTGATCGGCGTGTACGCGAGCCGGGACGAGGCGCTGGCCTCGTTCTAGGCCGCCTGCCTGAGCGGCCGCTGTCGCTCGGATGGCGCTACACCGACAGGCGCTCGAGCTCGCGGACGCGCACGGAGAGCGTCTCGAGCAGCGAGACCGCGATCGACGGCTCGCTCCGCAGCAGCTTGCCGAACGCGTCGGCCGAGATGCGCAGGGCCGAGAGCTCGGTCTCGGCCATGACCGTGGCCGAGCGCGGCCGCCGGTCGAGCAGCGCCATCTCGCCGAAGTACTCCCCGGGGCGCAGCGTCGCGGGGCGCGCGCCCCGGCGCACGACGGTCGCCCGTCCCTCGAGGATCACGAAGAAGGAGTGCCCCTGGGAGCCCTCCCGCACGATTGCGGCACCCGCGTCGAAACGCACGGGCATGACCAGCTTCGCCACCTTGCGCAGATGCCGGTCGGACAGGTTCGCCAGGAGCGGCACGCCCCGCAGCACCGGCAGCGACACCCGCGGCAGGTCACGTGCCGATGCCGTGGCGATCTCGGCTAGCCCGTCCGCCACCAGCAATCCGCCCGGCTTGGCCCCCATGCACCCTCCCCCATTTCGGGTTCGATGATATCGGCGCGGGCGCCGTCGTGGCACGATGCGGGTGTGGCCGACGTCGTCGTCTTCATCCCCGCCTGGAACGAGGAGGAGAATCTGCCCGCCGTCCTGGACGAGCTCGGCACCGAGCTGCCCGGCGCCGACGTGCTCGTCGTCGACGACGGATCGACGGACGCCACCGGCGAGGTCGCCCGCGCCCGCGGCGCGCATGTGCTCGCCTTCCCCGAGAACCGGGGGCTGCGAGCCGGGATCGCCGCTGGATACGCGTACGCCCACGAGCACGGATACGCGGTCTGTGGACGGGTGGACGCCGACGGTCAGCACCCGGTCGCCGAGCTGCGGCGGCTGGTCGAGGAGGTGCGGGCGGGCCGCTGCGACGTCGCCGTCGGATCGCGGTACCTGTCCGGCGTCGACCACGCGCCCTACCGCTACCGGCTCGAGGGCCCGCGCCGCTTCGGCACGGCCGTCACCCGCCGTGCGATGGGGGTCGTCCTGCGACGTCCCTTCCACGACCCGATGAGCGGGATGTGGGCCGTCGGCGCGGCGGCCACCGAGCTGCTCTCGCGGCCGTACGCGAGCGGCGCGCCGGAGGTCGAGGCGCTCGTGCGGGTGACGAACGCGGGCCTGCGGCTGGAGGAGGTGCCCGTCGAGATGCGGCCGCGCGCCGGCGGCGAGTCCAAGCTGCAGGGCCGCAAGGCGGTCGGGTTGGTCGTGACGGTGGCCGGGACGCTGCTCGTCGGCTGGCGGCTGATGAGGCGGCGCCGGTGAGCTGGGCCATCGTCGTCCCCGGCAGCGGCCGGACGGATCGCGACGGGACGTACCGGATCGGCGCGCGGGCGACCGCGGGTGTGCGCGCGGCCGCCCGGCTGGCGGAGGCGCGCAGGCCCCGCGCGGTCGTGTTCACGGGCTGGTCGCCCGTTCCCGGAGGGTCGAGCGAGGCCGACCAGATGCGCGCGGCCTGGGACGGCCCGGACGACGTCGAACTGCTCGTCGAGACGACCGCGACCATCACGGCCGAGAACATGTCGCGGACGCTCCCGCTGCTCGTGGAGCGGGGCGTGCGCGAGGTGACCGTCGTGTGCGGGGCGCTGCACCTGCCGCGCGTCCGCTTCTACTTCGGCGGCGTCTACCCGCGCCACGGCATCCGCTGCACGTACGTGCGCACGCGCCAGACGCCGACGCCGCCGGCGCTCGCGCGGGAGCTGGTCGCGGTCGCGCTGATGCGCGGCCAGCGCCGGCGGGCGGCGGCCGAGCTCCTCGGCCTACATGTGGCCGGTCAGGTACAGCCGGATGCCGTAGGCGATGCCCCAGGCCGACAGGTGGCGGAACGCGCGTGACCGCAGCTTCACGGCGTTGCCGGGGCTGCGCATGTTGCCGGTCTCGATGAAGATCTTCGGCACGTGCGAGAGGTTCGTGCCGCCGTACGCATCCGAGCGCAGGTAGCCGCTCGTGTACAGGTTCGAGATCTTCATGCCGGTGGTCTTGTGGTAGGCCTTCAGCATGGCGGCGCCGAGGCGGACGTCGCGGGCGATCCGGCGGGGCCCGAGGCCGACGTTGGGGAGCCGGTGGCTGGGCACGATCACGTAGAAGCCGTGCACCCACGAGGCGGCGCCGTCGGCGTGGATCGACACCGCGGCGTCGGCGTGGATCTGGTTCCCGATCGCCGCGCGGCGGGTGATGCACGGCCCCCACGGGCGGGTGTTCACGGGGGTCATGACGACCGTCGCGCCCATGTCGCGCAGGATCTTCACGGCGTGCAGGCCGACCGCGAGCGTGTACCGCGCCTCCGGGTAGCCCGAATTGGTGGCCGTGCCGGTCGTGTCGCACGGCTTCGTGGCCCCCGGGATGCCGTAGAACACCGGCCGGTTGATCCGGGTCGGGTGCAGCGCGTTGCGGATGTTGTGGCCCGGGTCGATCAGGATCACCTTCCCGGCCAGCGACTTCACCGAGTGCGCCGAGTGCGTGCGCGCCGACATGGCGAGCCCGCTCGGGGCCAGGAGGCCGGTCGCGATCACCCCGGCGAGCACGAGTGCGAGCCGACGGCTCATGCCGGGCATGCTAGGCCGCGTCCGCGAGCTCCGTCGCGAGCACACGCACGAGCTCGGCCGCCGGCAGCTCGCGCGCCAGCGCGTAGGCCTCGCCCGCCCAGAGGTTGATGGCCGCTGCGTCGCCGTCGGCGCGCGCCTGCCGGCGCAAAGGCTGCGTGACGTGGTGGATCTCGGGATACGCCGACACGGCGGCGGCGTCGTGCTCGGCCATGAACTCGTTCACGATGCCTCTGGCCGCCCGTCCCGTGAAGGCCCGCGTGACCTTCGTCGGGACGTCGCCCCGGCGCAGGGCCGCGCGATGGGGAGCCGCCGTGCCCGCCTCGGGACACAGCAGGAAGGCCGTGCCGAGCTGGGCCGCGCGTGCCCCCGCGGCCAGTGCAGCCGCGATGCCTGCGCCCGACATCAGGCCGCCCGCGGCCACGAGTGGGCGTGGAGTGCCCGCCAGGAGCTGCAGGAGGGAGAGCGTCGAGTAGCCGGGGCGGGAGTCGTCGTCGGAGAACGAGCCCCGGTGGCCGCCCGCCTCGGTGCCCTGGAGCACGAGGGCGTCCGCGCCGCCCGCGACGGCGATCGCCGCCTCGGACGGCGTCGTCACCGTGACCCAGACCTCCGAGCCGGCGTCGTGCAGGCGTCCCACCGCCTCGGCGTCCGGCATCCCGAACGTGAACGACACCACCGGTGCTGGGTCGCGGATCAGCAGATCGAGCTTCTCCGTGTACGCGTCGTCGTCGAACCACGGCTCGCCGACGGGAAGCCCGCGTGCGCCGGCCCACCGGCCGATCTCCTCCACGTACGGCGCATACGTCGCCGGATCCGCCGGCCGCGGCGCGGGAATGAAGAGGTTCACGCCGAACGGGCGGCGGGTCAGCGACCGCAGCTCCGCCAGCTGCTCCGCGAGCGCCGCCGGCCTGAGGTAGCCGCTCGCGAGGAAGCCGAAGGCGCCGGCCTCGCACACGGCGGCGACCAGGGCGGGCGTCGACGGCCCACCCGCGAGCGGCGCGAGCACGATCGGGGGCTGCAGCCGGTCGAGCACGTGCCTGGCTCAGTCGACCGGGCCGCGCTCCGCCAGGTAGCGGGCGTTGAACTCGTCGAGCAGCGAGTCCTTCTCAGCCAGCACGCCGTGCGTGAACGCGCGGGAGCGCACACCGCGCTGGACGCGCTCGCAGACCACGTAGTCCTGGTGGGCGACGAGCTCGACGAAGTCGACGATCTCGGAGGGGTCGAAGCCCGGATCCGCGATCGCCTCCGGCCGGAACAGGTACTCGGTGATGACCGTCGTGTGACCGGCGCCGCGCGGCAGCAGGATGGTCGAGATGGCGCTCGTGCCGGTCACATCGATGAACATGTTCGGGTAGACGGTGCAGCCGTAGAGCGACGTCGCGTCGTGCTCGTCGAGCCCCGGCATCACCTCGAAGCGCGACTTGCCGTTCGCCGTGAAGCTCGTGCCGCCTTCGGCGAGGCCGACGCCGCCGTCGGCACGGTTCTTCTCGAACACCGCCCCCTTGCGGAAGGCCGGCACGACCTGGACGAGCTCCGGATGCACCGTGGGGCAGTGCAGGCACTCGTTGTAGTTCTCGATCACGATCTTCCAGTTCGCCTCGACCGCGGTCACGGTCGTATGGCCGGTGCGCAGCTGGTCGAGGTGGAAGCGGCTGAACTTACATGGATGGTCGTGCTGCGCGCCGAGCCACTCCTCGAGCGGCTGCGGGTCGGGGTCGAGATGCACGAACAGGAAGCCCTGCCAGACCTCGACGTCGACCGGCCAGAGGCCGAGCTGGGAGCGGTCGATCTCGTCCTTGCCGACGTTGGGAGTGCCGATCAGCTCGCCCTCGAACGAGTATGCCCAGGCGTGGTAGGGGCACTTGACGGCACCCTTCATCCGGCCCGAGGCCCCGTCGCACAGGCGGGAGCCGCGGTGGCGGCAGACGTTGTAGAAGCCGCGCAAGCCGCCGTCGTTGCCGCAGACGACGATCACGCTCTCGCCCGCCACGTCGATGTTCGCGAAGTCCCCCGGCTCGGAGAGCGCATCGGCCCTGCCGGCGTAGAACCAGTTGCGGGCGAACACCCGCTCGCGCTCGATCTCGAACACCTCCGGGGCGTGGTAATCGCGTCCCGCGAGGGTCTGCATGGGCCGTGCCGCCATCGATCCAGCCTACCAGTGTCCCGCGACCCGACGCCGGGCGTGCGGTAGCTTTGCGCCGATGGAAGATCTCTCAGGACGGCGCGCGCTCGTCACCGGAGGCGGGACCGGGATCGGCGCCGCGGTCGCCGGGCAGCTGCAGGCGGCCGGCGCGCACGTGACCGTGATCGGCCGGCGCGAGGCGCCGCTCGCGACCGTCTCGCCGCACTACGTGGTCGGCGACGTGACGAGCCCGGACGACTGCCGCCGCGCCGTTGAGGCGGCCGGGCCGCTCGACATCCTGGTGCACAACGCCAGCTCGGGGGGCGGGAGCGGGTCGAGCGATGTCCTTGCCGTGAACATCGGCGGAGCCGACACCTTGCTGGCGCTCGCCGAGCCGGGACTGATCGAACGCCGCGGCGCCATCGTGACGGTGGGGTCGACCGCCGCGGTCGTGGCGGGGACCGTTGCGGCCGACTACAACACGGCCAAGGCGGGACTCGTCATGTGGACGCGCTCCCAGGCGGTGCGGCTGGGCCCACGCGGCGTTCGCGCCAACGCGGTCTGCCCCGGGTGGGTGCGCACGCCGATGGCCGACCGGAGCATGGGCGCACTGGGCGACGAGGTCGACGAGATGTACCGCAGGGTGACGCGGTTCGCGCCTCTGCGCAGGCCGGCCGAGCCCGACGAGATCGCCGCGGTGATCTGCTTCCTCGCGTCCCCGGCGGCGTCCTACGTCACCGGCGCGGTCATCATGGCCGACGGCGGGTCGACCGCGGTCGACGTGTTGATGGTCGACTACGAGGACGCCTGAGGCTCGGCCTCGTAGGCGCGCCCGAGCACGGCACTGTGAACACCCACCGCGAACGCGTTGTCCTCATCACCGGCGCGGCCGGAGGGATCGGTGCCGCGACAGCCCGCACACTCGTCGCCGACGGAGCGTCCGTCGTCGTCCATGACCTTCGCCGCGAGGGGCGGCTCGCCGAGCTCGCCGCCGAGCTCGGCGACGCGGCCCACGCCCTGTCGGCCGACCTCTGCGATCCGGCGGCCGCGGACGCCCTCTGGCACGAGGCTCTCGCGTGGCGTGGGCACATCGACGTCCTCGTGAACAACGCGGGCATCTACGAGGCCGCCCGTCTCGACGACGAGCTCGCGATCTGGCACGCGTCGTGGGAGCGCACGCTCGCGATCTGTCTTGTCGCGCCGGCGGCGCTCTGCCGCGCGGCGATCTCGACCTTCGGCGAGCAGCCCGGCGGCGGCATCATCGTGAACCTTGCGAGCCGTGCCGCCTGGCGCGGCGAGGACGGCGACTACTGGCACTACGCCGCCGCGAAGGCCGGCGTCGTCGCGATGACGAAGACCATCGCGCGGCAGTACGGGCGCCGGGGCGTGACCGCATTCGCCGTGGCGCCGGGGTTCGTCGACACGCCGTTCAACGCGCCGGCGGTCGCGGAGCACGGCATGGAGATGTTCGTGAACGACACCGCGCTCGGCGAGGTCGCACAGCCGCAGGACGTCGCGAACGTGATCGCGTTTCTCGCGTCTGGCAAGGCCCGTCACGCGACGGGCGCGACGATCGACGTGAACACGGCGAGCTACGTTCGCTGAAGCCGGCGAAACTCGCCGGACGCCTGGGCGGAGGGCGAAATGCGGGGCCCTCCGCCCAGGCGGTCGCGCGAAGGCTCGGCTCAGCTCAGCTCAGTTCAGCCGCAGCCGGAGTTGTCGCCGCAGTCGCGGCAGGTGTAGCAGGCGCCGGTGCGGACCTTGCGGCCGCCGCACTTGGCGCACTCGACGGCGTCCTCCCAGGCGTTGAACAGGGCGCGCTGCCCCGGGCCCGGGGCGGGGGCCGCCTGGGCGGCGGGCTCGTCCGCGGCCGGCGCCGTGGCGTGGCCGTTGCCGTTCGCGAGCTGCTCGCGCATGGCGGCGTTCATGATGCCGAGCTCCGCCTGGGTCTCGCTCGCGAGGAAGCGCTTGCCCATCCAGCGGAAGATGTAGTCGGGGATCGACTTGGCGATGCGGATGTCGGGGTCGTTGGTGATCCCGGACGGCTCGAACCGCATGTGGGCGAACTTGCTCACGAACACCTCGAGCGGCACGCCGTACTGCATCCCGACCGAGACGGCGATCATGAACGCGTTCATGAGGCCGGCGAGCGTCGTGCCCTCCTTGGCGATGTCGACGAAGATGTCGCCGGGATCGCCCTCCGGGAAGAGGCCGACGTGGATGTAGCCCTCGTACTCGCCGACCTGGAACTTGCGCCCGATCTCCTGGCGCTCGATCGGCATCACCCGGCGGGTGGGCTTGGCGGCGATCAGCTCGGTCTGCGAGCTCTTCGTCTGCAGTGGCTGCGCCACCTTGCACCCGTCGCGGTAGATCGCGATCGCCTTCACGCCGAGCTTCCACGCGTCCATGTAGAGCTGGGCGACGTCGTCGACCGTGACGTCGTTCGGCAGGTTCACGGTCTTCGAGATCGCGCCGGAGACGAACGGCTGCACCGCCGCCATCATGTTGACGTGGCCCATGTGGTGGATGGCGCGGTCGCCGACCGCGACGTCGAACACGGTCAGATGCTCGGGACGGAACCCGGGCGCCCCGACCACGGTGTTGTGCTCGTTCACGTAGGCGACGATCTGGTCGACCTCGTGCGGCGCGTAGCCGAGCTTCTCCAGGGCCGTCGGGACGGTCTGGTTGACGATCGTGATGTCACCGCCGCCGACCAGCCGCTTGGACTTCACCAGCGAGAAGTCGGGCTCGATGCCGGTCGTGTCGCAGTCCATCATGAAGCTGATCGTGCCGGTGGGCGCGATCACGACGGCCTGCGCGTTGCGGTAGCCGTGCTCCTCGCCGAGCGCGAGCGCCTCGTCCCAGGCGCCGCGGGCGGACGTGACCATCTCGGCCGGCACGAGCGCGGAGTCGATGTTCCCGACCGCGGCGCGGTGCTTGCGGATGACCCGCAGCATCGCGTCGGAGTTGCGCGCGTACTCGTCGAAGGCGCCCACGCGCCCGGCCATCTCGGCCGACTTGCGGTAGGCCCGTCCGGTCATGACCGCCGAGATCGCCGCGGCGTAGGCCCGGCCCTCTTCGGAGTCGTACGCGAGCCCGCGCGCCATCAGCAGGGCGCCCAGGTTGGCGAACCCGAGGCCGAGCTGGCGCATCGCGCGCGCGTTCTG
>JAICJC010000058.1 GCA_025928655.1 Thermoleophilia bacterium | reverse complement strand
CGGCCCTGCTGCGCGAGTGGTTCTGGGTGCGCGCCCCGCCCCGCTGATGACGAACGGGCGCGGGCGCCGCGGCGCGGCACGCCGCGGCGCCGCCGCCCCGCACGAGAGGAGCAGACCGTGACCCGGACCCCCGAGCAGCAGCAGGAGCCGCCCGGCCGCGAAGCGCAGATGCAGCCGGCGGCCGATCACGGCGAGCGCAGCTACGTCGGGCACGGCCGGCTCGAAGGCAAGAAGACCGTCGTCACCGGTGGCGACAGCGGCATCGGCCGCGCGGTCGCGATCGCCTTCGCGCGTGAGGGCGCCGACGTCGTCGTGAGCTATCTCGACGAGCACGACGACGCCCAGGAGACCGCCCGCTGGGTCGAGGACGCGGGCCGCACGGCGGTGCTCGTCCCGGGCGACCTGGCCGAGGCGACCGTGTGCGAGAGGATCATCGACACGGCCGTCGAGAAGCTCGGCGGGATCGACGTGCTCGTGAACAACGCCGCCTATCAGCGCACGTACGAGCGGCTCGAGGACGTGAGCGAGGAGGAGTGGCAGCGCCACCTCGACATCAACCTGACGGCCATGTTCCGGCTGTGCAAGCTGGCGCTCGCCCACATGGGTCCTGGCGGCTCGATCATCAACACGTCGTCGGTCAACTCCGACCAGCCGAAGCCGACGCTGATCCCGTACTCGGTCACGAAGGCCGGGATCGCCAACTTCAGCGCGTCGCTCGGGAGCCAGCTCGCCGCGCGCGGCATTCGCGTGAACAGCGTCGCGCCGGGCCCGATTTGGACGCCGCTCATCCCCTCGACGATGCCGCCCGACCAGGTGGAGGGCTTCGGCAAGGCGACGCCGATCGGCCGCCCCGGCCAGCCCGCGGAGCTGGCGCCGGTGTTCGTGCTGCTGGCGTCCGACGAGGCGAGCTACGTCATCGGCGCCCGCATCGCGGTCACCGGCGGCACGCCGATCCTGTAAGCCACCCATGATCAGGAACCCGACCGTCCCGCGCAGAGCAAGCCCCGTCCGCCCCGCGGGCGAGGGCCGGTCCGCATGGCGGGCGGTGCTCGAGGCGGGCGCCTCGGTCCTCCAGGACCGGGCGCCGCTCGGGGACTTCGACATCTACGTGGCGGGGCTGCACTGCGCCCGTGACGACCCGGGCATGCAGATGGAGGCGCACCACTACTGCCGGCAGGTGAACCAGGACCTGCTCCAGTGCGTGCTCTTCGACGGCAACACGCGCGACGCCAACCTGATCGGGATCGAGTACATCATCTCGGAGCGGCTGTTCGCGACGCTGCCCGGCGAGGAGAAGGCGAGCTGGCATCCGCACAACTACGAGATCCTGTCGGGCCAGCTCGTCGCGCCCGGCCTCCCGGAGGTGGCCGAGCGCGCGTTCCTCGAGGAGCTCATGAACAGCTATGGCAAGACGTGGCACACCTGGCACACCGGCCGCCACGACGGCGAGCCGGGCGACCGCCTGCCGCTCGGGCCGCCCATGCTGATGTGGTCGTTCAACCGCGACGGCGAGGCCGACGAGGCGCTCCGGCAGAGCTTCCAGGAACACATGAAGATCGACGAGGGCGAGAACCGCGCCCGCCGAGAGGGCTTCACCGACCTCGCGCATCCGCAGCACGGCGTCGATGCGATGGCGTCGTGCTTCCCCGGCGCACGGCCGCTCCGGGGCGTCGTGGACGCGGATCGGGACGAAGGGCTGGACGGGGGGTGACGGAAACCGGTATCTTGCGCGGCCACACGTCGACGCGAGAGGGCCGGATGAGAGACGATCCAGAACCGCAGTTCGACCTGACGGCTCCGCCCGCGGCCGGGACGCTGGCCTACCGGCTCGGGCGCCCCCGTTTCGTGCACCGCGAGGCGCACTACCTGTCGATCCCGGTCGTCTGCAGGCGCGGCAACGCGGCGCTCCTGGCCGGCCACGCGCTCGAGCATGCCGGCGTGTGGCTCGAGCGCCACGGCGTCGACCCGGGCACGCCCGAGCTCCTGGACTGGGGCCTCGCGCGGCTCGTCGACCTCGAGTGGCCGCATCCGTTCCGCAACGGCAACCCAGCGTCGTCCGACGTGAACCGGCTCGCGTTCGGGTGGCGCTACCTGGTGGAGTTCGCCGTCGGCGACATGCTGGCGGCGGCGGTTCGCTGGAACCGTCTCGGCAACGGCCGTCTGGTGCCGCTGGCCAACATGCGCTGATCGGCGTGAGGCTCCGCCGCCGGCAACCGGACACGGGGCAGGCGCTGCGCCGGCTCCGCGACGACGCCTACCGGGTGCACGACGCGCTCGACGACCTGCGAGACACGTTCCACGCCGCCTCGCCAGGGCTGATCGCGCTCGGGGAGTCGCTCCAGCGCGTCCGCCGCAGCCTGGACGGGACCGGGGGCCATATCGGCGAGCTCGGCCGCGCGCTCGCCCGCGGGCTGCGGCGCGACGCGGACTGATGCGGGCCCCGGCCGCACCGCGCGCCGCGACGCGAGCGTGCGGCGCGAAGAAGTAGTCTGAGAGGGTGAGCGGGTCGCGTCCGAGCGTGGGCGAGGTGCAGAGGGTGGCGGAGTTCCGGGCAGCCCTGCGCAGGTTCCAGGCCCGGAGCGACCAGGCCGCGCGGTCGGCCGACCTGACGCCGCAGCGCTACCTCCTGCTGGTCACGATCAAGGGCGCGCCGGACGGCAGCGAGCGTGCCACGGTCAGCGAGGTCGCGGATCGGCTGCACATGCCGCAGACCACGGTGAGCGACCTCGTCGCCCGGGCGGAGGCGGTCGGCCTGCTGCGCCGCGTGCAGTCCGCGGTCGACGGGCGCATGGCGCACCTGAGCTTGACGGACGAGGGCGAGCGCCGTCTTGCCGGCTGCATGGAGGCGCTCGACAACGACCGCGACGAGCTCGAGCTGGCGCTGTCCTCGGCGACCCGGCGGATGCGCTCCATGGGCCGGCCGTCCTAGATCAGCGCGCCATCGCCTCGGCCAGGTTCTCGAGCGCAACGCCGAGCAGGCGGGAGACGTGCATCTGGCTGATGCCGAGCTCGCGGGCGATGCCCTCCTGCTTCATCCCGCGCCAGAACCGGAGAGCGATGATCCGGCGCTGGCGCATCGGCAGCCGCGGCAGGGCGGCCGCGATCGCGAGCCGGTGCTCGGCCTCCTCGAAGCCGCCTTCGTCGACGGAGAGCGCCTCGACGGCGGCCATGTCCGGCTCGTCGTCGCCCTCCTCCCACAGCGCCACGGCCCGGTAGGCGTTCCGGGCGCCGAGCGCCTCGGCGACCCGGCCGCTGTCCTCGCCCAGCGCCTCGGAGATCTCGGAGATGGTGGCGGGCGCCCCCTGGGCCTGCGTCAGGCTCACCTCGGCGCTCACGGCCGCGCGCCCGAGCTCTTGGAGTGGGCGCGGCACCCGCACCGCCCAGCCGTGGTCGCGCAGCAGATGCTGCAGCTCGCCGCGAATCAGGGCCGACGCATAGGTGGCGAAGTGGACGCCGCGCTCCGGGTCGAAGCGGTCGACCGCCAGGATCAGGCCGATGGTGCCCGCCTGGAGCAGATCCTCGAACGCGAACCCCGCCGACCGGAACGAGCGGGCGACCTGGGGGACGAGGCGGCGGTGGCGCAGGATCAGCGCCTCGCGCGCCGCCCGGTTGCCCGCCTGCGCGGCAGCGGCGAGCTGCTCATCGCTCGCGTGGCCCAGCAACGCTCCACCCATGGGACTCTGGTTCACGAATACTCCGTACCACGGTACATCGCCTCGCAAACCTCCCGCCTCCTTCCGTGCGGGCGGGCCGGTGGGGGGGCGGCGGATGCTCGGCCACGGGGGCACGATCTGGGCAAGGGAAACGGGTGGTGGGTCAGTTTGGATTGGCCGAGGCCCGCTTCTTGTACCGCGCGCGCTTCACGGGGACGCGCTCGGCATCCTCAAGGAGCGCGATCAGTTCGGAGGAGGGCCACACGTGATCTTCGCTTGGCCGCGACCAGCGGGGCTGCGGCCGCCTTTCGGGCAGCGTCTCGGCGCTGCTCCGCGGTCATACTCGCCGCCCGCGCTTCCCACCTTTGAGCCCCCTTTCGACCGAGCGCGACCGCCGCAGAGTCCATTCCTTCGTCGGGATCGAACGGTGGCGCATCGCCCGTGGCCTCGTCTACGACCTGGCGAGCAGGCTCGTTCACGTCTGTCGGGCGCTTGCGAAAGCGGTCAGGCATACGGAGGGGGTAGCAGCCTCAAGCTCCGAGAACACGTGCCAAGTTTCGCGCGGTCTCAAGAGGCAATCTGACTCGGGCTACGACCAGGTTGTCCTCTTCACGGCGCTGCGTGAAGGCCAACACGATCTCGTCGTCTTCTCGCTGCGCAAGCTGGCCGTCTGCGGAAATTTCGGTCTGTCCCTCTGGTACGACAAACCGGATCGCCTCCGCTCCCCACCCGAACGGAGTCCGCTCATGAGTAAGTCCAGCCCGATCACCGGGGCAGGCCGTTCCACCACCGTGAGCGGAGCCGCGATTCAGACTGACCCCCTACCGGGAAACGGCACTCGGCGCTGGTTACATGTGTCATTTGCAGATCCACGACGCTCTCGCCACATCTCGTGACCAAGATGTGACGTGGCGACCGGCACGACCCCGGGAGAGCCCCCACCTAAGCGGCGTCGGGCTCGCCCGTCCCCCGGGACTCCTCGCCCGCCAGCCTGGCGAGCGGATCGTCCGCCGGCTGGAGCGGGGTCTGGGCCAGGTCGTGGGCGAGGCCGGGGACGAGGGGAAGGAACGCGAGCGCGGGGATGATCGGAAGCCAGAAGGCGAAGACGCGGTAGAGCACGGCGGCGAGCACCGCGGGGCCGAACGGCACGCCGATCAGGTGCAGGGCGGATGCGGCCGTCGCCTCCGTGGCGCCGGCGCCGCCCGCGGGGAGCGGCAGCGCCGTGATGACGTACCCGGTCGCGTAGGCGAGCACGAGCGCCGCGATGCCCGGGGCGATCCCGAACGCCCGCAGCGCCGCGTACAGCGTGAGGATGTCGCCGGCCCAGTAGAGGAAGAACCCGAGGACGCCGGCGGGATAGCGGTCGGGCCGGCGCAGGACGGCGCGGACGACCAGGACGCCGCCGATGGCGTCCGCGAAACCGTTGCGCAGGCGCCCCCAGAGCCAGGCCGGCCAGCGCCGCAGCTGCGACCGCGGCGGCCGCCCCGCGCTCGGCCGGATGCGCGTGAAGCGCTCGACCCGTCCCGGCTGCGTGAACCAGACGGCTAGCACGACGCAGAGGGGCACGACGCTGACCCAGACCAGGGTCAGGTCGAGCGGCGCCGACGGGCCCAGCCCCGCCAGCTTGAGCACCCCGGCCCCGCACGCGAGCGCTCCCAGCACCGCCCACTCGAGCGTGTTCATGCCGAGCACCCGGCGGGCCGACTGGTGCGGCCGGTCGGAGGCCCGGTGCAGGGCCCAGTAATCCGCCGCGAGGCCGCCCGCCCCCGCGCCGACCGCGAACGCCCCGAACCCGAGCACCACGACGCGCATCGCCGTCCAGACGCTCAGCCGCGGGCCACCCCCGACCCGGGCGACGTCGCGGTAGGCGAGCAGGTAACCCAGATAGGCGAGCAGTTCCCCCGCGAGGCAGACGGGCAGCCACAGGAGCTCTGCCGCGGACGCCGCCCTCGTCATCTCGCCGAAGTCCGTCACCTGGCCGATCAGGCCGGCGGCGCCCGCGACGAGCGCCGCGGCGACGGCGATCGAGATCAGGAACCGGCGCCGGCTGATGCCGAACGGCGCCTCGTTGCCCCCGCCGCCCATCAGTCGGTCTCGCGCTGGGCCGCGGCCCGGATCCGCTCGTGGATGAGCGGCCACCACGATCCCTCTCCGACCGCCGAGACGACGGCCGGCAGCAGCAGCGACCGCACGACGAACGTGTCGAGCAGGATGCCGGCCCCCATCGCGAAGGCGAACTCCCCGAACGAGGCGAGCGGGATGATCGCGAGCGACGCGAACGAGAGGGCGAGCGCGAGGCCGGCGACGGTGATTGCGCGACCGGCGCGGGGAGCGGTGGCCACGACGGCCTCGCGCAGCGGCAGCCGGCGCGAGCGCTGCCAGATGCGGCCGACGATGAACACGTTGTAGTCCGACCCGAAGGAGACCAGCAGGACGCCCACGGCGAGCGGGAAGTAGTAGGTGAGCTGGCCGTAGCCGAGCAGATCCTGGAACACGTACGTCGTCAGCCCGAGCGCGGCGGCGACGGCCAGCAGGCTCGCGGCGACGAGGTAGAGGGGCGCCACGAGCGAGCGCAGGAAGAGCGCCAGGACGACGAGGTTGACGGCGAGCACGACCGCGCCCACGAGGAGGATGTCGTGGTGCATGTCGTCGACCGCCGCCTTCGAGATGGCCGTGTCGCCGGCGTAGGCGACCGAGGCTCCGCGCAGGCCGCTGCGCGCCAGCATCCCGGGCATCGCCCCCTCGAGCGCGGTCAGGTCGTCGATCCCGCGCGCGGAGTAGGGCTCGGCGCCCAGGACGACGACGAGGCGGGCGGCGTCGGCGTGCTGGGCCCGGAACACGCCCTCCCGCTGCGAGACCGGCAGGTCGCCGGCGCCCAGGACGCCCGCGACGCCCGGCAGGCCCTCGACCAGCCCCTGGAGGGTGCGCAGGCCGGACGGATCGGCGGCGACGCCGCCGCCGCGGAGCAGGACCGTCGTGGGGGCGATGATGCCCGGCGAGAACCCGGCGCTCGCCTCCCGCGCGCCCTGCTTGGCCGGACGGCCGGGGCGCAGGTCGCGGATCGGGCCGAGGCCGAGCCGCGTGTGCGCCACGCCGCTCGCGGCGGCGGCGAGGACGATGCCGCACACGACGGCGATGACGGAGGCCTTCCTGCGGCTGGCAAAGAGACCGGTGATCCGCGCCCGCAGGCCGCCCGCGGCCGGTGCGAGCGGATCGCCCGAACCGATGTCGCCGGCCCGCAGGCCGGGCCAGAGGGCGAACCGCCCCAGCAGCGCGAGCACGGCGGGGACGAACAGCGCGCTCACGAGCATCCCGATCATCACGGTGAAGGCCATCGCCGGCCCGAGCGCCTGGAAGAAGTGGATGCGGGCCACCCGCAGCGTCGCGACCCCCGCGCCCACCAGCACGCCGGCGGTGGCGATGATCGGCAGGAACTCCGCCGCCGTCGAGCGGGCGGCCTCGACGCGGGGCATGCCCGACCGGAGCCGGGCCCGCGTCCCCGAGATCAGGAAGACGGAGTAGTCCGTGACGACCCCGAGGAGGAGGACGATCATCAGCGGCTCCACCTCGCGCGGAACCGCCCGCCCGGTGTGGAGCCCGAGCCAGGTGACGAGGTGCGTCGCGAGGAGGTAGGAGAGCCCCGCCGCGACCAGGGTCACGATCGGCGCGGCCGCCGACCGCAGGTACGCGGCGAGGATGACGACGATGACCGCGAGCGTCGCGATCTCGACCCAGCGCAGCGTGTCGGCGATGGCCTGCGCCTGCTCGAGCTCCCCGACGAACACGCCGCTCGGATAGGCCCTGACGCCCGTCTTCGAGAGCCGGCGGGCATACCGCTCGGTCAGCTCCGCCTGCCGGACGGCCGGCACGCTCGCCGGGTAGACGACGTACGTGATGGCCGTCGTCCCCCGCTCGCGGGCGGCGGGCGCGAGGCCGCCCGTGTTCAGCACCGGCACCGCGAATCCCGAGCGGCCTCCGTTCCGTGCCGCCCGCCGGTCAGCCCGGACGGCCGCCGCCACGATGCGGGCCTGCGTGGCGGAGCCGATGCCGCCGGCCGACCGCTGGACGACGACCGATCGGGCGGTCAGGGGAACGCGGAAATGTCCCAGCATCCACTTCTCCGCCGCGATGGCCTGCGTGTGCTGGGGGATCAGGCCGGTCAGCGGCGAGGGGGGGAGCCGCGCGACGCCCGGCAGCTCCTCGTACACCCAGACGGCGGCCGCGACGACGGCGAGCGGCAGCACGTACCGAAGCGCCACGATGACCGTCGCGGCGACCCGGCCGCCCCATCCGGCCTCGACCTCCACGCGGGCATCCCGGCGGCCGGCTCGCGCCTGCGAGATGCCCGGCCGCCTCAGACGAGGCTCCGGCGTCTCGGCATCCTGCGGCCGCCGCCACGCGAGGCGGCGCGGGCCGCAGCCAGGCCGGCGGCGAGGGCGCCGGCGCCCACGACCGCATGGCGGTGCTTGCTCGTCCACAGGAGCGGGCTCCCCGAATGCGCCTGGTCGTCGAACGGCCCGTGGGCGCCGCGATCCTCCTCCGCCGGATCGAAGAGGTTGTCATGCCCTTCCGGGTCGAGGTCCTGATCGGTCTGCTGCGACGAGAACCCGGTCCGCGCGAGGTAACGGTCGACGACGGACGGCGCGACCCGCTCGGCCAGGATGGTCATGAACGTGGGCGCACCCACCCACATCTCGCGGCGGCGATGAAAGGCGGAATGGACGACGGCGCTCGCGGCGACCTCGGGCTCGTAGATCGGCGGCACCGGCTGCGTCTGCTTCTCGAGCTTCGTGCGGCCCCACGTGAACTGGGTTGTATTCAGCCCCGGGAGCTGCACCATGCCGACGGTCACGTTCGACCTGCGATGGAGGAGCTCGGTGATGACCGACTCGGTGAACCCCTTGATCGCATGCTTCGCGCCGCAGTACGGAGCCTGCAGCGGGATGCCGCGGTAGGCCATGGCCGATCCGACCTGGACGATCCGGCCGCGATCGCGCGGCACCATGCGCCGCAGCGCCGCCCGCGTCCCCCACACGGTGCCGAGGTAGGTCACGTCGGTGGAGCGGCGGTACTCGTCGGGGTCGATCTCGAGGAACTCGGCGTAGAGCGTCACCATGGCGTCGTTGATCCAGACGTCGATCGG
The DNA here is from genome assembly GCA_025928655.1 of Thermoleophilia bacterium. Classification (GTDB taxonomy): domain Bacteria; phylum Actinomycetota; class Thermoleophilia; order Gaiellales; family JAICJC01; genus JAICJC01. The sequence continues at coordinate 13,447 of JAICJC010000058.1, read as the reverse complement.
GCCGAACGTCTCCTCGACGAGGCTCGCCGCGGACTCGACGGCGGCGTGGTCGGACACGTCGGCGGGGATGGCGATCGCCTCGCCGCCGCGCTCCTCGACCTCCGCCTTCGCCGCGTCGAGGCCGGCCCTGCCGCGGGCGATCAGGGCGACGCGGCAGCCGCGCTCGCCGAGCCTGCGGGCGGTGGCCCGGCCGACGCCTCCCGAGGCCCCGGTGAGGACGATGACGCTGCGATCGGTCATGTGCCGCTCCTTGTCTCCTCGAGGATGGCCGCCGCGTTCACGAGGGCGAGGTGCGACAGGCCCTGGGGGAAGTTGCCGAGGAGCTCGCGCGAGCCCGGGTCGATCTCCTCCGACAGGAGGCCGACGTCGTTCGCCGTCTCGAGCATCGCCTCCATGCGCCGGACGGCCTCGTCCCGCCGGCCGGCGAGGGCGAGCGCCTCGACGAGCCAGAACGAGCAGGCCACGAACGCGCCCTCCTCCGAGGCCATGCCCGTGTAGCGGTGGAGGAGCGGCCAGCCGGCGTCGAGCTCCTCGGCGACGGCGTCGATCGTGCCGTTCATGCGCTCGCCGGCCGGGTCGCCGTAGCCCATCCGGGCCATCAGGAGCACGCTTGCGTCGAGCGCCTCCATGCCCGCCGCCATGCGATAGGCGCCGCGCTCCGGCCACCAGCAGTCGTCCTCCACGAGCCGGGCGACGGCCTCGGCCTCGGCCCGCCACCGGGCGGCTCCGTCGGCCGGGATCTGGCCCTGATCGGCCAGCCGGGCGGCCCGGTCGAAGGCGACCCAGCAGCCGATCTTCGAGCTCGTGTACTGGCGCTCCTGGCCCTGCAGCTCCCAGATGCCGCTGTCGGGGCGGCGCCAGATGCCGGCCAGCGCGGCGGCCACCTCCGCGAGCCGGGTGCCCGTGGACGGATCGAGCATGTTGCCGTTGCGCACGTACTGCCACACCGTCTGGAAGAAGTCGCCGTAGGCGCCGAGCTGGAGCTGGCCGCTCGCGCCGTTTCCGAGGTTCACCGGGGTCGACCCGCGGTAGCCGCGCAGGTCGAGCTGCGACTGCCCCTCCGGGACGCTGCCGTCGATGCCGTAGAAGACCCCCAGCCGCGGGTGCGTGCGCGCCGAGGCGGAAAGCAGCCACGAGAGCGACCCGTGGAGCGCCTCCCGGAAGCCGAGGTTGTCGAACGCGACGAGCGAGAAGGAGGTGTCCCGGACCCAGGCGAACCGGTAGTCGAAGTTCCGCTCGCCCCCGAGCCGCTCGGGGAGCGAGGTGGTCGGCGCCGCGGCGATGGCGCCCGTCGGCGCGTAGACCAGCAGCTTGAGCGCCAGCGCGCTGCGGCTCACGGCGTGCGGCCACTCGCCCGCATAGTTCATGCCGGAGATCCACCGCCGCCAGCCGCCGATGGTGCCCTCCAGGCGCACCTCGATCTCCTCCCGCGGCGGGATGGGGATCGGCTCGTTGTCGACGCCGATCAGGGCGAGGAGCGCGTCGGTGCCCTCGGTCCCCTCGAACGCCCCGTCGACCGCTCCCCGGGAGATCTGCGGCTCGCCGGCGTCGAGCGAGAGGATCGCCAGCTGGTGGCGGTGATGCACGAACACGGGCACACCGCCGCGCTCCTGCGGCATGCCGGCCTCGGCGCCGTACTCGAACCGGGGCTCCAGGCGCCACCGCATCGGCACCGACCCGCTCACCCACTCGATCCGCCGGCACAGCTCGAGCCACGGCAGCAGCGCGCCGTCCTGGGTCGCCAGCCAGTCGGTGACGCGGACGCGGCCGTGCTCGGTGACGAACTCGGTCTGGAGCACGTTCGTGCCCGCCAGGTAGCGGCGGGCCGACCGGGCCGGCACTGCCGGGGCGAGTGCGAACCGCCCGCCGCGGGCCGGGTCGAGCATGGCTGCGAAGACGGTCGGCGATGCGATCGTCGGCATCGTCAGCCAGTCGACGGCACCGTCGGCGGCGACGAGCGCGACGGTACGTCCGTCGCCGATTGCGGCGTACGCCCCGATGGGCGCGAACCCCTCGATCCGGCTCTGAGGGCGTGCGTCAGTCCGGTCGTCTGGGAGCGTTACGCGCGACATGCGGTGGAGAGGCAATACCGTGGTACGGAGTACCTCGTGCCCGCGGCCGCGACGCGCGAAACCCGGCGACGGCTACCGGCGGCCCCGGTCGTGCCCGAGCGCGGCGTCCAGCCCGCCCTTCCGCAGCAGGTGGTCGAGCTGCGCGCCCACCAGGAAGGCGATCGCGCTCGCGTAGAGGTAGCCGACGGTCGACAGCACGAGCGCGAGCGCGCCCTCCGGCGTGCGCAGGTTCTCGACCTCTGCGACCCAGTACCCGTAGGCGGCCGACACCGCCAGCCAGGCCGCCACGATGCCGATCGAGCCCGCGCTCGACCACCGCCATGGCTGGCGTCTGGCGGGCGCCACGATCACCAGGGCCGCGACGAGGACGTACACGATCGCGGCCGGGATGACGACCCGCTCCGCGAGGGCGAGCGCCGCGACGGGCACCGCGAAGGCGCCTCCACCGATGAACGCCGCCGCGATCGCGAGCACGGAGACCGCCAGGGCCAGCGCGAACGAGATCGCGAAGCGGCGCGAGATGGAGCGCTCATCGCCGACGCCGTAGATCCGGTTCAGCGCCCCCATCACGGCCCGGACGGCGCCCGAGACCTCCCAGATCGTCACCAGTGAGCCGAAGACGATCAGCCCGGGGCCGCTCGCCGCCATCTCGTGCCGGACGCTCCAGGCGAGCGCGACCATCCACTCGACCGGCAGGCGCGCTGCCAGCGCCGGCTCGACGGTGTGCAGCCACGTGCCCTGGGCGCCGAGCGGGCGCAGCAGCGCGACGGCGAGGAACAGCAGCGCCGAGAGGGCGACGAGCAACTGCAGCGCGATCGCGCTCGCGTAGGTCAGCAGGTTGTTCTCGCGGAAGCACGCCGCCCACACCTGCACGGTGGGGCGGAGGTCGGTGAGCCGCGTGCGGTCGAACGCCTCTCGGACTGTCACGGTCGCCTCGGTACCCGGCCGGGGCCTGCGGGACACCTGGCCGTGGGGCGTGGCGGCATCGCGGGCGTTTCCGGATCGCCGACGGGGGTAGCTCGGGATGGTGTTCGGGTTCGATCCGGCATCCATCTCCCCGCTCGTCGCGTACGGCGCGCTGTTCGGCCTCATCGCGATCGAATCGGGCGGCATCCCCGGAGAGTCGGCCCTTGCGATCGCCGGGATCGCCGCGGCCGACGGGCACCTGTCGATCGTGTGGGTGATCGTCGTCGCGGCGGCGGCCGCGATCGCGGGCGACAACGCGGGGTTCTTCGCCGGCCGCCGCTACGGCCGCCGGATCTGGCTCTGGGGGCGCGTGTGGAGGAAGCGCCGCGAGCGCTGGCTGGACGAGGCGAACGGGTTCATCGACGAGTGGGGCACCACCGCCGTGGTGGTGGGCCGGTGGGTGACCGTTGCCCGCTACACGGTCGCCTGGCTGGCGGGCATCAACCGCATGTCCTGGCGCCGCTTCTTCGTCGCGAACGCCGTCGGCGGGATCAGCTGGGCGACCACCATCGGCCTGGCCGCGTACTGGCTCGGCACGGTGGCCAAGACCGGGTTCGAGGCCTTCGGCGCGATCGGCCTCGTGCTGCTGCTGGTCGCGCTGGCGGGCCACCGGCTGTGGCACCGGCGCCGCCGCCGCCGGTGACGCCGTCCAGGTTTTGGAGCCGGTGCGCCGGGTAGGGGCGAGGTGAGCGAGGAAGGAGTGGTTTTCGATGCGATCTCGTAACATCGTCGCCGCGGCGGTCGCGCTGGCGCTCGTGCCGGCAGCCGCCGCCTGCGGCGGCAGTGGATCGGCCAACGGCTCGAGCGCCGGGGCGACCGTCACGTCGCAGTCCGGAACGACGTCGGCGACCGGGAACGCCGCGGGGCACAGCTTCTCGGCCCAGATCTCGTCGCTGGGCGCGGTCGTCGACCGGCTCTCGAACCTATCGGGCTCCGCCGGCAGCAGCCAGGTCGCGACCGACCTGACCCGGATTCGGCGCCAGCTCGGCAAGGCCCGCGGGCAGCTCGCGACCACGAGCTTCCCGTCGGCCATCCAGCCCGAGAAGCAGCAGCTGATGGCGTCGCTCAACCGCTGGAGCGCCGACCTGAGCCGGGCCGAGTCGACCGCGCGCCAGGGCCACACGCAGCAGGCGCTGCGCCAGGCCCAGTCGACGACCTACAAGTCCCTGAAGGGCCTGCTCGACACCGTCCGGTCGATGACCGGGTAGCGAGCCGCACGGGTGTGGCCGCGCGGCGGCATCCGGGTGACGGGGCCGGGTGTCACGGATGGGTGACGAGAGGTTACGTGAGTGTCATGGAACTGCAAATGACACATGCAAACGGCGCTAAGTGTCGCTCACCGGCCCAGACCCGCCTCGTCCTCAACCGGGGCCCGCGGCCGCTCCGCCCCTCGAACCGCCGGCCGGTCGCCGGCGGCGCGCCCGGGAGACCCCGACCCGGCGGAGCTCCGCGTCGGCGAGGTCGCTGACGCGCCCCTCGCGGATGTCACGCCACGGGTCGGCCGAGATCTCGCGCAGGCGGTGATAGGGCAGGTTCGCCGCGGCCCGGCGGGCCAGGAACTCCTCGAAGACCGGGTCGTCGGCCTTCTGCCTCACCGCGCGCCGGAAGGCCCGCGCTTCGCGTTCCTGCGAGATCCGAAGCGGCACGAACAGCGCGAGCAGGGGCACGGTCGGCGCCAGGGCGACCGCCACGCCGAGGAGGATGCTGAGCTCGCGGATGCTCTCGTCCGTGGCCTGGCTCGCCACCTCGATCGACCGCGCCTCCCCCTGGGCACGGTCCGCGAGCGGCTTGACCTGCGAGCCCACGAGCGGCAGGTTCGCGAGCCGCTGCAGCGATGCGGAGACGTCGTTCAGCGCCCGCCCCGTCGACGAGGCCGTCCGCGGCACCTGCCTGAGCTCGCGGATGTCGCGGCCCACGTAGACGCCCATCCCGAGCCACGCGATCACCCACACGAGCACGACCACGTCGAGCGTGCGGATCCGCCAGGTGCGGAAAGGATTCATCCAGGAGTGGCGTACCCGCCCGGCGGAGATGCGACACCGGAAATCCGGCCGCCGCCGTGCCGTGACGGTTGCGGCCCGCGGCTCGAGCGACAGCGGAGCGGCGCCACCGGTGCGGCGCACGCGGGTCACGCCTTCGGTGCGCTGTCGATGCCCGCCAGAAGGGCGTCGAGCACAGCCCGGATGTTCGCCCAGCGGAAGCCGCGGGGGTCGAGCGCCCGGTGGAGCATCAGCCCGTCGGCCATCGCGATCAGGATCGACGCGAGCGCGTTCGCCCGCCGCCGCTCGATCGCGAGGTCGCCGGCGTCGATGCTGCGCGTGATCCATTCACGGAGGACGGCCCGGCGCCGCTCGACCGCCTCGGCGAACCGCTCGCGGACGACCGGATCGGCCGCCAGCTCCGACCACAGGTCGGCACGCAGCTGCACGCGCCCGGCGCTGTCTCCGACCTCCAGCATCGTCTGCACGAACCGGCGCACCCGCTCGGCGCCCGCCAGATCCTCGCGGGCCAGCTCGAGGGCCACGCCGTGGAGGGCGGCCGTCTCCTCGTCGAGCAGGGCCAGGAAGAGGTCCTGCTTGGTGTCGAAGTAGCCGTAGAAGGCGCCCTTGCTGACGCCCGCCTCGTCGCAGACATCGTCGACGCTCGTGTCGTGGTAGCCGGTGGTCTGGAGCCGCGTCCAGGCGGCGTCGACGATCCGCTGGCGGCGCACCGCACGGTCCTGCTCACTGATTCGCGGCATGCGGGGCGAGTATAACCCGACCAGTCGGTTTTGAAATAACGCCCCGGCGCCGGCGGGCTCCGTGAGCGACGAGCCGTGAAGCTAGGCTGCTCCCGGGCGTAACCCGACCGGTCGGTTTCCACCAGAGCCGGGAGAAGAGGGGGTCGAGGGCGCTTCATGCGGAAGCGATCGCATCGAGGGGGCGCTTGCGGGGAGGTTCGCCCCGCGCCGGGACGGCCCGATGCGTGAGCACACCCTGGCGCTGTCCGGTTTCGCCCGCCAGTGGTCGCCGGAGGTGTGGCCGCTGGTGGTGGCCGGCATCGCGCTCGCCCTGTTCCTCCAGGGCTTCATCCGGCTGCGCCGGCGAGGTCGGCCGGACTGCGCGTCCTGGGGCCGTCTCGGCATGTTCGTCGCCGGAGTCGCCGTCTCCGTCCTGCCGCTCGTCTCGCCGATGGACCCGCTCAGCGACGACTACCTGCTCTCGGTGCACATGCTCGAGCACGTGCTTCTGGGCGACGCCGGACCGGCGCTGATGGTGTGCGCGGTGCGAGGGCCGTTGGTCATATTCCTGCTTCCGCCGTGGCTGCTTCGGCCGCTTGCCCGCAGCGGCGCGATCCGGCGCCTGCTCGGCCTCGTGACGCGCCCGGCGGCCAGCCTCTCGATCTGGGCGATCGTGATGGGCTTCTGGCATGTTCCGGCCGCCTACGACTACACGCTCGACCACCAGAGGGTGCATGACATCGAGCACGCCACCTTCGCGCTCGTCGGCCTGCTCGTGTGGGTGGGGCTGATCGATCCGGCCCGCCACGGCCGGCTGGGGGTCCCGCACCGGCTGGTCTACGCGCTCGTGCTCTTCGGGTTCGGTCAGGTGCTCGCGGATGTGCTCCTGCTGTCCTTTCACCCGCTGTACGGGAGCTACGCAAACCAGCCGGCCCGCGTCGCCGGCATCTCGCCGCTGCTGGATCAGCGGCTGGCGGGAGCGGTGATGATGGTGGAGCAGGCCGTCACGCTGGGCACGTTCTCGGTGGTCACCTACCGGCGCCGCCCGCTCGGGCGTGTTGAAGCGGTCAGGAAGCCGGCGGCTGCTCGCCGTTGAACAGGCTCGAGATGCTCTCCCGCCGGTGGATGCGCCGGATCGCCTCGGCGAAGAGCGGCGCCACCGAGACCACCTCGACCCGCGGGCCGAGCGGCTCGGGCTGGGTCTCGATCGTGTCGGTGACGAACAGGCGCTCGATCGGGCTCGCCTCGAGCCGCGCGGCCGTTCCCGGCGAGAAGACGGCGTGGGTGATGGCGGCGATGACGGAGCGGGCGCCGTTGCGGCGGAGCTCCTCCGCCGCCTCGATCAGGGTGCCGCCCGAGACGGTGAAATCGTCGACGATGATCGCGTCGCGGCCCTCGACGTCGCCGATCAGGCTCACCTTCTCGGTGCGCTCGTCATGGCCCGTGCGGGTCTTGTCGGCGATCGCGAGCGGTGCGCCCAGGCGGTCGGCGTAGGCGCGGGCCTTCTTCGCGAACCCGGCGTCGGGCGAGACGATGACCGGTCGCTCCGGCAGCTCCCGCCGGAGCGCGGTGCACAGCCGGTCGGCGGCGTAGAGGTCGTCCACCGGCACCCGGAAGAACCCCTGCATCTGGGGCGCGTGCAGGTCGAGGGTCACGACCCGGTCGGCACCGGCGCCCTCGATCGCGTCGGCGCACACGCGGGCGCGGATCGACACGCGCGGCTCGTCCTTCTTGTCGCCCTTGCCGTAGGCGAAGTAGGGGATCAGCGCGGTCACCGACTCGGCGCTCGCGCGCTTGAACGCGTCGATCCAGAAGAGCAGCTCCATGAAGTGGTCGTTGGTGGGGAAGACCGTCGACTGCACCAGGAAGACGCGCCGACCGCGCACGTTCTGGAGCACGCGTACGAACAGGGTGCCCTCGGAGAAGCGCAGGACCTTCCCGCGGCCCACACGGACGCCGAGGTCGCGGCAGATGGCCGCCGTCAGGTTCGGGCTGGCCGAGCCGGCAAATACGAGCGGCTCGTCCTCCGGCAGGGCCGGTGCGGGGCGCCGCAAGCGCGGGAGCCAGCTCCACCTCGCCATCGCGGCCAGTGTAGATGGGAGAAGCGGGGACAGTCCCCGCACGGCGGGGACTGTCCCCTGTCTCGGCTACACGGCGAGCGGGTCGAAGAGGCTGCGGCGCACGAACCGGCCGTGCCCGGGCTTCGTGACGATCTTCCCGTCGTCGAACACGACCGTCCCGCGCGAGAGCGTCACCCGCGGCGAGCCGGCCAGCTCCTGGCCCTCGTAGATGTCGTAGTCGACGTTCATGAACGACGTGTCCGTCCCGAAGACGTGCCTGCGGTTCGGGTCGAAGACGACGATGTCGGCATCGGCGCCCACGTCGATGACCCCCTTGCGCGGGTAGAGCCCGAACATCTTCGCGATGGCCGTCGAGGTGATGTCGACGACGCGAGTCATCGACAGCCGGCCCTCGCGCACCCCGTGCTCCCACATCATCGGCAGCCGGTGCTGGATGGCGGCGAGGCCGTTGGGGATCTTCGAGAAGTCGTCCAGGCCGAGCCGCTTCTGCTCGTCGGTGAACGGGCAGTGGTCGGTCGAGATGCTCTGGAGGTGATCGAAGCGCAGCGCATTCCAGAGGAACGGCTGGTTCGCCGCGTCGCGCAGGGGAGGGGAGCAGACGTAGCGCGCGCCGGCGAAATCGGGGCGGCGCAGGTCGTCGATCGAGTTGAAGAGGTACTGGATGCAGGTCTCGCCGTAGGCTTCGACGCCTCGGCTGCGAGCCGCGATGATCTCCTCGGCCGCATCGCGACACGACACGTGCACGACGAAGAGCGGCGCGCCGGCGAACTCGGCCAGGCGGATCGCGCGCCCCGTCGCCTCCGCCTCCATGGTCTCGGGGCGGGTGAGGGCGTGGTGGATCGGGTCGGTCTGCCCGTTCGCGAGCGCCGTGTTCACGAGGTGCTGGATGGCGAAGCCGTTCTCGCAGTGCACCATCACGAGCGTCCCGAGCTCCCGTGATCGCTCGAGCACGGCCAGGAACTCGTCGTCGCGCACCATGAGCACGTTCGGGTAGGCCATGAACACCTTGAAGCTGGTGACGCCCTCCTCGACCATGGCGCCCATGTCGGCGATCGTCTCCCGGTCGGCGCTCGTGATCGCCATGTGGAACCCGTAGTCGACGTGCGCGGCGTCCTCGGCCCGGCCCATCCATTCCTCGAGCGAGCTGCGCAGCCCGTTCGGGTGCATCTGGAGCGCGAAGTCGACGATGCAGGTCGTGCCGCCCGCGGCCGCCGCCTGGGTGCCGGTGTCGTAGTCGTCCGAGCTTCGGGTGCCCCCGAACGGCATCGACATGTGCGTGTGGTTGTCGATCGCGCCCGGGAGCACGAAGCACCCGGCCGCGTCGATCACCTCCGCGTCGACGCCGTCGAAGCGCCCCACGCCGGCGATCGTCTCGCCGTCGATGAGCACGTCGGCGTCGGACGCCCCCGAGGCGTTGACGATCGTGCCGCCACGGATGATCTTCCTCATCGCACTCCCCCTCTCCCCGCTCAGCCCGCCGCGACCAGGTCGATCGCGTGGCCGACGGTCTGCGCGTAGGCCCGGATCGCAAGCTCGAGGTGCGCGACCGGCGTGTCCTCCTCCTTCGCGTGGCTGATCCCGTTCGTGGACGAGGAGAACAGCATCACGGTGGGGACGAGCCGCGCCATCTCCGCGGCGTCGTGCAGCGGGCCGGACGGCAGGGCGTAGTCCGTGCCGCCGACCGCCTGGCACGCGCGGCGCGCGGCCGCGATCAGATCCGGGTCGAAGGGGATCGGCTCGATCTGCCAGATGCGCTCCCACTCGACGGTGCACCCCTCGGCCGCCGCGGCCTCGTCGGCGCTCGCGCGGGCCTCGGCCAGCATGGCGGCGAGCTCGCCGGCGTCGAGGTGGCGCTGGTCGAGCAGGATCGTGGTCGCGCCCGGGATGACGGTGGCGACCCCCGGCGTGCACTCGGCCGCGCCCACCGTGGCGACGCCCTCGTGGCGGACGGCGCCGTCGCGGGCGGCGAGCGCGAAGCGGGAGGCGGCGAGGAGGGAATCGCGCCGCACCGGCATAGGGGTCGACCCCGAGTGGGCCGCCTGCCCGGAGAAGGCGATGCGGTGCCGCTCCACCCCGAAGGTGCCGAGCACCGCGCCGACCGCGAGGCCGGCGCTCTCGAGCACCGGCCCCTGCTCGATGTGCAGCTCCAGATACGCCCGCACGCCGGCGAGCCGGCCGGCCGCGGCGGGGGCGCGGTCGAGGTCGACGCCGTGCTCGGCGACCACGTCGCCGAGGCGGTCGCCCGCCGCGTCGCGGAGATCGCGCACGTCGCCGGCCTTGATGCTCCCGCTGAGCCAGGACGACCCGAACAGGCTGCGGCCGAAGCGCGCGCCCTCCTCGTCGGCGAAGTCGATCAGCGACACCGTGCACGGCGGCGTGCCCGTCTCGGCGATCGCGCGCAGGGTCTCGACCGCCGCGAAGATGCCCAGGGCGCCGTCGAGCCAGCCGCCGCTCGGCACCGAGTCGACGTGCGATCCGATCACGACGGTCTCGGGCCGCGCGCCCTCGAGCCGCGCCCACAGGTTGCCGGCCTCGTCGACGTCGACCGTCACGGGGAGCTCACCCAGGCGTTCCCGCAGGAACCCGCGCGCCTTCTCCCACTCCGGCGTCCAGCACACGCGGCGGGCGCCGCCCGGGCCTCCGGTGAGATCGGCGAGAGCCCGCAGGTCGGCGACGGCGCGGTCGGGCCGGACGGCGATGTCCACCGTCAGCCCCCGCCCTTGAACAGCGGGATGATGTGCTCGCCGTACGCCCGCAGGATGCCCTCCCGGTTCCCGGTCATGAGGTAGATGTTGAACTGCTCCACGCCGTGGGCCTCGAGCTCGCGCAGCTTCGCGATGTGGTCCTCGATGGTGCCCAGGATGCAGAAGCGGTCGCAGGTCTCGTCGTCGACGAACTCGCCGTGCTTGGCCCCCTGGCGGCTGTGGTCGGAGTAGTCGTAGAACTCGCGCCGGGCCAGGTAGCTCGTCAGGCTCTCCGGGAGCATCGACTGGTCGTAGCGCTTGAGCAGGTCGACGACGTGGTTGCTGACCATGGCCGGGAACCACCGCACGGTGTCGCGGGCCGCGGCCATGTCGTCGCCGATCGACACGGGCGCGCAGACGACCGGCGCGAGCTCGAGCGGCGCGCGTCCGCCGGCCTCGGCGGCCACCCGGGCCTGCCCCATGATCCAATCGACGATGTCGGGGTCGGCGAGTTGGATCACGACCCCGTCCGCCTGGCGGCCGGCGACGGCGAGCGCGCGCGGGCCGTACCCGGCCACCCAGACCGGGATCCGCGGCTGGCCCTGCGCCCACTCGAGCGCGATCTCCTTGCCGTTCCAGGTCACCGGGCGGCCGTTCGCCATGTCGCGTATCAGCGCGGTCGCGGCCTCGAACTCGGCGATCTTCACGGGCTGGAGCCCGATGGTGCGACGGGCCGAGTCGCCCCGGCCGATCATCACGACGACGCGGCCGGGGATGATGCTGTTCAGCGTCGCGTGGAAGCTGGCGGTGACCGTCGGCTCGCGGGTGCCGGGGTTCGTGACGCAGAAGCCGAGCCCGATCCGCTCCGTCTGCACGGCGGCGGCCGTGACGAGGACGCACCCCTCCTGCCACAGGATGTGCGAGTCGTACGTGTAGGCCCAGTCGAACCCGCAGTCCTCGGCGAGCCGCACGAGCTCCACGAACCGGGAGCACGGTGGGTCGGGAAGGATCGTGACGCCGAACTCGATCGAAGACCTCCTGGAGGGCGGCGCGCCTCGGCCGCGCCGGGCCACCCTATCAGCCCGTACACTCGTGTTGGAGGTCGCCATGAGACAGGTTGCAACCGCGCGCAGAGCACACATCGGCGAGTGCGGGTGGTTCTGGGTCTGGGCCGTGGTCGGCGGTTGCGCGGCGATGGGTTTCGTGAGCGTCATCGGCGTCTTCTTCCTGCCGGTCGCCGCCCTCGGCGTGCTCGCGGGGCTGCGCTTCGGCCGGGCGGTCGTCTCCACCGCTGCCCTGGGCGCGATCTCCGGGGCGGGCGCGCCGTTCCTGCTCGTCGCCTACATCCAGCGGAAGGGGCCGGGCACGGTGTGCTGGCGCAACGGCACGGCCAGCGGATGCGACTCGTACCTCGATCCCCGCCCCTGGCTCGCGATCGGGGTCGTCCTCGTGCTTGCGGGCGTCGCCGCGTTCGTCCACGCGCGCCGGTCGCGGCGGTGACCAGGACGCGACGGTACGCGGCCGCCGGCTTCGTCGCGAGCCTCGCGGCGATGGCCGGGAGCGAGCTTCTGTGGCGCGTCACGGTGCCCCCGGGCTGTCCCGGACTGGGGTCGTGCACCGGCGCCAGCGCCCACCCGCATGCGCTCACCGCGATCCTCCTCGGCCTGACGGCGGTCGCCGTGCTCGTCTGGAGCGTGAACACGTGGAGGCGCGCCGACGGCCGGTCCGTGGTCGTCGGAGGCTGGCGGCACCCGATCGACGCCCTCGGCGTCCGCTACCGTGACCTGCCGGGCTGGCGCAGGCTCGCGCTCGCGCTGATCGTGCCCTGGCTCGTCGCGCCCATCTTCTTCATCTACCAGGTGCGGCGCGCGGTGCTCGGGCCACCCGCCGAGTAGCTCCCGGGTACCCTTCGTCGATGGCTGCCGAGCCGACGCTCCTGTGGGTCGTCTCCGGGACATCGGCGCGCCGGGCACGGCTGCTCCGGCGCGCGAAGGTTCTCGCGTGGGGTGGCAACGCGTGGCACCTCGTCGAGTTCGCGATCGCCGTGGCTGCCGGGATCGCCGCGTCGTCCGTCGCGCTGGTCGGGTTCGGCATCGACGCGCTGATCGAGGTCGCCGCGGGCGCTGTCGTGGTGTGGCTCTTCAGCGGCCGGCGGGCCGGGTCGGCGTCGGCCGAGCGCGTCGCGCAGCGCCTGATCACCGCCAGCTTCTTCGCGCTTGCGGCCTACATCGCGCTCGACTCCGCGCATGCCCTCGCCGGCGACCACCCCCAGCCGAGCTGGATCGGGATCGGGCTGGCGCTCGTGACCGCGCCGACGATGCCGCTGCTCGCGCGGGCCAAACGTCGGGTAGGGCGCGAGCTCGGGTCGCGCGCGGCCGAGAGCGAGGCGGGCCAGAACCTGCTGTGCGCCTACCTCTCGGTCGCTCTGCTGGTCGGCCTCGGCGCCAACGCGCTGTTGGGTTGGTGGTGGGCCGATCCGCTGGCCGGCGTCGTCATCGCCGCGGTTGCCGCCCGCGAGGGCGTCACGGCGTGGCGCGGTGACGGCTGCTGCTAGCTCCCGGCGCTGCCGGCCCAGCCGTCGTCGACCAGTTCGCCGTCGCCAGGGTGGTGCGCCCCGACGACGAGAAAGTCCAGGCCGTCCGCCCCCGCCTCGAAGGCGCGTACCACCTGCGCGGGCCGACCCGGACGGCGTCGAGCGGGCCGACCTCGACGACCTCGTCGTCCAGCCGCATCCGGCCTCGGCCGCGCAGGATGACGTAGACCTCCTCGGCCTGGTCGTGGCGTTGCGCGAAGGGCGAGCGGCGGCCGGGTCGGAGGCGGAAGAACCCGACGCCGGTCTGCTCGGCGCCGAGCGCACTCCGCGCCATCCGCGCCTCCCAGCTGTCCCCGAGCCCGAACTTCGGAGCGGCGTCGTCGACATCGGCG
>JAICJC010000063.1 GCA_025928655.1 Thermoleophilia bacterium | reverse complement strand
CGTCACGCGACCGCCACGTAGAACCCGTCCGTGCCGTCGCGATGGGGCAGCGTCTGGCGGCCGCCCGGCACGACGCCCTCGCCCTCGTCCCGGCGGATCGTGCAGACCGAGTACACCAGCCGGCCGCCGGGCGCGAGCAGGCCGCGGGCGTGGTCGAGCATGCGCCGCTGGAGCGCCGCCACCTCCTGCGCGGCCTCGAGCGTGCGCCGCCAGCGGGCGTCGGGCCTGCCGGCGAGGACGCCGAGGCCCGAGCAGGGCGGGTCGAGCAGGATGCGGTCGAACCAACCCGCGCGGAACTCGAGCGCGTCGGCCACCGTCACCTCCGCGCAGGTGACGCCCTGGCCCGCGAGCGTGCGCTCGAGCGCGGCAGCGCGCCCCGGATGGCGCTCGACGCAGACGAGCCGGCCCCGGTCCTCCATGAGCGCCGCCAGCTGGCCCGCCTTCCCGCCCGGGGCCGAGCAGAGGTCGAGCACCCGCATCCCGGGCTCGGGCGCGAGCAGGCGCGCGGGCAGCATCGAGCCGCGCGACTGCGGCCAGATCGCTCCCTCGGCCAGCTGCCGGCTCGCCGCCACGTCGAACGGCCCGTCGAGGACGAGCGCCTCGGGCAGCTCCGGATCGCCGTGGGCGGGGACGCCCAGGTCGAGCGGCCCGGGCCGCAGGGTGTTCACCCGCACCGAGAGCTCCGGCGGCTCGTTCTGGGCCGCCATCAGGGCCACCGCGCCGGCCTCGCCGAGCATCGCCTCCCACTCCTGCGCCACCCAGTCGGGATAGGAGTGGCGCAGCGCCGGCGGCAGGCCGTCGACCCAGCCGGGGCCGGCGTCGGCGACGCGGCGCAGGACGGCGTTCGCGAGCCCGGACGTGTGCCGGCCGGCGACCGCCTTCGCCAGCTCGACCGTCTCGTTCACCGCAGCGCGGGCGGGGATGCCGGAGGCGAAGAGCAGCTGGTAGGCGCCGACCCGGAGCGCCGCCCGCAACGTCGGCTGGAGGTCGCCCGGCGGCCGGGACGCGAGCGTCTCCATGGCATGGTCGAGGGTGCGGACGCGCTGCACGGTTCCGTAGGCAAGCCGCATCGCCAGGCGGCGGTCGCGGTCGTCGAGCCGGGCGCGGTCGGCCTCCGCGGGGAAGATGCGGTCGGCGTAGGCGCCCTCCTCGAACGTCCGCCGCACGACCTCGTAGGCGGCCCGCCGGGCGCTCATGTCGCCCGCGCCGGGGGCGTCCCGCGGCCGCGCAGGAACTCGTCGGCGGTCATCCGCCGCTTCCCGGCCGGCTGCAGCTCGCGCACCTCGACGGCGCCGCCCCCGGCGCCGATCAGGAGCCTGCCGGCGTCAACCGTCACGGCGCCGGGCCCGTCGCCGGCGCGGGTCGCGGACGCCCGCCACACCGTCACCGGGAGGCCGTCGAGCTCGGCCCGCGCCCCGATGTGGGGCGCCAGGGCGCGCACGCGGTCGGCGATCTCCGCGGCCGGCCGGTCCCAGTCGATGCGGCGGTCGTCCGGGCCGATCCGGTGGGCGTAGGTCGGCTCCCCCTCCTGCTCGCGCCCGGACGTCTCGCCGCGCAGGGCCGCCGCGAGCAGCGGCACGCCCCGGTCGAGCGCCCGCCCCGCGACGGTGCCCGCGTCGTCGTCCGGCTCGATGGGGAACCGCTCCAGGCCGTGGATCGGCCCGGCGTCGAGCTCGGCCACGAGCTCGATCACCGCGGCCGCGGTCTCGCGGTCGCCGGCCATGATCGCCCGCTCGATCGGCGCGGCGCCCCGCCAGCGCGGCAGGAGCGAGGGGTGCAGGTTGTAGAGCGGGTAGGCGCCGAGCAGCGGCGGGCGCAGGATCTGGCCGAACGCGACCACGGCCCCGGCGTCCGCCGGCGGCGGCCGCTCGCTGGCGCGCTCCTCCTGCACGACGGGCAGGCCGAGGTCACGCGCCGCCGACACCGCCGGCGGGGTCGCCGTCCTGCGGCCGCGGCCGGCGGGCCGGTCGGGCTGCGAGACCACGGCCGCCACCTCGATCCCGTCCTCGCGCACGAGGCGCTCGAGCGCGCCGGCGGCAAACGCCGACGTGCCGAAGAACGCGATCCTCACGCCTTCAGGCGCAGCTCCTTGAGGGCCGCGCGGCGATCCTCCTTCGGCGCCCGGTCGATGATGAGGACGCCGTCCAGATGGTCGAGCTCGTGCTGGATCACACGCGCCTCGAGCCCCTCGGCCTCGACCTCGACCGGCTCGCCCGCCTCGTCCAGGCCGCGCGCAACGACACGTTCGTGGCGCTCGACCGGCACCGTCACCTCGCCGCCGAGGATCGACAGGCACCCCTCGGTATCGACCTCGGTCTCCTCGGAGCGAACCGCGAGCTCCGGGTTGATCAGCGCCCGGACGGGGTCGTCGGCGCCGGTGCGGTACACGAACACGCGCTGGAGGACGCCGATCTGGGGCGCCGCCAGGCCGACGCCGTGCGAGCGGCGCATGATGTCGGCCATCCGCTCGACCAGGCCGCGGACGTCGTCGTCCACCTCGGGGATCGCCGTCGCCGCGACGCGCAGCGCCGGGTCGGGGTACTGGCGCACGAGCCGCATCGCCATCGCGTGGTGCTCGCGCCGCTCCCGCTCGCGGACGCGCTCCCGGGCGGCCTCCTCCTCGGGGATCAGCTCGGGCTCGGTCCCTTCGGGCTCGGTCTCGGTCTCGGCTTCGGCCATGCCCGGAATCCTACCGAGCGGCCCTCGCGGCCACGTCTGCCGCCGAGACCACCTCGGCGTAGCCGTCGCCCATGGCGGCGATGAAGGCGGTGTGGACGTCGGCCGCGGGCACCGACCGGCCGCCGAACTCGAGCGGCATGGTCGCGCAGGCGTCGTGCACCACCGTGGTCGCGAAACCGAGGTCGGCCGCGGCCCGGACGGTCGCGTCGACGCACATCGAGGTCATCATCCCGCAGACGACCAGCGAGTCGACGCCCTGGTCGCGCAGGTGCTTCTCGAGCGGTGTGTCCAGGAAGCTGTTCGGGTTCGCCTTCTGGATGACGGTCTCGCCGTCCGCCGGCGAGACCGAGTCGTGGATCTCGACGCCGGGCGTGCCGGGCTGCATGAAGGCCGCGTCCGGGGCGTCCCAGACGTGCTGCATGTGAACGAGCGGCTCGCCGGAGGCGCGGAACGCGTCCAGGAGCTCGCGCGCCTTCGCGGCCGCCCGTTCCGGGCCGTCGAGCGGGTTGCGCCCGCCCGGGAAGTAGTCGTTCTGGATGTCGACGATGAGGAGCGCTCTGGTCATGGCGCCACCCTACCTGACGTGCATCGACAACCTGGGGACAGTCCCCACGTTCTGTGGGGACTGTCCCCCACACTGCCCCATCTCCAGGCCGCGTCGGGACGCTCAGCCGAACGACTGCGGATCGACGTCGACGACGGCGGTGGCGTGGGCGCGGCGCAGATCGGCGGCCAGGTCGCGCAGCAGGCCGCGCAGCACCGCGGCGGCGCGGCCGGCCGCGGCCGTCTTGATCAGCACGTGGCTGCGGCTGCGGTCGCGCAGGCGCCCGAGCGGCGCCGGGCCGAGCAGGATGTCGCCGTCGAGCGCGGGCGCCGCCGCGGTGGCGATCGTGGCGGCCACGTCGTGCGCGACGGCCGCCTCGTCGGCCGTCGCCAGCACCCGCACCAGGCGCCGGAAGGGCGGGTAGCCGAGGTCGCGGCGGCGCTCGAGCTCGCCCTCCAGGAACTCCCCCACCGCGTGGCGGGCGGCGAGCACGACCGGGCGCAGCTCCGGGCTCCACGTCTGGATCAGCACCCGCCCGCGCGGGTCGCCGGGGCGGCCCGGCCGCCCCGCCAGCTGGGTGAGCAGGCCGAAGGTGCGCTCCTCCGCGCGGAAGTCGGGGATGGCCAGGGCGAGGTCGGCGTCGAGCACGGCGGCGACCGAGACCCCCGGCATGTCGTGGCCCTTGGCGACCAGCTGGGTGCCGACGAGGACGGCGGCGTTCGCGCGCCGGAAGGCCCGCAGCGTCGCCTCGGGCTCGCCCGGACGCGCGGCGACGTCAGCGTCCAGGCGCATCACCTCCAGCCGCGGGTAGAGGCCGCGCAGCTCGTCCTCGACCCGGGCCGTGCCCGCGCCGATGTGGGCCAGGTCGACCGACCCGCAGGTCGCGCACGCGCGCGGCAGCGGCTGGGCCAGCCCGCAGTGGTGGCACACGAGCCGCCGGCCGTGCAGCACGAGCGAGACGTCGCAGCGGGGGCAGCGCCAGGTGCGGCCGCAGGTGCGGCAGTGGATGGCCGAGGCGGCGCCGCGCCGGTTCTGGAGCAGGATCGCACGGCCGCCGCGGTCGTCGATGGCGGCCAGGGCGTCGATCAGCGGCCGCGTCAGCGGATAGCCGCCGTCGGCGCGCAGGTCGACGATGCCGACGGCCGGAAGCGGCCCGCCGACGCGGCTCGGGAGGCTGACCCGGCGGGGGATCCCGGCCCACGACTCCGGCCGCGGCGTCGCCGTGCCATAGATCACGACCGCCCGCTCCAGCCGGCCCCGCTTCGCCGCCACCCGGCGGGCGTCGTAACGCGGGTCGGCCTCGTGCTTGTAGGACGCGTCGTGCTCCTCGTCGACCGCGATCACGCCCAGGTCGGGCACGGCCGCGAAGACGGCCGAGCGGGCGCCGACCACGACCCGGGCCTCGCCCGCGGCGATCCGGGCATGCTCCGCGCCCCGGCGGGCGGGCGAGATGCCGCTGTGGAGCACCGCCACGGTGTGGCCAAAGCGGGCGGTGAAACGGGCGGCGGTCTGCGGCGTGAGCGCGATCTCGGGCACGAGCACGATCGCTCCCCGGCCGCGGGCGAGCGCCGCGTCGATGACGCGCAGGTAGACCTCGGTCTTGCCCGAGCCCGTGACGCCGTGGACGAGCACGTCGCCGCCGCCGGCGTCGAGCGCCTCGACGCACGCCGCCACCGCCGTCTCCTGCTCGCCGGTCAGCGCCACCCGTACGTCGTCGACGGGCGCCCGGGGGGCCGGGTCGAGTGCCACCAGCCCGCGGCCTGCCATCCGCCGCACCGTGTCGCGCGTCGTCCCCGCCGCCGCGACCAGGTCGGACAGCGGCAGCGGCGCGA
This sequence comes from Thermoleophilia bacterium, assembly GCA_025928655.1. GTDB lineage: Bacteria > Actinomycetota > Thermoleophilia > Gaiellales > JAICJC01 > JAICJC01. The sequence goes on along the minus strand of JAICJC010000063.1, from coordinate 16,783 downwards.
GCCCGACGTGCGCGAGCACCTCGGCCTGGCGGCGGGTCGCGCCCTCCATGGTGATCAGCCGCACCCAGGGATCCGGCGCCCGTGTGCCGGCCGGCGGCGGCAGCACGAGCCCGAGCGCGCGCGACAGCGTGGACGCGTACGAGGCGGCGATCCACTCGGCCAGCTCGAGCAGCGGCCCGGGCACGGAGCCGGTCACGGCGAGCACCGGCTTCAGGCCCTCGCCGTCCCCCTCCGCCACCCCGGTGACGATGCCCCGCACCGTCCGCGAGCCCAGCTCGACCTCGACCAGCGCCCCCCGCTCCACGCCGGCCCCGGCCGTGTAGTCGAACCCCTGGTCGACCGCGCGCGCCGTGACCAGCGGATGCACCCGCGCGATCACGACCGGGTCGTGAAGTCGACCACGACCGGCACCCCCTCGAGCCCCAGCCGGCGCCGGAGCTGGTTCTCGACGAAGAAGCCGTAGTCGCGGTTCACGAGCCGGCGGTCGTTCGTCACGATCCGGAACCGGGGCGGGCGGGTGCGGTACTGGGTCGCGTACAGCATGTTCAGGCGCCGGCGCCCCTGCCGCGGCGGCTCGCGCATGGCGCCGATCTCGGCCATCGCCCGGTTCAGCTCACCGGTGGAGACGCGGGACGTGTAGCGCTCGAACACCTCCTCGACGGCATCGAGCAGCCGGTCGACGTTGCGGCCCGTGACGGCGGAGGAGGTGACAATCGACGGCCGCTGGCGCAGTTTCCCGCCCAGGCGCTCCCCGACGTCCTCGACCGTGGTCGTGGCGATGTCCCACTTCGACAGCACGACGATGGTCGCGCAGCCCGCCCTGCGGGCGACGTCGGCGACGGACAGGTCGCCCTCGACGAGGCCCTCGGACGAGTCGATCAGGACGAGCGCGACATCGGCCCGCTCGGCCGCGGCCAGCGCCCGCACCTCGCTGTAGTACTCCACCCCCTGGCGGTGCCGGCGCTTGCGGCGCAGGCCGGCGGTATCGATCAGGCGGAAGCGGCGGTCGCCCCGCACGAACGGGGTGTCGATGGCGTCGCGGGTGGTCCCCGGCCGGTCGGACACGATCACGCGCGGCCGGCCCAGGATCGCGTTCAGGAGCGACGACTTGCCGACGTTGGGCCGCCCCAGGATGGCGACCGCGATCTCGTCGGCGCCGTCGTCGGCCGGCCGCCCCCCGCCCTCGACCGCGTCCAGCCGCTCGACGATCGCGTCCAGCAGGTCGCCCGTGCCGCGGCCGTGCAGGGCCGAGACCGGGATCGGCTCGCCCAGCCCGAGGCTGTGCAGCTCGAGCGCGAGCGGCTCGTGGGCCGCGTCGTCGATCTTGTTCGCGACCAGGACGACCGGGCGGTGCGACCGGCGCAGGATCTGGGCGATCTCCTGGTCGCCCGCGGCCAGGCCGGCGCGGGCGTCGATGACCGCCGCGACGACGTCGGCCTCCTCGACCGCCATGCGCGCCTGGGCGGCCACCTCGGACTGCATCGGCGAGTCGTCGCCCGCGTTGACGCCGCCCGTGTCGATGAGGACGAACGTCTGCCCCCGCCACTCGCACAGCAGCTCGTTGCGGTCGCGGGTGACGCCGGGGACCTCGTCGACCACGGCGTGCCGCGACGACGTCAGCCGGTTCACGAGGGTCGACTTGCCCGCGTTCGGGAAGCCGACCACGGCCACGACCCCCACCCGCTGCCCGTCCTCGCTCATCGAGACTGCCCGTACAGCGCGCGGATCTCGTCCATCAGCTCGTCGGCCGTCTCCCGGTAGGCCTGCGCCGGCCGGCGGTCGCCGCGCTCGTATCTCCGCGGCGGGCCGAAGGTGATGTCGACACGGCGCCCCGGCCGCCACGTGCCCGTCCCGCGCACCGCGACCGGGATCACGGGCGCGTCCTCGACGACGGCGCAGCGGCCGGCGCCCGCCTTGGCCCCTTCGAGCTCCGACTGGCGGTGGCCCTGGATGAAGATCCCGACCACGCCGCCGGCCTCGATCGTCTCGTGCACGATCCGCAGCGAGTCGCGGTCGGGCTCGCCGCGGCGGACGGGGAAGCCGCCGCCCCAGGCGATGATGCGCCCGAACACGGGGATGCGGAAGAGCTCGCTCTTGGCCATGTAGCGGATCGTGCGGGGCTGCACCTGGCCAACGGCCGGGATGTCCCACCACGATTCGTGGTTCGCCACGAAGACGACCGCGCCCGACCGCGGGACGTGCTCGCGCCCGTGCACCCGCGGCCGCAGGAACACGCGGACGAGCGCGCCCAGGAACATGCGCAGCCACACCCACGCGCGGTCGTAGCCCGCCAGCTCCTGCGGGGTCACGCGGCCGCCTCGACCAGGCGCACGACCGCATCGACGGCCTCGGCGACCGTGAGGCCCGACGTGTCGATCACGTGCGCGTCGGGCGCCGGCGCGAGCTGCTCGGCATCGCCGCGGTCGCGGGCAGCGATGGTGCGCCCCACCTCGTCTGTGGCCAGGCCGAGGTCGACCGCCCGCCGGGCGGCGCGGGCCTCGAGCGAGGCGGTCAGGTACACCTTCACCTCGGCGTCGGGGCACACCCGGCTGCCGGTGTCGCGGCCCTCCAGCACGGCGTCGCGGACGAGGGCGCGCTCGCGCTGGCGCGCGCGCATCCGCTGCCGCACCTGGGGGTGGCGGGAGACGGCGCTCACCCGGGCCGACACCGCCTCGCTGCGCAGGTCGACCGGGCCCGCCGGGGCCTCCCCGACGAGCGCGGCCAGCGCGTCGCCGTCGCCGGGGTCGACGCCGCGCTCCATCGCGACGGCGGTCAGCTCGCGGTACATCAGGCCCGTGTCCACGTACATGTAGCCCAGCCGGTCGGCCACCGCCCGGGCGACGGTGCTCTTGCCCGCTCCCGCCGGGCCGTCGATCGTGATCACCACCGCGCCCCCGCCCCGCCAGGAGGGGACCCGCCAAGCGGGGTCAGACCCCTTCTGGCGGGGTGAGATCTTGCCGACCGCCGGCGACGGGACCCGCCAGAAGGGGTCTGACCCCGGCTCGTGGTCATCCGGTCACGCCCGCCAGTCGCTCGGAGAAGTCGGGGAAGCTCACGCCCAGGGCGTCCGAGCCGCGCACGTCGACGCCGTGCTGCGAGCAGACGCCGGCGACGGCGCCCAGCATGGCGACGCGGTGGTCGCCGGCGGCGTCGACGCTGCCGCCCCGTAGCCGGGCCGGCACGCCGCGGATGCGGAAGCCGTCCTCGAGCGCCTCCACGTGCCCGCCGACGGCGTTCAGGGCGGCCACGACCGTGTCGATGCGGTCGGACTCCTTCACCCGCAGCTCCCCGGCGCCGCGGATGGTCGTCTCGCCGCGGGCGAAGCAGGCCAGGAGCGCCACCAGCGGCAGCTCGTCGATCAGCGCCGGCACCAGCTCGGGCTCGATCTCGGTCGCGACCAGCTCGGCCGGCCGCACCTCGACGTCGGCGACCGGCTCTGCGCCGGCGAGGCGGCGGTTGAAGAGCCCGACCCGCGCGCCCATCCGCTCCATCACCGTGAGCAGGCCGGTGCGGGTGGGGTTTATGCCGACCCCGCGCAGTGTGAGCCCGGAGCCGTGCACGACGGTGGCCGCGACGATGAACGGCGCCGCCGAGGAGAAGTCGCCCGGCACCCGCACCTCGTCGAGCTGGAGCCGGGTCACCGGCGAGACTGCCACCCGGCCCGGCCGGCGGTCGACCGGCACGCCCGCATCGCGCAGCATGCGCTCCGTGTGGTCGCGCGTCGGCACCGGCTCCTCGACGACGGTCATCCCCCGCTCCGCGAAGAGGCCGGCGAAGAGCACGCACGATTTCACCTGGGCCGAGGCGACCGGCAGGCGGTAGGTGACCGGCGCGACCTGGCCGCTCACGTGCATGCGCACCGGCGGGCAGCCGTCGGTGGTCTCGAGCGCGACGCCCATCTCGGCCAGCGGGCCGGCGATCCGGCCCATCGGCCGGCGGCGGATGCTGTCGTCGCCGTCGAGCACGAACTCGCCCATCTGGCCGGCCAGGATGCCCGGCAGCAGGCGCATCAGCGTGCCGGCGTTCTCGACGTCGATCCGGCCCGACGGCGCCTGCAGGCCGCGCAGGCCGACGCCGTGGACGCGCAGGACGTCGTCGTCGGGCCGCTCGATCTTCACGCCCAGCGCGCGCATCGTCGCGACCGTGGCCAGGGTGTCGGCCGACGCCCCGAACCCGAGCACGTCGACCGGGTCGTCGCACAGCGACGCCACCATCACCGCCCGGTGGCTGATCGACTTGTCGCCGGGGACCGCGAGCTCGCCCGAGATCGCGCCCGCCGGCGAGAACCGCGCCGCCGCCGCGCTCACGGCTCCACCGCCGCCGTCGCGACCGCGCCGTAGCCCTGGGCGTCGAGCAGCTCCACCGCCCGCTCGGCCTGGGCGGCGCCGGCCACCAGCACGACGACCGTGCCGCCGACGTCCGCCGACATGTGGTGCAGCTCGAAGTCCTCGATGTTGATGCCCTCCGCGCCCAGCGCCTGCGTGATCCCCGACAGCACGCCGGGCCGGTCAGGCACGTGCACGCGGACGCGGTAGAGCTCCTCCGGCACCGCCGGGTAGGCGGCCTGGAGCAGCCGGCGGCGGTTGCCGGCCGCCTCCGCCACCCACCGGGCGACGAAGCCCGCGTCCTCGCGCTCGAGCGCGCGGGTGAGCTCATCGATCCGGCGGCCGTGCTCGCGCAGGCCGTCGAGCAGCGCGTCGCGGTTGTCGAGGAAGATGTCGACCCAGATGCGCGCGTTCGCGCCCGCGACCCGGGTCATGTCGCGGAACGAGCCGCCCACCGCGGCCAGCGGGTCGTGGCCGTCGACGCGGCCCGAGCCGGTCTGGTTCATGAGCACGTTCGCGATCGCGTGCGGCAGGTGGCTCGTGAGCGCGACCAGGCGGTCGTGAGCGCCGGGGTCGATCGCGACCGGGCGCGCCCCCAGCCCGGCCACGAACGCGTGCAGCCGGCGATGGCACTCCGGGTCGGTCTCGGCTACGGGGGTGAGAAACCAGGTGGCGTCGGCGAACATGTCGGCGCGGGCATTGCGCACCCCGCGCGCCTCGGAGCCGCACACCGGGTGCCCGCCGACGAAGCGGCTGCTGCGGCCGGCGTCCGCCATCAGGCGGGCCTTGGTCGAGCCGACGTCGGATACCGCGCAGCCCGGCCCGGTGGCCTCGAGCGTGCGCGCGACGAGGTCGGGCAGGCGGGCGACCGGCCCGCACACGACGGCCAGGTCGGCGTCGGCGACGGCCGCCTCCAGCGAATCGGCCATGCTGCCCGCGGCGCCCGTCTCGAGCCCGGCCGCGGCGGCATCCGGGTCGGGATCGAACGCCACCACCTCGTCTCCGCGCCCCGCGGCGGCGAGGCCGACCGAGCCGCCGATGAGGCCGAGGCCCACGACGGCGACGCGCATCAGGTCACGCCTCCCGGGGCGGGCCGGTCCTCGCCGCGCATGAGCTCGGCCAGCCGGAAGGCCAGGTCGAGCGACTGGCGCGCGTTCAGGCGCGGGTCACACAGGCTGTGATAGCGGACGCTGAGGTGATCCTCGAGCACCGCCTCGGCCCCGCCCAGGCACTCCGTGACGTCCTCGCCGGTGAACTCGAGGTGGATCCCGCCCGGCCACACGTCGCACTCGCGGCAGGCCGCGAAGAAGCCGCGGATCTCGGCCATGATGTCCTCGAACCGGCGCGTCTTCACCCCGGCGGGCGTGCGGAAGACGTTCGCGTGCATCGGGTCGCACGCCCACACGACCGGGTGGCCGGCGTCGGTCACCGCCCGGATGACCGGCGGCAGCGCCTCGGCGGCCCGGCCGGCGCCCATGCGGCAGATCAGCGTCAGCCGCCCGGGCGTGCGGTCGGGGTCGAGCCGCGCGCACAGGTCGAGCACCTCGGCGGGCGTCGCCGTCGGCCCGACCTTGATCCCGAGCGGGTTGCCCACGCCGGCGAAGAACTCGGCATGGGCGCCGTCGGCGGCCCGGGTGCGCTCCCCGATCCACAGCATGTGGGCGGAGCAGTCGTACCAGCGGCCGGTGAGCGAGTCGCGCCGGGTGAGGGCTTCCTCGTAGTCGAGCAGCAGGCCCTCGTGGCTCGTCCACACGTCCACCTCGTGCAGGCGCCGCTCGCGCTCCAGGTCGATGCCGCAGGCGGCCATGAAGGCGAGCGCGCGCTCGATCTCGGCGGCGATCCGCTCGTACCTGCGCCCCTCCGGTGAGGTGGCGACGAACTCCTGGTTCCACAGGTGCACCTTCGTCAGGTCGGCGAAGCCGCCCTTCGTGAACGCGCGCAGCAGGTTGAGGGTCGCGGCCGACTGGTGGTAGCCCTGCACCATCCGCTCCGGGTCGGGGATGCGGCCGGCCAGGGTCGGCGCGTCGTCGTGCACCATGTGGCCGCGGAAGCTCGGGATCTCGGCGCCGTCGACGACCTCGACGGGCGAGGAGCGCGGCTTCACGAACTGGCCGGCGATCCGGCCCACCTTCACCACCGGCAGCATGGCGCCGTAGGTGAGCACCGCCGCCATCTGGAGCATGATCTTCAGCTTCTCGCGGATCGTGACCGCGGAGAAGTCACCGAACGACTCGGCGCAGTCGCCCGCCTGGAGCAGGAAGCCGCGGCCGGCGGCCACCTCGGCCAGCGCCGCCTGCAGGTTGCGGGCCTCGCCGGCGAAGACGAGCGGCGGCATCCCCAGCAGCCGTTCGCGCACCTCGCGGGCGTGCTCGCCGTCCGGCCACTCGGGCTGCTGGTCGGCCGGGATCGCCCGCCACGCGGACGGTGACCAGGTTGACGGTGGGGCTGCCATCTCGGGGAGCATCCTACCGACGCGCATGGGGCCGAAGTCCCGTGCGGGGTTGGCTACAGTGGCCGCGCACATGACCCGCGTCTTCTCCGGCATCCAGCCCACCGGCCAGAAGCATCTCGGCAACTACATCGGCGCGATCCGCCACTACGTCACCGACCAGGATCTGGGCGAGGCGTTCTACTGCGTCGTCGACCTGCACTCGATCTCGGTCGCATACGACCGCGACACGCTGGCCGAGAACACGCTCGACACCGCCGCGACGCTGCTCGCCGCCGGCCTCGAGCCGGACCGCTGCACCCTCTTCGTCCAGAGCCACGTCCCCGCCCACAGCGAGGGCGCGTGGCTGCTCGGCGCGGTGGCGTCGTTCGGCGAGCTGTCCCGGATGACGCAGTTCAAGGACAAGAGCGAGGGACGCGAGTCCGTCTCGGTCGATCTCTTCACCTACCCGGTGCTGCAGGCGGCCGACATCCTGCTCTACGACACCGACCGGGTGCCCGTCGGAGACGACCAGCGCCAGCACCTCGAGCTCGCCCGCAACATCGCCCAGCGCTTCAACAGCCGCTACGGTGAGACGCTGCGGCTGCCCGAGGCGGCCATCCCCAGCACCGGCGGCCGCGTCATGGACCTCCAGGACCCGACCCGCAAGATGAGCACGACCGGCGGCACGCCCGGAGGCACCGTGCTCGTGGTCGACCCGCCCGAGACGGTCGCGAAGAAGCTGCGCTCCGCCGTGACCGACTCCGGCCGCGAGGTGCGCCGGGGCGAGGGCAAGGAGGGGATCGCGAACCTGATCGAGATCGCCGCCGTCGCCACCGGACGCTCCGCCGAGGAGGTCGAGTCCGCCTACGACGGCGCCGGCTACGGCCAGTTCAAGACCGACGTCGCCGAGGCGGTGGTCGAGTACCTGCGCCCCGTGCGGGAGCGCTACCTCGAGCTGCGGGCCGACCCGGCCCACCTGCAGACGGTGCTGTCGGCAGGGGCCGAGCGGGCGCGCGAGGTCTCGGGTGCGACCGTGACGCTCATCAAGGAGCGCATGGGCTTCGTGAGTGAGTAACCGGTGCCGGGCACCAGATTCACGGGCCGGCCGCGAGCACCTCGGCGGCCGCCCGCTCGCCCGCCCGGGCCGCGCCTTCCATGAAGCTCGGCAGGGCGGACGTCTCGGCGCCGGCGTAGTGCACCCGACCGTCCGGCTCGCCTAGGCGGCTGCCCCACCCGGCCAGCTCGCCGGGGGCGTAGATCAGGTAGCTGCGCCGGTAGGGCACCCGGACGGCCCGCTCCAGCCGGGCGCCGAAGCAGGCCCGCACCGCCTCGGCGACGGCGCGGTCGGCGATCGCCGGCGGCTGCCGCACCAGCCATCCCGCCGGCGTTGATCCGACGAAGCTCCCCAGGGTGCGCGGGCCGTGGCGGTACGTGTAGCCGATGACGGAGTCGGTGATGACCGCCGCCGGCGCGGCCTCGGGCAGGTCGTCAGCGAGCATGAAGAGCGACTTCACCGCGACCCCGTAGCGCCCCCCCGGGGTCGGCCGCAGGCCCGCGATTCGCGCCCGCGCGTGCAGCGGCACGGCGACGACGGCCCTCCCCGCCCGCACCGGCGGCCCGCCCGGCGCCTCGATCTCGACGCCGTCGGCCCCCGCGCGCACCGCGGCCGCGGGCCGGCCCAGGAGGAGGCGCTCGCCCAGGCCGGCGGCGATCCGCTCCGCGAACCCGCCGGCGCCGTCGGCGAAGCGCAGCTCCGAGCCGTCGCCGGCGCCGCTTCGGGCGGCGTGCTTCACCGCCAGCGCGCGCAGCGACATCAGGCGCAGCGGCACCGTCGAGGCCGTGACCGCGATGCCGGTCTCGCACACCGCCCGCTCGTACGCGGAGGCGCCCTGCGCCGCCAGCCACTCGGCGACCGAGAGCGCGTCGTCCGCCTCGGCCTCCGCCCCCAGCCGGTCGAGCTCGTCGCCGAGCCGCAGGTATGCGCCCTCGGCCCGCGCGAACGTGCGGCCGCCGACGTGCCATGTGACCGGCACCGGCCCGTGATCGCCCCAGCCGACCTCGGAGTCGCGCAGCTCGGCGCCGACCTCGCCCGCGACGGCGCGCAGCGTGGCGTTCACGCGGTCGACCGCCTCTCCCCCGGCCTCGAACCGCACGCCGGCGACCGTCGGGGTCCACACCCGGCCGCCGACGCGCCCCGACGCCTCGAGCACGACCACGCCGGCGCCCTCCGCCCGCAGCCGGTGGGCGGCGACGAGGCCGGAGATGCCCGCGCCGACGACGGCGACGTCATGCATCGCGGAGCGCCTCCACCTCGGCATCGGTCAGCTCGCGCCACTCGCCGGGCCCGAGGTCGCCGAGCTCCAGGCCGGCGTAGGCGGAGCGATGCAGCGCCCGCACCGGGTGCCCGACGGCCGCCAGCATCCGCCGCACCTGGCGGTTGCGGCCCTCGTGGATCGTGATCTCGACCCGTCCCGGGCCGGCGAGGCGCACGCCGGCGGGCGCGGTCGGGCCGTCGTCCAGCTCGACGCCCCGGCGCAGCCGCTCGAGCACGGGCTCGCCCGGGTCGGCGGCGACCCGGGCCACGTACGTCTTGCGGACGCCGTGGCGCGGGTGCATCAGCCGGTCGGCCAGGGCCCCGTCGTTCGTGAGCAGGAGGAGGCCGGTCGTGTCGCGGTCGAGCCGCCCCACCGGGAAGAGCCGCACCGGCGCGGGCACGAAGTCGACGACCGTCGGGCGACCCTGCGGATCGCGCACGGTCGTGACGACGCCCGCAGGCTTGTGCAGCAGGACGACCATCGCCGCCTGCACCTGCACCGGCCGGCCGTCGACGCGCACGTCGTCGGCCTCCGACACCAGCGTGCCCAGCTCTGCCGCCGCCCCGTTCACCGTCACGCGGCCGGCGCGGATGACCTCGTCGGCCGCGCGACGCGAGCCGACGCCGGTGGACGCGAGGTACCGGTTAAGCCTGACCGGCACGCTGGTCGGCCACCACGTGCAGCCGCGCCCGCAGCGCCTCGTGGTCGGCGTCCGGCAGGTCGAAGTCGCCCAGGCCCGGCAGACTGGCGAGTCCCTCCTCGAGGCCGAACGCCCGCTCGAAGAGGCCAGTCGTGCTGTAGAGCACCGGCTGCCCCGGCGTGTCGCCGCGGCCCGACTCCTCGATCAGGCCGCGCTCGAGCAGGCCGGCGACCGCCGAGTCGGCCGCGACGCCGCGGATACGGGCGATCTCGGGCCGCGAGACGGGCCCCAGGTAGGCGACGACGGCGAGCGTCTCGGTCGCGGCCTGGCTCAGCGGGCGGTTCTGGGCGCGGTTGACGAGCCGCGCACAGGCTGCCGCCGTCGCCGCCGAGGCGCGGAAGCCGTAGCCGCCGGCCACCCGCTCCAGCACGACGCCGGAGCGATTCTCGCCGTAGCGGTCGCCGAGCGCGTCGAGGGCGCGCTCGACCCGGGCCGCGGGCGCCTCGGTCAGCGCCGCCAGCTCGCGCACCGTGAGCGGCTCGGAGGCGACGAAGAGCAGCGCCTCGACGGTGTGGGTCAGCTCGGCCATCAGGCGATCGCCCGCCGCCCGTCCGGAGCGCCGCGCCGCGTCACCCGGATCGGCCCGAACACGGACGCCTGCTCCGGGACGATCTCGCCGCTCTTGTACAGCTCGAGCACCGCCAGGAAGGCGGCGGCCTGGGCCAGCCGGTCGAGCCCCGCCACCGCCTCGTCGAACGCGAACGCGCGCCGCTCGCGCAGGACCTTGCGGAACTCGGCCAGGAAGTGGCTGACCGGGACGAGCCGGCGGCGCACGGCGGAGAGGTCGATCTCCGGCGGCGGCTCGAGCAGGCGGCCCATGGCGGCGTGCAGGGCCCACGGGTCTTCCGAGAACGGCGCCACCTCGGGCTGCGGCCGCGGCGCCAGGGGCGCCGGCCCGGCGCGGAAGACGCGCTGCTCGGCCCCGGCCCGGTCGGTCAGCCAGCGGGCGGCCGCGGCGAAGCGGCGGTACTGCAGCAGCCGCGCCAGCAGCTCGGCCTCGGCCTGCTCGGCGGTGAACGGCTCCTCCTCGTCCTCCTCGCCCGGGAAGAGCAGGCGCACCTTGATCTCGAGCAGCGCGGCGATCAGGACGAGGAACTCGCTGGCCGACTCGAGGTCGAGGACGCCGTCCTCGTACGCGTGCTCCACGTAGGCCACGACGACCTCGGCGATCGGCAGCTCCGCCAGCTCGATCTCCTCGCGCATCACGAGCGCCAGCAGCAGGTCGAACGGCCCCTGGAACACTTCCAGGTCGAGCATGAGATCGGCAACGATCATGAGCGGGTCATTCTAGGAATCAGCCCGGATGCCCAGCGAGTCGGCGGGCCAGGATCACGTACCGATCCCCGCCCGGGACGAAGGCGAGGTCGCGCCCGATCTCCTGCCAGCCACGGGCATCGTACAGGCGGCGCGCGTCCTCGTCGTCGGCGCGGGCCGAGCGCACCGCGCTTGCGTGCGGCAGGCCTTCGAGCAGGAGGTCGTGCAGGCGCCCGCCGATCCCGCGGCGCCGGCAGCGCGGCCGCACCGCCAGCTCGACGATCACGAACGGCTCGTCCAGCCACCGGCCGGCCTCCGCCGCCGGGAGCGCCGCCGCCGCCCGGTCGTGCCACCACTGGCCGGGCAGGCTCGTATGCCCGTACCCGAAGCCCACGAGGTCTGCGCCCTCCGCCCACGCGACGGCGGCCCGGAACCCCGGCCGGGAAACATGGCGGTCGAGCGACTCGCGGAAGCGATCCGCGGCCTCCGGCGGCTCGTTGTGGGGCGGAGCGGCGAAGGCCTCGGCGTAGATGTCGGCGAGCCCGTCGGCCAGGCGCACGGCGACGTCACCGTCGAGCACGGCGAAGACCGCCGCCGGCACGCTACGTTGCCCGACGACCCACTAGACGAGAGCGGCCGCGCCGAGCAGCGCCCGGGCCTCGGCCAGGAAGTCGCCGTCGGGCCGCACCCGGAAGCCCGGCCCCAGCCGCAGCATCTTGGGCCCGGCCGACGTGTGCACCTCGAGCTCGACCGGCGCCTGGCCGGGATACTCGCCGATCAGCGTCTTCAGCTCGTCCATGACTCCGGCCCCCACCACCCGGGCGTCGACGCGGAGGCGCACCACCTCCTGGTCGGGCACGGCCTCGAACGGCACCACCTCGAGGGCGAGCAGCTGCACCTTGCCCTCCGAGCGGCGGTCGACCCGGCTCTTGACGAGCACGACCGCGTCGGGCCGCAGCGTCGGCCGGCACAGCTCCCAGGTGCTCGCGAAGACGACCACCTCGGCCGTCGCGGTCACGTCGTCGAGCTCCGCCACCGCCATCTGGTCGCCCTTCTTCGTCAGCAGCTGGCGCAGGCCGGAGACGATCCCGCCGACCGTGATCACCTTGCCGTCCGGCAGCTCCTCGATGGCCTTCAGCGGGACGTCGACCTTGCGCGCGAGTTGGTCGCGCAGCGGCGCCAGGGGATGGCTCGAGACATAGAGCCCGAGCACCTCCTTCTCCCGCCGCAGCAGCTCGTCGCGCGGCCACTCCTCCCCCACCACGGGCTGATGGCTGCGTGAGATCGGCCCCGAGCCGTTCGACCCGTCGCCCTCGAGGTCGAAGATCGACCCCTGCCCGACCATGGCATCGGCCTGCGTCTTCTGCCCGTTCTGAAGCGCCCGCTCGAGCACCTCCATCATGCCCTGGCGGGTCGCGCCGGTGGAGTCGAGCGCGCCGCAGGCGATCAGGCTCTCGAGCATGCCGCGGTTGGTGACCGTCATGTCGACCCGCTCGCAGAAGTCCCAGATCGAGGCGATCGGCCGCTCCTCGCGGGCGGCGATGATCGCCCGCACGGCGCCGTCGCCGACCCGCTTCACCGCCGAGAGGCCGAACCGGATCTGGCCGTCGACCACGGTGAAGTCCGAGCCGCTCGTGTTCACGTCCGGCGGCAGCACCTCGAGCCCCATGTCGGCGCACTCCGTCACGTAGAACGGCACCCGGTCCTTCGTCGACATGACCGACGAGATCAGCGCCGCCATGTACTCCGCCGGGTAGTTCGCGCGCAGGTACGCGGTGCGGTAGGCGATCAGGGCGTAGCAGGCGGCGTGGGCCTTGTTGAACGCGTAGTCGGCGGCGACCTCGATCTTCGCCCACAGCGACTTGCCGACCGCCTCGGAGGCGCCGTTCGTCGCGCACCCCTGAATGAACTTCTCCTTGAGCGACGCCATCAGCGAGGCGACCTTCTTGCCGATCGCCTTGCGCAGGTCGTCCGCCTCGGCGGGCGTGAAGCCGGCCACCGCCTTGGCGATCTCCATGAACTGCTCCTGGTAGATGCAGATCCCGTGCGTGCCCTCGAGCAGCGGCCGCAGGCGCTCGTCCTCGTAGGTGACCCGGCTCGGGTCGGCCTTGTTGCGCGCGTAGTCGGGGATGAACTGCATCGGGCCCGGCCGGTAGAGCGCGTTCAGGGCGATCAGGTCCTCGAACTCGGTCGGCTTCACCAGGCGCAGCGCGTCGCGCATGCCCGACGACTCGAACTGGAACACGCCCGTCGCCTCGCCGCGGGCCATCATCTCGTACGTCTCGCGGTCGTCGAGCGGGAGGGCGTCCATGTCCAGGCGCACGCCGGTCGAGTGCTCGATCACGTCGATCGCGCGGTCGATCACGTCGAGGTTACGCAGGCCCAGGAAGTCCATCTTCAGCAGGCCGAGCGCCTCCACGTCGCCCATCGAGAACTGGGTCACGACCTCGGAGTCGGCGCCCTTCTGCTGCAGCGGCAGGTACTCGGTCAGCGGCCGGTCGCCGATCACGACGGCCGCCGCGTGGATGGAGTCGTTGCGGACGACGCCCTCGAGCGGCAGGGCCATGTCGACGATCTTCTTCGTCGTCTCGTCGCTGTCGTAGGAGCGGCGCAGCTCGGCGCCCGGCTTCATGCAGGCCTCGAAGGAGATCTTGGGCACCTCGGGCACGAGCTTCGCGATCCGGTCGACGACGCCGTAGGGGATGCCCATCACGCGGCCGGCGTCCTTGATGGCGGCCTTGGGCTGCATCTTGCCGAAGGTGATGATCTGGGCCACGTTGCGGCGGCCGTACTTCTCGGCCACGTAGTTGATGACGCGCTCGCGGCCGGCCACGGCGAAGTCGACGTCGACGTCCGGGAGCGACTTGCGGCCCGGGTTCAGGAAGCGCTCGAAGAGGAGCGAGTAGCGCATCGGGTCGAGGTCGGTGATCCGCAGGCAGTAGGCGACCAGCGAGCCGGCCGCCGAGCCGCGCCCCGGGCCGACCGACACGCCGTCGGCGCGGGCGAAGCGGATGAAGTCCCAGACGATCAGGAAGTAGTCGGGGAAGCCCATCTCCTCGATCGTCTTCAGCTCGAACTCGAGCCGCCGCCGCAGCTCCGGCGTCTCGGCCCCGTAGCGCTCGCGGAGGCCGGCCTCGGCCAGCTCGCGCAGGTAGGCCGGCGCCGTCTTGCCGTCCGGGACGTCGAACTTCGGCAGGTGCAGGGTGTCGAGGTCGATGTGGGCGTTGCAGCGCTCGGCGATCTCGACCGTGCGCCGCAGCATGTCCTCGCCCCACGCCTGCGCCATCAGCGCGTACATCTCCTCCGGGCTCTTCAGGTAGAAGCCGTGGTTCGAGAACCGGAACCGGTTGGGGTTGTCGAGCGTGTCGTTCGTCTGGATGCAGAGCAGCGCCTCGTGCGGGATCGCGTCGGCGGCGGTCAGATAGTGGACGTCGCCCGTTCCGACGAGCGGCAGGCTCGCGTCGCGGGCCAGGCCGGCCAGGCGCGGGTTGATCTGCGTCTGGATGTCGATGCCGCCGTCCTGCAGCTCGACGTAGACGTGGTCGCGGCCGAAGATGTCGGCCAGCCGCTCGAGCTCCGTGCGGGCGAGGGTGTCGTCGCCCTCGACGAGCGCCTTGCACACCCGCCCCGAGAGGCAGCCCGAGAGGGCGATGATGCCGTCGGAGTGCGCGGCCAGCTGGTCGAGGTCGACCCGGGGCCGGTACCAGTAGCCGTCGAGGTAGGCGGCCGACACGAGCCGGACGAGGTTGTGGTAGCCCTCGGTCGTCTCGGCGAGCAGCGTCAGGTGGGCGCGGCGCTCCTTCTGGACGCGGTTGGCATGGTCGTCGACCACGTACATCTCGCAGCCCAGGATCGGCTTCACGCCGGCCTTGCCGGCAGCCCGCGTCAGCTCGACGGCGCCCGCCATCGAACCGTGATCGGTGAGCCCGACCGCGGACATGCCCAGGTCGGCCGCGCGGGCCACGAGCGGGTTGATCCGGCACGCACCGTCGAGGATCGAGTACTCGCTGTGGACGTGCAGATGGACGTACGGCGGGGACTCGGGCACGGGGTAGCCAGTCTATCGAGCGGGGTCGACGGAGCCGTGCCGCGGCGGCACGGGCGACCGGTGAGGGCCACCGGCCGCCCGGCCCCGCAGGTTCAGTGCTCGCCGACGGCGCCGTGGTGGCGCCGCGCGGCGATCAGGCTCGCACCCGCGATGGCGGCGGCGGTGCCGCCGACGAGCGGGAGCATGCGCCGGCGCCGCGGCCGGCTGCGCATGCGCACGGTGCTCACCATGGTGTGCGCCTTGCGGCGCACCGCACGCCTGGCAACCCGGGTGCCGACGACGTAGGTCGCGTATCCGATGGCTGCTTTTCGCTTGTTGAGCATCTCGCCATGGTACCCATTCGCGTCATCCCCGAATACCACGTTCCGGCGAGTCTCCCCGTGGCCGGGCGCTGCCGATGATGCGGGCATGAACCCGAACGACACCGCCACGACGGAGCTCACCGTGGACGAGCGGTTCGTGGACGACTGGATCCGGTTCGGGCTCTCGGAGCTCGAGGCGTACCTGGGCAAGCACGCCCGGTTCGACGCCTACTGCCGCCGCCGCGACGTCGACGGCGTCTAGGCGCTGCCGGCAGCGACGACGGGCAGCTTGAGCTTCCGCGTCTTGCGCTCGGGCCGCACCATGCCCGCCGCGATCCAGGCGTCGATCTCGGCGAACAGTTCCTCGACGAGGGCGGTCTGGCTCACCTTGCGCAGGACCTCGCCGTGCGCGTAGATGAAGCCGGCGTCACGGCCGCCCGCGATGCCGAAGTCGGCGTCGCCCGCCTCGCCCGGCCCGTTGACGGCGCAGCCCATGACCGCCACCTCGAACACCTCGTCATAGCCGGCGAGGCGCTCCTCCACGCGCTCGGCCAGCTCGAGGACGTCCACGTTCGTGCGCCCGCATGACGGGCACGCGATCATGACCGGGCCCTTGTGCCGCAGGCCGAGGACGCGCAGGATCTCCCAGGCGACCTTGACCTCCTCGACCGGGTCGGCGGTCAGCGACACCCGCATCGTGTCGCCGATCCCGTCGGCGAGCAGCGAGCCCATTCCGATCGCGCTCTTGACCGTGCCGGTGAACGGCGGTCCGGCCTCGGTCACGCCCAGGTGCAGCGGGTAGGGCACCTTCGCGGACAGCTGCCGGTAGGCCTGGATCATCACCGGCACCGAGGAGCTCTTGACCGAGATCTTGAACTCGTGGTAGTCGAGCTTCTCGAGCAGCCGCACCTCCTCGAGCGCGGCCTCGACCAGCGCGCCCGGCGGGTCGCTGGTCGCGAACTGGCGCAGGTGGTCGGGCAGCGAGCCCGAGTTGGCCCCGATCCGCATCGGGACGCCCGCGGCCTTGGCCCCGGAGACGACCTGCTCGACCTTGTCGGGGCCGCCGATGTTGCCGGGGTTGATCCGCACCGAGGCCACGCCGGCGTCGATCGCGCGCAGGGCGAGCGAGGCGTTGAAGTGGATGTCCGCGATCACGGGCAGCGGCGAGCCGGCCACGATCGCCGGAAGCGCGTCGGCGTCGGCCCGGCCGGGGACGGCGACGCGGACGAGCTCGCAGCCGGCGTCGGCGAGGCGCCGGATCTGGCCGAGCGTCGCCTCGACGTCGTTGGTGTTCGTCAGCGTCATCGACTGGACGACGACCGGCGAGCCGCCGCCGATCGGGACGTCGCCAACCCGGATCCGCTTCTGCGAGGCCATCTCTCCCTCTGAGGATACCCGGGACCCTCCG